>JANNPN010000057.1:0-16234 GCA_031400185.1 Polyangiaceae bacterium
CCCGCCCCCGCTGAGCCGGGCGCTTCGCCCGCCCCCGCTGAGCCGGGCGCTTCGCCCGCCCCCGCTGAGCCCGGCGCCTCGCGGGCCCCCGCTGAGCCCGGCGCCTCCCCCGCACGCGCCGGGACGCTGCGCGCCCTCGCCGCGGCGGTCGGGGCCGGCCTCCTCTACACGGTCGCCTGTCCCCCCTACCCGTTCGCGGCCGCGGCGTGGTTCGTGCCCGCGCTGCTCATGGTGCCCTGTCGCGGCCTCGCGGCGTGGCGTGCGCTCCTCTGCGGCGCGGTCTTCTCGCTCGTCATGGGGACGGGCGTCACCGGCTGGGCCTTCCACGCGTCGCTCGAGTACTTCGAGTTCCATCGTCTCGCGGCCGGCGCGTTCGTCGTCGCGGTGTGGATGGTCTACGGGGCGATCCCGTTCGGTCTCATGCTGGCCGCGTACGCCCGCTGGGCGGACCGGCTGCCGAGCGCCGCCCGCGCGCCGTTCGCGGCCTGGCTCTGGGTCGCGATGGAGTGGCTCCGGACGACGCTCTTCACCGGCATGCCGTGGGAGCTGCTGAGCCACAGTCAGTTCCGCAGCCTCTGGCTCGTGCAGGTCGCGGACCTCGGCGGCGCGTACGCCGTCTCCTTCCTCGTGGCGCTCGCGAGCGTCGCCGTCGCCGAGTGGCTGCGCGACGGGCGCTCCGCGCCCGCCCTCGTCCGCTCCGCGCCCCGGCGCTTGGCGCCCGCGGCCGTGCTGCTCGTGGCGGCGCTGGTGTACGGCGCGCGCACCGAGCCGCAGTATGGCGCGGGCGACGACGGGCCGAGCGCGCGTGTCGCCATCGTGCAAGGCAACGTGCCGAACGCGTATCGCTGGCAGCGCTCGCACATGGAGCGCACGCTCGCTACGTACGTGCGCCTCACCGCCGAGGCGACGCGCGCCACGCGCCCGGACATCGTCGTCTGGCCCGAGAACGCCGTCGACTTCTACCTGGAGCGCGAGCCGATGATGCGCTCGCAGCTCGCCGCCGCCGCGGCCCGCGCGCCGAGCGGGCTCCTGATCGGCAGCCCCCGGCTCGCGAGCGCCACCGAGGCGCGGAACTCGGCACAGCTCGTCGCGGCCAACGGCCGGGTCCTCGCGAGCTACGACAAGCAGCACCTCGTGCCGTTCGCCGAGGCGAGCGCGGACGAGGCGGGCGCCGAGCCCAGATACGCCGCCGGTCCGCGCGCCGAGCCGATGCTCGCCTCGATCGGACGGCTCGGCACCATGATCTGCTACGAGGTGATCTTTCCGCGCCTGGTGAGCGACCTCGTCCGACAGGGCGCGCAGGTCCTCGTGAACCTGTCGAACGACTCGTGGCTCGACGCCGGCGACGGCGCCGCGCTCGAGCAGCACTTTTCGATGGCGGTCTTCCGCGCGATCGAGACCCGCCGCGATCTGGTGCGGGTCGCGAGCCGCGGCGCCTCGGGCTTCATCGACGCCTACGGGCGGATCATCGAGACCGTTCCGCGGAACACCGCCGGGACGCTCGTCGAGCGCGTGCGGCTCCGCGGCGGCCTCACGCCGTACGTGCGCTTCGGTGACGCGTGGATCTTCCTCTTCGGCTGCGCGATCGTCGTCGGCCTCCGCCCGTGGGCGCGCGCGAGGACGCCGTGATGCGCGCCGACCGCATCCGCCGCGCGCTCGTGGTGGCGGGCGCGCTCCTCGCCGTCCTGGTCGGCATCGTCACCGTCAACACCACGCGCTGGATCGGGATGACCTTCCCGGGCTTTCTGCTCATGGCGAACCGCGTGGTGCCGTCGATCGCCCTCCCGGATTGGGAGGCGGCGCGCCAGAGCTTCCAGCATCAGGTGATCGCGCTCGACGGCAAGCGGGTCGCGACCGCCGACGAGGTCTACGACCGCGTCGCCACGAGCACGCCCGGCACGGTGCATCGCTATCTCATCCGCGCCCCGAGCGGGACGCTCGCGACCGTCGAGGCGCGTGCACGCCGCTTCTCGGGGCTGGACTACGGCCTCCTCTTCGGCGTGTACCTCTCGACCGGCGTCGCGTTCTTCCTGACCGGCCTCGTAGTGTGCTGGCTCAAGCGCAGCGCTGCGAGCGCCGGTCTCCTGGTGCAGTGCATCACGACCGGCCTCTTCGTCGTGACCGCCGCCGACCTCTACGGTCCGCATTGGTTCTTCCGTCTGCACGTGGTCGCCGAGGCGATGCTCGCCGCCGGCTTCATCCACCTCGCGATGGTGTTCCCGACGGACCGGCTCGGCGTGCGCCGCGGCCGCACGCTGGCACTCATCTACGCGCCGTTTGCGCTGCTCGCCGGTCTCTACCAGCTCGCGCTGACGTCGCCCTCCGGCTACACGGCAGTGCACCTGGTCGCCTCGGCGAGCCATGGCGTCGGCGCGCTCGCGATCATCGGCGTCGTCGCCTACGAGCTCGCGACGACGACGTCCCCTCTGGTCCGGCGCCGGATCGGCGTCGTCGCGCTCGGCACGCTCGGCGCGTTCGCGCTCCCGGGCGCGCTCATGGCCGCCTCGGGGATCCTCGGCGGCAGCGTGCCGCTGAACGCCGGCGCCTTCACCGCCTTCGTCTTCCCGCTGAGCCTCGGGTACGCGATCGTCCAGCAGGACCTCTTCGAGATCGACGTCTTCCTGCGCCGTGCGGCGACCTACGCGGCGGCGCTCGCGGCGATCACGGCGGCGTACCTCGCGACCCTCGCCGCAATCGGCGTGCTCGTGCCGCTGCAGAGCCTCTCGCCGGTGACGATGGCCGTTCTGAATCTCGGGATCCTCCTCGCGATGGCCCCCATCAAGGCGCGGGCCCAGGCCGCCGTCGACCGCGTCTTCTTCCGCAAGGGCTACGATGCGGAGCGCGTGCTCTCGGAGCTCAGCCAGGCCCTCTCGTCCGCCCGCGCGCTCGCCGACGTCGAGACCCATACGCTCCGGATCCTCGCCGACAGCGTACAGCCCGCGTCGGCCGGCATCTGGCTGACCGACGACGGCACGCGCTTTCGCTGCGTCGCTCCCGCGGAGCGGGCCGGGGCCACGGTCACGGTGCCCACCGAGGCCGCCGCACGGCTCGCCGACGGCGCGCTCCTCTCCCGCTACTCGTGGGCGGAGCGCTCCACCGACGCGCTGCCCCCGTTCTGGAACGCGCTCGACGCCGAGATCGTCGTGCCGATCCGGAGCGGACACTTCGTGCTCGGCGCGCTCGGCCTCGGGCCCAAGGGCTCCGGGCGCTCGTACAGCGAGCACGACTCGGTCTTCCTCGCCGCCGGCGCGAGCCAGGTCGGGCTCGCGATCACCAACGCCCGCGCGTTCGACCAGCTCGCCGAGCTGAACGCCGGCCTCGAGGACCAGGTGCGCGAGCGGACGGCGGCCCTCGAGATCGCCAATCGCGATCTCAACCGCTCGTACACCGCGATGCAGTCCGCGTTTCGCCAGCTCGAGCAGAGCCAGGCGGGACTGATCCGCGCGGACCGCCTCGCGACCCTCGGACGCCTCGCCGCGAGCGTCGCGCACGAGGTGAACACGCCGCTCGGGGCCGTCCTGAACGCGCTGCAAACGCTCGGCGACCTCGGCCGCGAGTACCAGGAGTCGATCGCCGCCGCGGAGGTCTCGCCCGACGACCACCGCGAGATCGCGGGCGAGATCGTATCGACCGCGGGTACCGCCGCCGGCTGGGCGCGGAAGGCGGCGGCGTTCATCACCCGCGTGAAGAGCCACGGACGCGAGCCGCACCCCGCGTGGCGCCAGCACTTCACCGTCCGCGCGGTCTTCGAAGAGACCCGCGCCCTCCTCGGCCAGCGCCTCCGCCTCGAGTGCTGCGAGCTCGTGCTCGCGGAGGATCCCGCCGAGGTCGGGCTCGTCGGCGATCCGGCCCGGCTCGGCCAGGTGCTCGTGAACCTGGTGTCGAACGCGCTCGACGCCTACGAGGAGCAACACAGCGCCGAGAGCCGCATCGTCGTGAGTGCGCGCGCCGTCGACGGCGACGTCGAGATCGCCGTCCGTGACACCGCCGGCGGCATGCCGCCCGAGGTCGCGGCACGGATCTTCGACGAGCTCTACACGACGAAGGACGCCGGACGCGGCACCGGTCTCGGCCTCTGCATCGCCCGGAACCTCGTCGAGGAAAGCTTCGGCGGTACGCTGCGCGTCGAGACCGAGCAGGGAGTCGGAAGCCGCTTCGTGATCACCGTTCCCGTCGACGCCGCTCCGCTGGAAGCACGCCCCGTCAACGCGGCGTGACGTCGTGTCTCAGTTCGATCACGCACCGAAGCCTCGGTCCGCCACGAGCGGTCTGTCTGCGGTGTCGGCGGCGGGTGGGTCAGGGAGGGCTCCTACGGTCGCCGGGTTCCTAGCGCCCAGCGCGTAGAGCCCGCCGCAGCCTCTCCGTCTTTCGCACACGCGAGCTGCGGCTCCCCGGAGCCCTCCCTGACCCACCCGCCGCCGATGCGTCGAAGCCCGTAGGCCATCGCCGGCGCACCGCGTCGCCGTGCCAACCCGACGGCGTCGAAAAGAAGGTCGAAAGGAAAAAGGATGATGCAGCAGGCGGGCGGGTCGGGGAGGGCTTCGGGGAGCCGCACCTCGCGTGTGCGACGGACAGCGAGGCACCGGCGGGCAGTACGCGCGGGGTGGCCCGCACCCGGCGACCGTAGAAGCCATCCCCGACCCGCCCGCCTGCTGCCACCGCAGATGGGCCCTTCTCGGCCCCGGACCTAGAAGCCCAACATCTTGGCGAGATAGTGCATCATGACCTCATCCGCGCCGCCGCCGATCGAGATGAGGCGCGAGTCGACGAACGCGCGGCCCGCAACGCTCTCCTTCATGTAGCCGAAGCCGCCGTGGAGCTGGATGCAGTGGTCGGCGACCATGCGCGCCATGCGGCCCGTGAAGAGCTTCGCCATCGAGATTTCCTTGGTCGCGTCCTCGCCGCGCATGCGCTTGCGGATGCAGGCGTACGTGAGCTCGCGAGCGGCGGTGATCTGCGTCAGCATCTCGATGAACTTGAACTGCGTCACCTGCATCTTGCTGAGCGGCCGCCCGAAGACCATGCGGTCCTCGCAGTACGTGCGGGTCGCGTCCCACAGCAGCGCGGACGCGGCGTTCGAGCTGATGCACGCGATCAGCCGCTCGTCCTGGAACTGCATCATCTGCTGCTGGAACCCGCGGCCGATCTCGCCGATCGTGTTGGCGACCGGCACGCGCACGTCCTCGAAGAACAGCAGGCCGGTGTCCGAGCCCCAGTTCCCGATCTTGTCGAGCAGCTGGTACGTGAACCCCGGCGAGTCGGTCGGCACGACGATCTGCGAGTAGCCGCCGTAGCCCGCCTCGGGGTCGGTGATCGCGAGGAGGCAGAGCCAGTCGGCCGTCGCCGCATTGGTGATGTAGATCTTGCTGCCGTTGATCACCCAGTCGTCGCCGTCGCGGACCGCGCGCGTCTTGATGCCGGCGACGTCGGACCCCGCGTCCGGCTCGGTGACCGCGATCGCCGCGACCATGTCGCCCTGCACGGCCGGCACGAGGTAGCGGCGGCGGAGCTCGTCGGTGCCGAACTGGTGCAGCGACGGCGTCGCCATGTCGGTCTGCACGCTGATGCCCATCGTGACGCCCGCGTTGTCGCAGGCCGCGAGCTCCTCGAACATGACCGCCGTGTACGCCCAGTCGAGGCCCGATCCGCCCCACTTCGGGTCGTACCGGAGGCCGAGCATCCCGAGCTCGCCCATGCGCTTGTAGAGCGTCTTGTCGAAGCGCCCCTTCTGATCGAACTCGCGCGCCCGCGGCGCCATTTCCTCTTGCACGAACTTGCGGACGGTCTGCCGAAAAAGCTCGTGCTCCGGGGTCCCGAAGATGTCGGGGGGCGGCTGATTGATCATGAGGCGTGTCCTTTCGATCGCTGCGTGGAGGTCGCCCTATGTAGCCGGGACGCCACGACCGTGCCAGCGACCCGGGTGCCTCAGATCACCTGCTGCGCCTTCATGTCGGCAATCGTCACGCGGAGGCCGTCGGCAAACGACGTCGGCTCCCAGCCGAGCTCGCGGCGCGCCCGCGCCGCGGACGGGTGCGCGCCGGCCGTCAGGAAGTGGAGCTGGCCGCTCGGGATGAGGGGCGCCATCCCGCTGAAGCGGGCCCACAGCTCGCCGGTCGACGACACGGCCTTCGCGACCCAGCGCGGGAGGATCGCCGGCACGCGCGCGGTCGGCACGTGCTCCCGGACGGCGCGCGCGATGTCCTGGAGCGTGAGGTAGGCGTCGCTCAGGATGAAGCGCGCGCCGACGGGCGCCTTCTGCTCGGCGAGGAGATGCCCGCGCGCCACGTCGGCGGCGAACACGACCGGCATGCCGCCGGGGAGCAGCATCGGGATCTCGCCGCGCGCCAGCCGGCGGACGAAGTCGTTGACGCCGGTCGTGACGGGCGCCGGCCCGTACACGCCGGAGGGATGCAGGAACCGCGCGGGAAGGCCGCGCTCCAGCGCGGCCGTCACCAAACGATCGGCCTCCTGCTTCGAGCGCTCGTACGGTGTCCCCTTGGCTTCCGGATCCAGCCGTGACTCGTCGAAGGTCTGCCCGTGCGGCATCGGGAACACGTCGATCGTACTCGTGTAGAGGAACGACCTCACCTCCTCGGCGAGCGCCGCTTCCAGCACGTGGCGCGTGCCCTCGTAGTTGACGCGCCGAAACGTGCCGGGATCGGGGAGCCACTGCTCGGGCAAGCCGGACGCGTGGTAGACCACGTCACAGCCCGCGACCGCACGCCGCACCGACGCCGCGTCCGTCACGTCGCCTGCGACGAGCTCGACCCGGTCGGGCACGAGCTCGCGGGCGCGCTCGACGTCGCGGACGAGCGCCCGCACCGCGCGCCCTTCCGCGAGGAGCGCGCGCGCGATCGCGTGACCGACGGTACCGGTCGCGCCGGTGAGCAATGTCCGTCCGCTCGTGCTCATGGGAACGGGCAGAAGCTTTCGTAGAGCGGCCGCTGCACCTGGAGCAACATCTCGCCCGCGCGCGGCGCCGCGGTCCGCAGGACGCTCGCCGCCGCGCACGCGTGGTTCCGGCGGAGGCACTCCTGATACGTCGCGAGCGACGACACCGGCCCGACCCCGACGCTCGTGCAGACGCCCGTGAGCGCATTCCAATCGAGCCCGGCGGCCGACGCGAGGGTGGCGAACGGAATCGCCGGACACTTCTTGTTGGTCGCGACCGCGAACTTGGCCTCGGCCGCGACGATCTTCCCGGCTTCGCTGCCGCACCGGACCGCGGCCTTCGTGATGCAGCTGGCGTCGCCGGGCTTCAGCTGGATGCACGCGAGCACCGCGTTCACGCAGTTCGCGGTCCGCCCGAGTCGCGTCGCCGCGAGCGAGCGCGCCGCCCGCGTCACGGCCTTCGCGCACTGCACGACGGGTCCGCCGACCGTCTTCGGGTCGCCGGCGCCGATCCCGCCGCCGCCGAAGTCCGCGAGGCACGCGCCCGGCTCGAGGCTCGCCGCGACGAGCCGCAACATCTCGCCCGTCCGCGGCTCCTCGGGGGTCATGAGCTCGTCGCCGTCGCAGCGGTGCTGCGCCGCCGCGCAGAGTGCGAGCTGCGCGACGTCGCCCGTGCCCGGGCACGTCGAGAGCGGCGTGTCGAAGCCGAGCCCGACGGCCGAGCCGCGGTCGGTGGCCGAGAGCGGGCCGCACGCCTTCGCGATCGTGGCCCGCATCTTGGTCTCGTCCGCCGCGAGGTTGGCAATTCCGCGGGCGCACGGCGTGACCGACTTGTCGCGACACGACGGTTCGCCCGGCTTCGTCTGCACGCAGCCGAGGACCCGGGTCGCGCACGCATCGAGACGCTTCAAGCGCGAGGTCACGAGCTTGGCACCCGCCTTCAGCAGCGCCTTCTGACAGCGCACCGCGTTTTTCGCGGCCGTCGGATCGGCGAGGCCGGCCGCCGGCGGGATGGGCGTCGCGGTCGGGTTTCCCTTCGGCGTGGCCGACGGCGTCGTCGCGACCGTCGCCGTCAGGCTCGGTGTCGCGCTGAGCGTCGGGGTCGGGGTCTCGCCGGTCGCGGTCGGCGTGAGGGTCGGGGTCGGCGTCTCGGTCGGGGGCAGCGTGAACGTCGCCGTCAGCGTCGCGGTCACCGTCGGCGTGGGCGTGGGCGTCGGCGTCGCGGTGCCGAGGCACTGGAAGCCTATGCCATAGGAACCGGTCGCGTCGTCGTTCAGGTCGGACACGCGGATCACGTGCGCGCCGGCATTCGTGAAAAGCGCGTCGCCCGAGCCGCCGCACACGGGCGTCGGCGTGCCCGCGGGCGTTGGCCCGGAACCGGAGGTACCGAAGACCGTCCAGCACGGCGAGAACGCGCCGACACCGCCCGTCGTCGTGATGCGCACCGTCTCAGCGTCGACGCCGGTCGTGATCGCGAACGTGTCCGTGTTGGTCCGCGGCGAAATCATCGTCATCGGGTTGGCGCCGCACGCGACGGCCGTGGCACAGCTCAACGCCGCGGGCGACACCACCGTGAAGCTCAAGTTATAGAAGCCAATGTCGTCGTCGCCGTTCTCAGAGGCTCGGATGGTGAACTTGCCGGTGTCGGAGAGCGCGACCGTCCGCTGCAGGCATGCATTCGCGAGCGACGTACCGGCGGGGTTGTAGAGGTCCCAGCACGCGTTTGAGCCGCTCGCGGTCTCGCTGCTCGTGATGCTCACGACGTCCCCGGTCGTCCCCGAGAACTCGTACGTGTCGTTCTCGCTCGCGACCGCGAAGCTCGCTTCGACCGTTTCGCCGCAGGCGATCGGCGCGGCGCAGCGCCCCGGCGAGTCCGACACGACGACGTACGTCAAGCTGTAGCTGCCGTCGGTGTCATTGTTGTGGTCGGTCACTTCGATCGTATAGATGCCTGCGGACGGCAGCGTGAGGTTGCGCTGGCCGGTGAAGTTGCCGGCGCCAACCGACGCGCCACCGAGCGCGCGCAGCGTCCAGCGCGGGCTGAACGTCCCCTGCCCGGTCGGGTCGATCGCGATGCTCACGACCTCGTTCGTCGTACCGCTGAACTCGTGGCAGTCGACGCCCGCCAACGAAACGTTCCCGGTGATCGGCACGCCGCAGGTGATCGTCGGGCAGGACCCCGCGTGCGCGACGCCGGCCGCGAGCACCGCCGCGAGAACCACCACCGACGCGAGCACCCGCCTCACAGCGCCTCCGCCGGCGCGACCAGCCGCGTCCCGACCTTCTCGACGGCCGCGCGCGCCCCGTCGACGCCCTCGAAGCGCGAGAGCAGCACCACGACCTCGTCGGCGCCGGCGTCGCGGTAGCGCTTCATCGCATCGAGATCGCGGGTCGGCCGCAGATAGGGCGACGCCAGCACGCGGACGTCCTCGATCCGCCGGCCCCGCGCGGCGAGCAGACCGCGCAGCACGCCGACGCGTTCGGCGACGGCCTCGGGCGTGACGTTCCAGCCGAACCAGCCCTGCCCGTACTCCGCGGCGCGCCCGAGCGCGGCGTCGCTCTCGCCGCCGACGAGGATCGGCGGATGCGGACGCTGCACCGGCTTCGGGTCCATGCGGACGGGCGGCAGCGTGTAGAACTCGCCCGCGTACTCGGCGACGTCCTGGGTCCAGAGCCGGCGCATCACCTCGAGGTACGCGCGCGTCCGTCCGGCGCGCCGCGCGAACGGCACGCCGACGGCCGCGAACTCCTCCGCGAGCCAGCCGACGCCGATGCCGAAGTCGACGCGCCCGCGCGACAGCACGTCGAGGGTCGCGATCTCCTTCGCGGTGTAGACGGGGTTCCGCTGCGGGACGAGGCAGATGCCGGTGCCGAGGCGCACGCGTCTGGTGACCGCCGCGAGGAAGCTCAGCACCGTGATCGGATCGGCGGGACCACCCGACGCCGCCGCGAGCGGGAGCTTCCCGTCGTCGGCGTAGGGATAGCGCGACTCGTAGGTGTCGGTCAGGATCACGTGCTCGGGCACCCAGAGGCTCGCGGCGCCGGCGGCCTCCGCGGTCTCGGCGAGGGCCGTGAGCACGTCGGGCGCGAGCGCGCGGTCGAACGTCGGAAGGAAGATGCCGATCTTCACGCAGCCGCCCTCGCCGTGCCGTTCGTCTGCAGCTTCTTGAGCTTCCAGATGAGCTGGGTCTGCCGGACCATGTCGGCGGGCCCGCCACCGCTCGCGAGCGGCCCGATGTTCCACATGACGACGTGCTTGAGGCCGGCGGCCATCAACGGCGCGACCTCGGCGACGACCTCGTCGACGGTCCCCGCGCAGAGGCCGTCGCCGAGGAGCTCGGGCGTCACCTGCTTCTCGGCGGCGGCGAAGGCGGCGAGCGGGATGTCGTTCGGAAGAATGTCGCCGAATCCCTCGAAGCTCTCGCCGAGGGGATGCGTGAGGCCGTGCTTCTTCCAGACCGCCCCTGCGAGCAGCATCGCCATCGCGGTCGCCGGCTTCACCTTCAGCAGCCCCTCGATGACCTGGCGCCGGCCGGTGCCGAGCGCCACCTGGATCTGCAGCGCCGGCTCGAAGCCCGCGAACGAGCGCCCCGCCGCTTCGGCGGCGGCGCGGATCACGCCGAGCTTCCGCGCGTATTCCTCGGCGGTCATCTTCTGCGTCGGATACCAGCCGTCACCGAATCGCCCGGTGAGCCCGAGCATCCGCGGCGCGTGCGCGGCGACCCACACGGCCGGCGCCTTGCCCTTGTAGAGCGGCGTGGTGAAGAGCGCCTTCGTGAGCTTCCACGTCGGGCCGTCGAAGCTCACCGGCTCGCCGCGGCTCTCCCACATGAGCCGCATGATCGTGAGCGCCTCTTCCAGGCGGCCGACCCGCTTCGTGAACGGCATACCGTAGGGCTCGGTGTTCACCCGCTCGCCGTTGCCGATCCCGAGGATCGCGCGGCCTTTCGTCATGTGGTCGACCGTGACGAACGCCTGGGCGAGCGTCACGGGATGGCGCCGGTAGGCCTCGGTCACGCCGGTGCCGATGCGCACGCCGCGGTAGCGCGTCGCCATCATGCCGAGCATCACGAACGGGTCGAAGAAGGCGTCGGTCGACGGCACCATCTTCGCCGCGGGCGTGTACTCGGGCTTCCAGAAGGCGCTCGGGACGAAGCCGAGGTAGTGGTCGGGCAAGAGCAGACTGTCGACGCCCGCGAGCTTCGCCATCCGCATCCCGAGCCGCTCGACCCAGAGCGGCGCCGTACACGTGGTCTCGACTCCCACCTGCAATCGTCCCATCGCCGAAGCAAGGCCACAGGCCACGACGTGGGTCAACTGCAGGCTCGCGCGCGCGGTGCGTCTTTGCCGTGCGAGAACACTCTGCTACATGGCGCGCCCCATGTCGGAGCGCGCTCTGGTTCTGGCGGCGTTTGCGCTCTCGGGCGCATGCGGGCTCGTGTACGAGGTCGTCTGGACCCGCGAGCTTTCGCTCACCTTCGGGATCACCGTGTTCGCGACGGCGACGGTGCTCGCGGCGTACATGGGTGGGCTCGGGCTCGGGAGCTGGCTCGTCGGCCGCTGGATCGATCGCAGTCCGCGGCCGCTGCAAGTCTACGCGCTGCTCGAGATCGCGATCGGCGCGTACGCGCTCGCGGTCACGCCGCTCCTCCACGCGCTCGAACCGCTGTGGGCGGCGCTCGCGAACGCGACCGAGGGACACTTCGTGCTCTTCAACGCGACGCGCGCGCTCCTGGCGCTCGCGGTCCTGCTCGTCCCGACGACGCTCATGGGCGGCACCGTGCCGGCCGTGGCGCGTCACCTCGTGACGCGCACCGAGAGCGTCGGCTTCGGCGTCGGCGTGCTCTACGCGCTCAACACGCTCGGCGCGGTCGTCGGCTGCCTCGCGGCGGGGTTCGTGACGATCGCGGCGCTCGGCATGACGGGGAGCGTGCGCCTCGCGGCCGCGCTCAACGTCGCGATCGGCGTCGTGATGCTGGTCGTCGCACGCCGTGCCACCCCGCACGCCGCCGCATCGCCGTCGCCTGCGACCGAGCGTCCGCCCCGCGCCGCCGACGTGCGCCTGGCGACCGCCGTGTTCGCGGCCTCGGGTTTCGCGGCGCTCGCCGCGGAGGTGGTGTGGACGCGCGTTCTCGTGCTCCACACGCAGAACTCGACGTACGGGTTCACGGTGATGCTCGCCGTCTTCCTCGCCGGCATCGCGGTCGGCGACGCGCTTCTCGTGCGCGTCTACGATCGCATTGCCCGTCCCCTCCTCTGGCTGGGGGTGGTCCAGGCGTTGCTTGCGCTCGCGGTGGCCGTCGGTGGGCTCGCGTATCGCGAGATCCATCACGTGGGGTCGATGTACGTGCAGAGCTTCGCGAAATCCGTCGTCGTGATGCTCGCGCGCGCCGCCGTGGTCGTGGGGCCGATGGCGCTCCTGCTCGGCACGACGTTCCCGCTCGTGGCGCGGATCGCGACCCGCAACGCCGCGGGGCTCGGGCGCGAC
The DNA here is from genome assembly GCA_031400185.1 of Polyangiaceae bacterium. GTDB lineage: Bacteria > Desulfobacterota > Binatia > UTPRO1 > UTPRO1 > UTPRO1. The sequence continues at coordinate 12,380 of JANNPN010000057.1, forward strand.
GTCGGCTCGGTCTATGCCGCCAACACCCTCGGCGGCGTCGCCGGCTCGCTCGTCGGCGGGTTCGTCCTCGTCCCGCTCGTCGGTCTCCGCGGGACGCTGCTCGTGCTCGCCGCCCTGAACGCCCTCCTCGGTGCGGTCTGCTTCGCCGCCGCGGCGCGCGGCGCACACCGCGCGCTCTTGATCGGCGGTGCGCTCGCGTGCGGGGCGGCGTCGTTCGTCGCCCTGGATCCCACCATCTTCTTCCGTGCGCTCGAAACCGACACGCACAAGCTGATCCAGTACTACGAGGGAGCCACCGACACGACCGGCGTCCTGGAATCGAAGCTCAACGGCGAGCGCACCGTGACCTACGGCGATCTCCGGGGCACCGCCGGCACGCGGACGGACCCGCTGAACCGCGCGCAGGCTCACGTTGCGCACCTGCTCCACCCGGCTCCGCGGCAGTCGCTGCAGATTTGCTTCGGCGTCGGCAACACGCTCGCGGCGGCGGCGCTCCACCCCGAGGTCGAGCAGCTCGACTGCGTGGAGCTGAGCCCCAACGTCCGGAAGACCGCCCCCTACTTCTGGACCAATGCCGGCGTGCTCGACCATCCGAAGGTGCGCCTCATCACCGACGACGGGCGCAACTACCTGCTCCGCACGCGCGAGCGGTACGACGTCATCACGCTCGAGCCGCCGGACATCTTCACCGCCGGCGTCGTCAACCTCTACACGGAGGAGTTCTACCGCTTGGCCGCTGCGAGGCTCGCCGACGACGGCGTCCTCTGCCAGTGGATCCCGGCGCTCGAGATGAACGAAACGGAATTGCGCATGCTGGTACGCGCCTTCATGGCCGTCTTTCCCGAGACGACCCTCTGGCTCGAGAGCGTGCAGCTCCCCGAGGCGCCACTCCTCCTGGTCGGCACCAAGCGACCGCTGGCACTCGACGTCCGCGCGCTCGCGGCGCGCATCGCGGACCCGGCCGTACACGCGGACCTCGTGCGGATCGGCATGGGAGACGTCCAGGGCTTCCTGCGCTTCTACGTCACGGGCCCAGCGACGTTGCGCGCCTGGGTCGGCGACGCCCCGTCCGTGACCGACGACCGCACGCGGGTCGACTTCACGACGCCGCGCTCGGCGCTCTCAGGATTCGGGTTCGGCATCATGTTCCTGACCGACGCCAGCCATCAAAGGCTCCGGGATCGGCTGGTAGAGCTCCGCTCGCTCTACGACCGGCTGCGCGAGCCGTTTCCCTTGCCGCCCCCACGGGCAGTCGCGCTCGACGGCGCGCGGCAATGAATTCCCTTGGCCGTCGCTGGCATCCCGCGCCCCGAACCGTCTAAGGTGCGCGGCGGGGAGGGGTCCACATGCGGAGGCTCGTCGTAGTCGGGCTGCTGGTCGGCGTCGTCGGGTGCGCGAAGCTCATGGGGAAGTCGGCGGGAGACACCGCCGTCCAGGCCGAGGCGCCGCCCGAGGCGACCGCCGCGCCGACCGAAGGCGCGCTTGCGACCAAGGGCACGCCGCAGGCAGCGATGGGTGCCTCGAGTGCTCCCGCGGTTGCGCCCGACGCGCCCCCCGCGCCGGCTGCCGCAGCAAACGCGCCGCCGCCGCCGAGCGCGCCCCCCGCGGCGCTGACCGCGCCGATCGCAGTGCCTCCGGTCGGCGGACCGGTCGCGACCGCCATTCCCTCGCCGTCGACGCCGGGCGGCACCGCGTTCGATCCGCACGCGATCGAGGAGGCGACCGGGCTCACCGGCGCCACCATGGCGGACGGCGTGTTCCGCATCACGAAGCCGCGCGGCGACCTCAAGGTCACGCTCGACGGCTTCCCCGTGACGCCGCGGATGGGCCTCGTCGGCTGGGTCGCGTTCCGACCGCACCCGAGCGGCGCAATGCTCGTCGGCGTCATGCCGGTCGCCGTCGACGAGCTGCAAGCGGTCGTGTCGGCGCTCGCGAATGCCGGGCTCGAACCGACCGCTCTTCACGCCCACTTCGTCGGCGAGGAGCCGCGCATCACGTTCGTCCACTTCGGCGGGATCGGCAACACGGTCGCGCTCGCCCGCGGCGTCCGCGACATGCAGGACGCGATCGTGCGGGCGCGGGCGGCGCGGCCGATGAAGGCGGCCGCCACCGAGGCCGCGTCCGACCTCGACGTCGGGCGCCTCGAGACCCTGCTCGGCCTCCGCGGCGAGCACGCCGGCGGCGTCTACCGCGTGACCGTGCCACGCACGGACGTCCGCATGACCGACCTCGGCGTCGAGCTCGGCGCCACCATGAGCCCGACCTCGTGGGCCGCGTTCCAGGGCACGGCCGAACGCGCCGCCGTCGCGGGCGAGCTCATGGTCACGCCGTCCGAGGTGCAGCCCGTCATTCATGCCCTGCGCGAAGGACACATCGGCGTGACCGGTATCCACGACAACTCGAGCCGCGAAGACCCGCGCCTCGTGTTCGTGAGCTTCTGGGGCGTCGGCCGGAGCGACACGCTCGCGGCGGGTGTGCGGAAAGCCCTCGACCAACTGCCGCGCGGCGGGTGACCGACCGCCGACTCCTCTTCGCGACCGCGTTCCTGCGGGCGGTCGGCGTCGGCATGATCGGCGTCCTCCTCGGGCTGCACCTCGCGGCGGTGCCGCTCGACCCCGCGCACATCGGGTTCGTGATCGCCGCGGGGCTCGCCGGCGGCGCGGTCGCGGCGCTGCTCGTCACGCTCGGCGGCGACCGCCTCGGCCGGCGCCGCACGCTGGTGCTGCTCGCGCTCGCGACCTGCGCGGGCGGCATTGCGGTGGCGTTCTTCCAGGATCCGCTGACACTCGCGATCGCGGCCTTCCTCGGCATGGCGAACGGCATGGGCCGCGATCGCGGCGCCGCGCTGGTCGTCGAGCAGGCGATCCTTCCCGCGACCACGGACGCCGCCGGCCGCACGCAGGCGTTCGCCTGGTACAACGTGTTGCAGGACGCGGGACACGCGCTCGGCAGCATCGCCGCCGGGTTGCCGGTGCTGCTCGAGTCGGCCGCAGGAGCGTCCCCGGCCGGTGCGCTCCGCGCCGCGGTCGTCGCCAACGCTGCGCTCGCCCTCCTGACCGTCGCCGTCTATCTCCGGTTGTCCCCCGCCGTGGAGCAGGCACGGGCGACGCGCCTCCGCGTGTCGCCCAGGACACGCACGATCCTGACGAAGCTCTCCGCGCTCTTCGCCCTCGACGCGCTCGGCGGCGGCTTCCTCACCACGTCGCTGCTCTCGTACTTCTTCGCCAGCCGCTTCGGGGCGAGCGCCGCGACCATCGGCGCTCTTTTCTTTCTCGCTCGGGTCGCCAATGCCCTCTCCCACCTCGCCGCCGCCTGGCTGGCGCGCCGGATCGGCCTCGTGAACACGATGGTGTTCACCCACATCCCCTCGAGCCTGCTCCTGGTGACGGTCGCGATCGCCCCGAGCTTCTGGGTCGCCGCCGTGCTGTTCGTGCTGCGCGAAGGCCTCGTCGAGATGGACGTGCCGACCCGCCAGTCCTACGTGATGGCGGTCGTCGAGCCCGACGAGCGCACCGTCGCCGCCGGCGTCACGAGCCTCGTCCGCCTCGGCGCATGGGCGGTGGCGCCGGCCTTCGCCGGGCTCTTCATGGAGCGCGGGTCGTTCGCGGCGCCGCTCGTCGCGGGGGCGGCGATGAAGATCACATACGACCTGCTGCTCTGGTCGGCGTTTCGCCGGGTGCGGCCGCCGGAAGAGGTTGCCTGAGTTTCGGTCCGGCGCCGACTGATCGAGGCCGGCGCACCGCTCTTGCGCTTCACGGTTCGCGGCCGCGGCGCGCCGCCGCCCCCGCCCCGGAAACCACAGCGCAGGGCACCCCGTAAGGAGAAAAAGAGCGCCAACAAACCCAGGATCGACGC
>JANNPN010000073.1:0-5883 GCA_031400185.1 Polyangiaceae bacterium
GTCGCCGTCGCCGTCGCCGTCGCCGTCGCCGTCGCGGTCGCCGTCGCCGTCGTCGCTGAAGCCGCGCGCGGTGGTCCACGCGGCGCCGGACGCGTCCGGCGGCCCCGGCATTGCGTGGAGGATCGTGGTGAAGCTCCGTCCGGGCGGCACGGCCGCCGTCGCCTCGGCGAGCGCCGCCTCGGCGAGGTACCAGGCGCGCACCCCATCCCGGTCCAGTCGGGCGCGACGGAGCGCCAGACGGCCGAGCTCGGTGAGCGCCGTCGCGAGCACGCCGGCGAGCGCCGTCAGCAGGATGGCGATCACGAGCGCGCTGCCTTTGGCGTTCATCGATTCCCGAGCGCTGCGCCGCCGTGGACGCGCACCGCGGGCCGGCCGCTTGCTGTCGCCGCGACGGTGATCGTGACGAGGCGCGTGGCGCGACCCGTTGCCGGGGCGGCCGGGTCGAGGGCGGCGCCGGCGGCGTCGAAGTAGGCGAGGCGGAGGCCGTCGGCGGCGACGTCCGAGAGGATCGGCAGCGTCTGCGCCCCGATCACCCGCTGCAGGCTCCGGCTCGACGACGCGACCCGCCAGCCGACCCGCTCTTCCGAGCTCGCGTCGATCGTGCCGCTGCCGTCGAGGTCGGCCTGCAGCTCGAGGCGGTCGGTGGCGGTGAGGCTGAACGGCGCGAACCCGGCGCCCGCGGGGTCGTAGCCGGCCACGCGGACGTCGCGCACGAGCTGGTCGACGGCGGCGGCGGTCGCGATTGCGCGCTCGGCGTCGCTTCCGGCCCGCTCGCTCGCGGCGACGCCAGCGCGCAGGAGCGCCGTCATGGCGGCGGTGCCGACGAGGCCGAGCACCATGCCGACCAGCAGCTCGACGAGCGTCATGCCCGTGGGATGCCCGCGCCGCCGCGTCATGGCTCGAGGTCGAGCAGGCGGCGGGTCGCGAGCGCGACGTGCTCGGGGGGGCGGCCCGCGTCGACCGCGACCGCGAGCGTCACGAGCGCGCCGTCGCGCTCGACGTCCGTCGTGCAGGCGACCGGCGCCGCGAAGCCGCTCACGCTCCGCGACGCGGCGGCGTCGGTGGCGGTCGCGGCGACGTTCGCGACCGTCGCGAGCTCGCGTGCGGCGTACGCGGTCGCACGGCCGAGGGTCGCGGCCCGGGCGCTCGCGCGGAGCCCGTTCGCGGCCGCGGTCGCGACCATGAGGCCCGCGATCGCGATCAGCACGAGTGCCACCAGCGCCTCGACGAGCGCCGAGCCCGCCGACCTTGGTGGTCGCGTGGTCGCCGGCGCCGCGTGCTCCGGCGACCTCACGTCCGCCCCCGGTCGATCGTGACGCGGCCGCGCTGGTTCAGCCGCAGACTGGCGCGGCGACCCCGCCGGTCGACGAGCACGACGGTGCCGTTCTCGGCGATGCCGCGCGCGGTGAAGAGGAGATCGCCGCCCGAGTTGGCGTCGGCGACGACGATCCCACGCGGCAGAGGCCGCTCCGCGGCCAGATCGAACGACCCCGCGTCGTCGGCGCGCTCGACGCGATAGCTCGAGGCGCCGCGCGTGAAGACGAGCCGCGCCCGCGCCGCCGACGCGATCGCGAGCACGCGTGCGTCGTGGAGGTCGGCCGCGAGCTGGTGCACGGCCGCGTCGAGCCGGAGCGCCGCCTCGATCGGCGGCCACGCGAGCGCGGCGCCGGCGCTCATGAGCGCTAGCACGCCGAGCGTCACCACGAGCTCGATCAGGGTGAATCCAACTGGCCTTTGGTCTGACGCATGCATCACGAGGCTTCGTGGGAGCGTTCTACGCGTTCGCGCGCCGCGGTGAAGCGCTATTCGTATGCACTCAGCGCCGCGCCCTCCGCGCGCGCAGCGCGCGGCCGAGCGAAAGCGAGCCGGGGGTTGAGGCGACGCGGCTGTGCCGCGGCGGCGAAGGGGGAGAGATCCCCCTTCTGAGCTAGCTGCCGAAGTAGAACGCGAGGATGCGGTCGCCCCAGAAGAGGTAGACCAGCGCGCCGCCGGCGAGGAACGGGCCGAACGGGATCGCGAGCTTCGCGTCGGCGCCCTCGTAGAGCATGATCACGACGCCGATGATCGAGCCGATCACCGAGCCGACGAAGAGCGTCACGAAGATGCTCTGCCAGCCGAGGAACGCGCCGATCATCGCGAGCAGCTTGATGTCGCCGCCGCCCATGCCCTCCTGGCCGCGGAACGTCTTGTAGAGCCATGCGACCGCGAGGAGCGTCCCGCCGCCGGCGAGGACCCCGAGGATCGCGTCGACCGGGGTGACGAGCGGCGACACCAGCGAGAAGGCGAGGCCGACCGCGATGCCCGGGAGGCTGATCACGTCGGGGATGATCTGGTGGTCGAGGTCGATGAAGGTGATGACGACGAGCGCCGCCGCGAACGCGAAGTAGCCGGCGAACGCGAGCGTCGGTCCGAGCCGGAGGAAGAGCGCCACCGCGAGTGCGCCGGTCAGCACCTCGACCGCGGGATAGATCGGCGAGATGCGCACGCGGCAGCTGCGGCACCGGCCCGCGAGCACGAGGTAGCTCAGGATCGGGACGTTGTCGTACCAGGCGAGGAAGCTCTGACACTTCGGGCAGTGGGACGGCGGGAGCGCGATCGAGCGGCCGTCGGGGAGACGCGCGATGCAGACGTTCAGAAAGCTCCCGATGATCGCGCCGAAGACGAACACGAACGCGAGCGTCATGGTCTCCATGCGGCGAGCACCTTAGCAGAAGCCGAGGCAGCCGCCTGCCCGGGAATCGCGGGACGGCCGGTCGCCGCGAACTGCAGCGCGGGTGCGACGACGGGCTGCGTGTCGCCGCCCGCCGGGAAATCGGTCGGGACGGCGCTCCGGTCGTAGAAGAGCTCGCCCTTCCGGAAGCGCTCGAGCACGGCGGCGTGCCGCTCGTTCTTGCGGATGAACACGATGCTCAGCGGATCCGAGTAGACGTACTCCCATTCGGGCGACTCGCGGAGGAAGATCGCCGGTGCTTGGGCGCGGTCGGCGACGACGACGTCGGTCGGGTACGCGTCGAGCAGCACGTCCCACCCCGGCGTGCCGGCCATGAAGCTCCAGACGTCCGCCAGCAGCGAGCGCGGATACGCGGTCGTGAACCGCCCGTCGACGGCGACCCGCGTCCCCGGCGGCAGCGCCCAGAGCGCGTACTCGCCCCAGCGGAACGGCAGCGCCACGTTCCCGACGATCTCGTTCTGGGCAAGGAAGCGGAGCGCTTGCACGGGAAAGTACGCGTTGTTGACCGTGATGGTCCCGCGGTGGGTCCAGAGGGCGAGCCCGGCGACGGTGATCTGCAGGGCCGCCGCGGCCATCAGGCCGCCGCGCGCCAGGTCGCCGATCGCGCGATACGTCGCACCGGTCGGCCACCGCCGGAGCCCCTCACGAAACGTGGCGGCGACGAGCGGCGCGGCGACGATCGCGAAGAGCGGGATGTGCCGCTGGTGCCGAAGCGCGATGCCCGCCGTCACGGCGACCATGGCCGCCTCGGCGACGCGCGGACGCACGACCGCGATGCCGACGGCCGCCAACAGGAGCATGAGCTTGAACGACGGGAACGACGTGTCGAGCAGCGTGACGGGCGCCCATTCCGTGATCGGCACCTCCGGCGTCACGTCGTGCGCGAGAAAGAGCAGGAGCCGGATGCCGTACGGATTCACGAGCAACGCGGTGCCGATCGCGAAGACGAGCCCGATGGCCGCGATCGCTTGATGGCGGCTCAGGTCACGGCGCGTCGCGCGCTCGGCCGCGGTCGCGGCGAGCGCGATCGTCGCGAGGCCGACACCGGCGAGGACGCCGCCATGGACGTTCACCCACAACGCCATCAGGAGCGGGAGCCCGAGCGCCCAGCCCTGCGGCCGATAGTCGCTCCGCGCGAGGATCTCGAGGGTGACGGCCAGGAAGAAGATGGTGAAGATCTGCGGCCGGACCGCGAACCCGGGCGCCATCACCACCAGTGCGGCGAGGACGGCGCAGACGGTCGCGACGCCGTTGCCGCTCCGGCGCTCGGCGGAGCGCCACAGCACCGTCAGGGTCGCGAGTGCGAGCCCGACCTTCAGGGCGACCAGGCCGGGTGAGCCGACGCTCCGGTAGAGCAGCGCCATCGCGCCCTCGGCGAGCAGCTCGTGGTTCACCCAGGGATGGGTCGGGGTGGTGTAGGCGAAGCCGTTCTCGATCGCGAACGTGCCGTCGAGGAGCAGGGAGCCGAAGAGCAGGTGGCCCCAGAGGTCGGGATCGGCGGTCGAGGGTACCAGCATCGCGACGGCGGTCGCGATCCAGAGCGCATGCAGCAGCGGGCGGTCACGCATCGGGCTCCGTCCCCCCCAACGCACAAAAGAGCGAGGGCAGGTCCGGAGACCCGCCCTCGCTCGCAGTGATACGTTCGGTCAGCGCGATCAGCTGGCGTTGCAGACCATGTTGGGAACGCCGTCGTCGGGATTGCTCGCCCATTCGCAGGCGAAGCCCGGGGTACCCTTGTCTCCCGCGCTGCAGTTGACGGTGAACTCCGCGGCGCTCGCGTCGATCGTGACGGTGATGTCCTCGGACTGCACGAAGCCGGGGAGCAGGTCGAGCGAGCCGGTGTACTCGGCGTGGTCGACGAAGTACGCCTCTTCGGCCGTCGCAGCGTTGCGGCAGTCGCTTTCCGCTCGGGCGTCGAAGCCCTTGGCGCGGTAGGCCGCGAACTGCGGGATCGCGATCGCCGCCAAGATGCCGATGATCGCGACAACGACCAGAAGCTCGATCAGAGTGAAACCGGATTGATTGTGCTTACGCATGAGTCTCTGCCTCCTAGTGTCTCGGGCCGTTGATCGTCCCGAAGCCGATTTGTTGGAACGGTGGGGGAGCAAGCCGGGTGCCAGAAGCCTGGCGCGCGGGAGGCGCGCGGTGCCCGCATTTCTCGCCCTCAATAGGGACGAGCATTTCGCGCCGACGCCGCGTCGCGAGTGCTGGCTCGCTCACGCGGACGCAACGCCCCTTCGTGTACGAGAGCGCATTGCGTGCGCCCGAGCGGTCGGGCAAAAACCGGCGGATTTGTTGACGGTGACATTTTTTGACCGTTACATTCCCGCCGCTGATCGGGTCGCGTACAGCGTCGTGCGCAGCCGACGCGCCATGACGCTCGGAGGTTCGCCGGGGCGCAACGATCGCGATCGTATGGAAGGTGCGCGGCATCATCACAGGTGTGAAGCCGTCGCCTGGGTGGCGGAAAGCTCGCGACGGAATTGGTCGCCCTGGTCGCCACGCAGCTGCTGTGCGCCGATCCGCCGCATCTCGGACGCGGCCGCCGTGTCGCCCCGCCGCTCGTAGAGCCGCGCGAGGTTGAGATACGCGTGCGGGTCACGCGAATTCTCCGCCCGCGCGTGCTGGAAGGCGGTCTCGGCCTCGCCGAGCTTGCCGAGGCTCATCCAGACCGCCCCGACCTTGTTCCATTCGTTCGCGGAGTCGTACGGCACCCACGCGATGCGTGCGACGAGGACGAGCGCGGCCGCCGTGGCCAGCCGCGGCAGGATCGGCCGCCACGCACGCGCCGTCGCGAGCTCGACGAGCTGCACCGCACCGCGCCCTGCGAAGAGGCACAGCATCGGGATCATCGGCATGCGGAAGCGCGCCAGGAAGAAGAAGGTGAGGACGGTCGCGATGCCGACGCAGACCGGGGTGAGGATCGCGATGCGTTTCCGGAGATCAGCGCCGATCATGCCGAGCACGGCCAGCGGCAGGAGCCATTCGAACGTCAGCGCCGCTCGCAGCACCGGCGAGACCTGACGGCCGAAGTAGAAGTCGCCGTACGTCGTCGCCTCGTACGTGTTGGCGAGGGCCGCGACGCGCTTGGCCGCGAGCGTCGCCTCGAATCCGGGGTGGGTGCGTATCTGCTCGAGCGCCTTCCGGGTGAA
>JANNPN010000075.1:0-13277 GCA_031400185.1 Polyangiaceae bacterium
GTGACGACCATGTCGGTCGGCACCTTGCGCAGCACCGTACAGGCGCGCGCCTGGTCACCGAGCACGACCGAGAGCCGCGCCGACTGGTAGTGCGCCTCCATCCACCCTTGCTTGCCGGGAGGTCCCTCGACGACCTCGTCCCAGAGCGCGCGCGCCTCGGCGACCTTGCCCTGCTTCTCGAGGAGCCGCGCGACGCCCGCGCGCGCCGACCCGACGTCGGGAGCGTCCTGCAGCACGGCGCGGTAGAGCGCGAGCGCGGGCTCGACCTCGCCGCGCTCTTCCCGAAGCGACGCGGCCGTCATCTGCAAGCGTCGGCGGACGACGGGCGACAGCTCGGCGGCGGACGGGGACGCGAGCGCGCGCTCGCTGAGCTGAAGTGCCGCGCTCTTCCCGGCCCGTGCGGCGTCCGCGTGGCCCGCGGCCTGCTCGCGCGCCGCGGTCGTGAGGAACCGTGTCGCAAGGTCGTCCAAATACGTCGGGTCGAGGGTGGCAACCTCGGGGCGCGCCGCTTCGACCTCGGCCTTCTTGAGGTCGCCGAGACGCGAGAGCGCGAGCAAGCGGAGCTTCACGACCTGCGGCCGCTCGCTCGCGAGCTTCGGGTACTTCTCCTCGAAGCCGTCGAGCCACCCGAGCGCGCGCTCGTACTCGGGCTTGTCGGCGAGCGCCGCGAGGTATGCGCTCATGAGCGACGCCTGGCCGCTGAAGTCGCCGACGGGCGCGTCGCCGAAGGACTTCGGATCCTTGTCGGTGGTGAGCGCCCAATACGCGTCGAGCGCGGCCCGCGCGCGCGCCGCGAGCTGGGCATCGGGCTTGGCGCCCTCGGGGGTCTGCTCGAGCACCTTCACGAGCGATTGGGCGCTCGCGAAGCTCGCGCGCACCTCGAACGCGGGGTCGCCCTTTACCTGCGCATACTCGCCGACCGCTTCGAGGTACTTCTCCTGGCGCTGACGGAGCTCGCCCAGCCGAAAACGCGCCTCCGGCGCGGCCTTGTGCTTCGGGAAGTCGCGAAGGAATGCAACGATCGCCTGCTCGTACGCCGGTTGATTGGCGACGCTCGGGTCGGCCGCGTAGCGCGTCTCGCTCGCCTTGAAGCGCAGGTACGCGGCATCATCGCGCCAGGTGCCGGTCTTCTCGGCAAGGATCTGATCGAAGACCCCGATCGCCCCCGGCAGGTCGCCGCTCCGAAAGCGCGAAAGGCCGAGGAGGTAGCGCGCCTCGGCTTGGCGCTTCTGCGCCTCGTCGTCGGTCGCCGCGAGCACCTGCTCGAGCTTGGGGATGGCCTCCTTGAACTTGCCCGAGGCGACGAGCTGCTTCGTGAGGTCCCACTCGGACGGAGGCGGCGGGACGTCCTTGGCCTTCGGGCCCGCCCAGTTCTTCGGGTTGTCGAGACCGTTCCGGACGATCTGGGCGGCGCGCGACCCCCACGAGCCCCCGCCGGCCTGAAGCTGCGCGAGCAGCGACGACGCTTCGCCCTGGTAGGTCGGCTTGTTGCCCGGCTGGCTCGCCGCCGCCATCAGGAGCGCGCGCGCGCGCGTGTACTGGGCCCGCGGCTGGTCGCCGGGGCCGGCGCCGTCGAGCGCGTGTTTCGATGCGCGCAGCGCGTCGGCGCTCCGCCCGACCCGTACGTACGCCTCGGCGAGCGCGAGCTGCGCCTTGCGCACCCGCTCCGGCGAGACCTTCATCTGCGCGACCGCCTCGAAGTCGGTGATCGCCCAGTCGACGCGGTCGAGCTCCAAGTACGCGAGCCCGCGTCCGAGCCGGCTTTCGGCGACGATCGGATTGTCGCTCTGCGCCGTCGCGAACTCTCCGAAGCCGCTCGCCGCCTTCTCGAGCAGGTCGCGGCGCTTGGCGGCGCCGTAGAAGAGCGCGCCGCGATACCGCAGCCAGTTGAGGTAGTAGAGGGCTTGCGCCGCGAGGGCCTGATGCTCCTTGTAGGCGGGCGACTCGGCCATCGCGTCCATGTCGCCGTCGGCGTCGATGACGCTCTGGTTCATGCGGTCGAGCGCCTGGCGATGCACCTCGTAGCTCCGCTCGAGCGGACCGGCAATCGCTTCGTACGTGCTGGCGGCGCCGCTGTCGCCCGCGTCGGCGGCGTCGAGGAACGCCAGCGCCGTCCGTCCGAGGCGATCGATCGCCGCCTGCTCGCTCGCCCCGCCGGAGCCGGGACTCAGGCCGGCGCTCTGCGCCTGCGCCTTCAGCTCGGCGAGCGACGCGGCCGCGGAGCACACCGGCGACGCGAGCGACGCGGCGACGACCACCGCCGCCAGCGGCACGAGGAGCGACGAGAACTGCCGCATCTACTCGAGCTTGCCCATGTACTTCGCCATCTCGACGCGCCAGCGGGTTCCGAAGGTGAGCACCATGACCTGGCGGAGGAGCGATTTGTCCTCGCCGAGCGCCATGAGCTCGCCGCCGCCCTGAGCGGTGACGACGCGGTAGGTGTCGCTCACTTCCTTGTAGAACCCCGGCAGCGGGGTCGGAGTGAACTCGCCCTTCGAGCCGTGCGCCACCCAGTCGGCCCGCTCGTACTCGTCGTGCAGGCGCTTGGTCACGTCGATGGCACCGATGGCACCGTTCTTCTCCTTCAGATCGCGCACGGCCTTCAGCAGCGCGGGCATGCTCTCGGGGTGGGGCGGCGAGCTGCCGATGACGATCATGATTCGGCGCGAGGTCTTGCGCCACGAGAGCTCGCTCATCGCGGCGTCGACGGCCTCGTAGACCGCCTCGGGATAGTCTCCGCCGCCATCGGAGCGCAGATTCGCGACGAAGCTCTGGACCTTGTCGGTCTTGAAGCTGAAGTCGACCCACTTGGTGACGTACTCGTCGCCCTTGTCGCGGTAGGCGACGACGGCGACTCGACTTGCCGGCACCATCTCCTGCAGGTTCGCGATGAAGCCGCGGACCTCGTCTTTCACCTCGTCGATGATCGACTGCATGCTGTTGCTGGTGTCGATCAGCAGGACCAGGTCGACGCCGACTTTGCGGAGACTGCCCAGCACGTCGCCGAAGCCGCCGCCGGGTGCGCCACCGGCGAGCCCGGATCCGCCGAACGAGAGCGGAATATCGAGGTTGCCCGGCTGGGCGCCGACCGACGGCCCGACGCCGATCCGCGGGAGATCGGGCGCGCGCACGGCCGCCACCGCCGCCGAGGCGCTCGGTCCCGCGACCGATCCCGCCGTCCGCGGCTGCGTGATCACCGGACGGAGCTGGCCGGCGATGTCCTTCAGCGACGGAGCGCCTTCGGTGTCGGCCTCCTCCACCGCCGCCGGCGGCTCGATGATCTTGACGTTGATCTTCTGCACCTGCTTCGCGACCGTCACGCTGATCGTCGTGAGCATGAGCAGCAGGCCGGCGTGGAACGCAGTCGAGAGGAGGAAGGCCGGCAGGTTCCGTCGCACGGGAAACGCGCTGGCGAGCGGATCATCCTCCATGGACGGCTTGATGGGAGCAGTCATCGGCAACTCACGCGTGGCGCGGCGCCACCTGGGCGTGTGAACGTCCCGCGGCACGCGCCCTCGATTGCGCGTACTGCGCGCGCGATCGCGCGAGCACCGCGCAGGTTATTGCGCAGCCCTCCCCCGCTCCGCCGCGATCGCGACCTGCGTCGCCCCCGCGCGCTGCGCCGCCGAGAGGATGCGCACGGCGTCGCCGAGGAGGACTTCACGGTCGCCTTGCAGGACGACCGGCGTGTCGGGACGGGTCGCGAGCAGGCTCTTCAGCGTCCCCTCGAGCCCGTCGAGCCCGACCAGATCGGCGTTCACGTAGATCTCGTGCAGCGGGGTCACCGTGATCGTGATCTCACGCGGCGCGCTCTGCGTGCTGTCGACCTCGGGCAGCATGACCTTGGCACCGGTATCCACCATGGCGACGCTGGTCACCATGAAGATGATGAGCAGCACGAGGAAGATGTCGGTCAGGGGCGTGATGTTGATCTCGGCCATGATGTGCGACCGACCGCTCGCCGGGAGCTTAGCGAAGGCCATCGGCGACCCTCGGTTTCCGGGGAGCTCCAGCCGCAACGTTGCGGAGCGCCTCGACCAGCCGCGCCGTACCGATGGTGAGCGCGGACTCGATGCGGTCGAGCCGGACCTGGAAATAGTTGTAGAAAATGAGCGCGATGATCGCGACGCCGAGGCCGAGCGCCGTCGCAACGAGCGCCTCGGAGATCCCGCCGGCGACGACCGCGAACCCGCCGCTCCCCATGATCGCCATGTTGTGGAATGCGCGGATGATGCCGACGACGGTGCCGAAGAGGCCGATGAAGGGCGCGCTCGAGGCGACTGTGCCGAGGATCCAGAGCGGCCGCTTCAATTGCTCCATCTCCTCGAAGCGACGCTCGGCACCGAGATCGGCGAGCTCGTCGGACTCGAGGGTGCCACTTTGCCGCACGATCTCCGCGAACACGCGACCCGGGGCTCCGCTGCGCGCCGACTCCGCATGCTGCAACGCGGCGCCGAGGTCGCTACGGCTGAGCTCACCGTGCAGATCGCGGGTCAGCTTCGCGGTCTGTCCGACCAGACCGCGCAGGCTCCACAGCCGCTCGGCAATGACCGTGAAGCTCACGATCGACATGAAGATGAGCGGATACGTGGCGAGCCAGCCCTGCTGGATCATGGCGATCATGCTCAAGTTCGATGTCGGTTCCACTCGTGATGGGCTCCTCTCTCGACGGCGGGCGCGCTCGGCGGTCCTAACGGCGACGCTACACGATCTCTGCGATCCCGGCAAAATCAACGAACGTCTACACGAACGCAAGTAGGGCCCGACGCGCGACAGTATTCCGAACGCGAATAGACCGGCGCCGGCAGTGAGAGCTTTTGCACGCCCATCGGAGCTGTGGTACTCGCAGCTCGCCTTGGGGTCGCGCTTTTTTGCCACCAAATCGGTCGAGGTGCTGCAGGCCGAGCTCGCTTCCGCCGACCGATTGCAGCGCGTCCTGGGTCCGGTGGCACTGACGTCCCTCGGTATCGGCGCGATCATCGGTGCCGGCATCTTCGTCATGACCGGGCTCGCCGCGCGCGACTACGCCGGACCGTCCCTGATGCTCTCGTTCGTGATCGCGGGAACCGGCTGCGCGCTCGCCGCGCTCTGCTATGCCGAGTTCGCCTCGATGATCCCGGTCGCGGGGAGCGCGTACACCTACGCGTACGCGACGCTCGGCGAGCTCATGGCGTGGATCATCGGGTGGGACTTGGTCCTCGAGTACGCGATCGCGTCGTGTGCCGTCGCCCACGGCTGGTCGCACTACTTGCAGGCGTTCCTCGCGCTCTTCGACGTGCACATCCCTCCGGCACTCGCCATCGATCCAATGAGTGCCGACCCCGCGGTCATCGCCGGCGCCTGGCGCGTTGCGGGCATCCCGATCGTCTTCGACCTCCCGGCGGTCGTCATCGTGGCCCTCCTGACGGCCGTCCTCGTGGTCGGCATCCGCGAGAGCGCGGCCCTCAACTCGGCGATCGTCGCGCTCAAGCTCGGTATCGTGCTGTTCGTCATCGCGGCCGGCATCGGCCACGTCGACCCGGCGAACTGGCAGCCGTTCTTCCACCACGACACGGGCATCGGGGGGACGTTCGCGGGCGCCGCCTACGTGTTCTTCGCGTACATCGGCTTCGACTCGATCAGCACGCATGCCGAGGAAGCCCGCAATCCCGAGCGCGACGTCCCGATCGGCATCCTCGTGTCGCTCGCGGTGTGCACGGTCCTCTACATCGCGGTGGCGGCCGTGTTGACGGGCATGGTGCCCTACCGGTCGATCGACATCGACGCGCCGATCGCCCACGCCTTTGCGAGCTTCGGCCTCCCGGTCGCGACGTTCATCGTCGCGTTCGGCGCCGTCGCCGGCATCACCAGCGTGCTGCTGGTCATGATGCTCAGCCAGGCACGTATCCTCCTCGCGATGGCGCGCGACGGGCTCCTGCCGCCGAGCTTCTTTGCCGCGGTTCACCCGCGCTTTCGGACGCCCCATCGCTCGACGATCCTCATCGGCGTGATCGTGGCGATCGTCGCGGCGCTCCTACCGCTCAAGGTCCTCGCCGAGCTCGTGAACATCGGGACGCTCTTCGCGTTCGTCGTGGTCTGTGCGGCAGTGCTGATCATGCGTTACACCCGACCGGACGTCCCGCGACCCTTCCGCACCCCGCTCGTGCCGCTCGTCCCGATCCTCGGGATCATCGCGAACCTGACGTTGATGATCGCGCTCGGGTGGCACAACTGGGCGCGCTTGATCGCATGGATGGCGCTCGGGCTCGTGATCTACGCGTGCTACGGCTACCAGCGCAGCCACTTCGCCCGCGCCCGCGTCGACCGCTGACGGCGGAGACGACGACTACGTCTCGGTGCTTTCGCGACGGGAGCGCCAGACCTCGAAGACGGCCGGCAGGATCGAGAGGATCACGACCACGACGATCACGACGTGGATGTGGCGGTCGATGTCGGGCACGACGCGGCCGAGCGAGTAGCCGAGGAGCGACATGCTCCACACCCACAGGATGCCGCCCAGCACGTTGTACGTGACGAAGTTCCGGTAGTTCATCTCGGCGACGCCGGCGACGACGGGCGCGAACGTCCGGACGATGGGCACGAACCGCGCCAAGATGATCGTCTTCCCGCCGTGCTTCTCGTAGAACGCGTGCGCCCGCATCAGATGCGCCCGCTTGAAGAGCAGCGAGTCCTCGCGCGTGAAGATGCGCGGTCCCGTCCGGAGGCCGATGTAGTAACCGAGCTGGTCGCCGACGATGGCGGCCGCGCTCACGGCGAACAACAACGTCCAGATGTCGAGATGGCCGGCGGCCGCGAAGACGCCCGCAGTCACGAGCAGCGAGTCGCCGGGAAGAAAGAAGCCGATCAGCAGCCCGGTCTCGGCGAAGACGATGATCAGCAGCATCGCCATCCCGCCCCAGCGGATGATGCCTTCGACGTCGTATACCTGATGGAGGAAGGTCGTGATGGCTTCGATCATGGAGGGCGCGAGACGGCGCTTTTCGTATCTGAAAGCACCTGCCCCGACAACCCACTTCATCGTCGAAAGGCAGCGATCTTGCGGTCGAGAAGGTCGCGCTCCTCGGCGAACTCGGGCGCTGGCGGCAGGGCGGCGGCCCGTGCCGCCACGCGAGCCGCCATCGTGCGGAAGTTCCCGGGCGTCGACGAATCCAACGCTTGGGTCAGGCTCTCGATCGCCGTGCCGACGTCACCCGCGACGAGGGCGGCATTCGCGCGCTGCAGGTAGTCGTTCGGGTCGAGGCTGAGCGGCAGCACGCGGTCGAGGAGCCCGAGCGCCTCGACCGCGGCGCTCGCATCGCCACTTGCCATGCGCCATGCGGCGCGCAGGCGGAGCGCATCGCCGAACGCCGCATCGCGTGGGGACACGCCGGCGAGCCGCGGCTCGAGCGCTTGCACGCCGCCCCACTCGCCGGCGGCCTCCAGCGACCAGCCCGCGACGACCGCCGCCATCGGGTCGCCGAGCGGCGGCACGGCGAGCGGCACGATCTCCGGATCACCGGCGACGAGGCGCGCGCGCTCCGCCCGCAGCAGCGCGACTCGCGCCTCGTAGGCGTTCGCATCGAGCGCGAGCGCGCTTCGCAAGCTCACGAGCCCGTCCGCACGCCGCTCCATGACGAGCGCCACGAGGCCCGCCGCCGTGGCGCGCTCGACGGGGTCTCGGAGGGTTGCCGCCACGCGGCCCGCGCGCGGGAAGTCCCAGTCAGCGAGCAGACGACGGACGAGATACAAGCGGTCGAGGCCTCCCACCGCCGCCGGTAACGGGTCGAAGGGCGCGAGAAGCTCGTCCGCACCCCGGTAGCCGAGCGGTGCGGTCACCTTGATCGTGCGGGCTTCGAGGAGGTTCCGATCGTCGGTCGTGATCGGCGCGCCGGCCGCGAGCCGACGTACGCCGTCCTCGTCGAGGGCGAATGCCGCCGCCACGTCCTCCGGTGCCTGCACGCCGGCGCGCGCGAGTACCACCGGCGCCGCATCCAACGCGCGGCTGGCGTTCGCCTCGACGGCGAGGGGCGTGGTCGACGCGATCAGCAACGCCGTGCTGCGGAAGAACGGCCGATAGACCCGCACGTGCGGGTAGGTCTCGACGAGCGTCGCCAGTAGCGACGCGAACAGCGGCTGGTCGACGATGTCGAGATCGATCCATTGGACGAACACGCCCCCGGGCGCCAGGTGATCACGCACGGCCGTGAAGAACTCGCGCGTGTAGAGATGGGACGCCCCCGTGGTCCACGGGTGCGACGGCTGCGAGACGACGATGTCCCAGCGCTTCGTGGTGCGCATGAGCGCGCCGCGCGCATCGTCGACGTGCAGCCGGAGGCCCGGATGCGCGAGCGGATCGACGGCGCGCCGCGCGCGGTAGCGCTCGTTGGCTTCGATCACCCGCGGCTCGAGCTCGATCACGTCGAGATCCTCGACGGGCGGCAGCGCCTCGAGCGCGGTCCCGGCGCCGAGCCCCACGACGAGCACGCGGCGCGCGTCGGGACGGGCGAGAAACGGAAGCGCACCGAGCCAGCGATCCGGGATGGCGCGTCGGTACCGTCGCGGCGGCAGCATCACGCCTTCGGGCAGGCCGTTCGTGCGCAGCTTCCACACGCCTCCCTCCGCGGCGACCGTCACCCCTGCGCTCCGTCCGACCGCGAAGAACTCCGGGATGCGCGCGCTGCGGCCGGGCGACAGCGGCGACGTCGCGACGAGCTGCCACGGAGTCGTCGGCGGCCACACGGCGAGCCCGACGCCGGCAAGCGCGGCGAGCGCCGCGACGGGCACC
This sequence comes from Polyangiaceae bacterium, assembly GCA_031400185.1. GTDB lineage: Bacteria > Desulfobacterota > Binatia > UTPRO1 > UTPRO1 > UTPRO1. Next base: position 8,765 of record JANNPN010000075.1, read on the forward strand.
GAGCGGTACGGCGATGCGAGCGCCACCACCAGGCCGAGCAGGAGGTTCACGGCCGCCGCGGCGGCGACGATGCCCGCGTACCCGAGCCACGGCATGAGAAAGAAGCCCGCACCCAGGGCGCCGACGATCGCGCCGGCGGTGTTCCACGCGTAGATCCGCGCGGTCGCCGCCGCGGCGTCGCCGCAGTCGCGTGCCAGCGCGCGGACCGCCAACGGAAAGGTGGCACCGATCGCGAGCGTCGACGGCAGCATCACGAGCGCGGCGAGCGCCACGTTCGCGATCCGGGTCGGGTCGCGCCCTGCGCCGAGCGCGACCGCGAGCCTCGGCAGCTCGTCGAGCACCCGGAACGCGGCGAGCGAGGTCACCGCGATGCCGACCTCGGCGATGGCGAGCCCGCGCGCGGCACGCGCCGGCGTCGCCGCGAGGCGCGCTGCGAGCGCCGCACCGATCGCGATGCCGGCGAGAAAGGTCGCCAACATCGTCGCGAACGCGTAGGTCGAGCCGCCGAGCACGTGCCCGAGGAGCCGCGTCCAGACCACCTCGTACGTGAACGAGGTCATGCCCGACAGGAGGAGCACGAGCGGTATCAGTCGCGGGCCGTCGGCGACGCGCGGCGGCGGCGGCGGCACGAAAGCGCGAGCGGAGCTCCCCGAGGCCGCGTAGACCGCGATCACGCCGACGACGACGTTGCTGGCGGCGCCGACCAGGACCGTGCGTGTGAGACCGAGCCACGGCAGCAACACGAACCCCGCGGCCCACGCGCCAGCGACGGCACCCGCAGTATTGGTCGCGTAGAGCGTCCCGACGCGCACCGTGAGCTCCGCGTCGCTCCGCACCGCCAGTCGCGCCAGGAGGGGCAGCGTCGCCCCCATGCACGCCGTCGGTACGAGCAGGATCGCGAATGCCGAGACGAGATAGAAGCTCGCGAGACCCGCCCCCGCCGTCGGCGGCAGCGCGTCGCCGCCAAAGACGCGCACCGCGACCGCCGTCACCCCGCGGACGGCAACCGGCACGAGCAGGGCCGCGGCGCCGATCGCGACCTCGAGCACGGCGTACGCGAGGAGCGGCCGCGTCACCCGCGGCGCGACCCGAGCCCCCAGCCACGCGCCGAACGCGAGGCCGCCCATGTACGCGGCGAGCACGGTCGCAACCGCAACGTCCGCCGTCCCGAAGACGAACGCGAATTGTCGGGTCCAGACCGTCTGGTAGAGCAGCGCCGCGAAACCGGAGAGGAAGAAGCACGCGAGCGCAGCGGCGTACGGCGGGTCGAGCGCGCGCGACGATCGCGGGGTATCGCTCTCGACCCGGCTCACGGCGGCCTCGCATAGCAGGTTGCGTCCGCGGGAGCATCCGCGCGCGCCCGACGCGCCGCTGCCTAGGCCAGCTCGCGCTCGACCGGCATTCTGGCTAGGGAAAAGGGATGTCGTCGATCCGCAGCGTCACCGTCTATGCCGCATCCGCTCCCGACGCGCCCGCGAGGCTCCGCGCCGTCGCCCGTGCGCTCGGCGCGGGCATCGCGGCGCGCGGCTGGTTGCTCGTGTACGGCGGCGCCAACATCGGCCTCATGGGCGAGATCGCGGACGCGGCGCTCGCGCACGACGGCCGCGTCGAGGGCGTCATCCTCGATACGTTCGCGCGGGTCGCGCACCAGCGGCTGCATGCGCTCGAGACCGTGTTCGACATGCGGAGCCGGAAGGCCGCCCTCGCGCACCGGGGCGACGCCTTCGTCACCTTGCCCGGCGGCTTTGGCACCCTCGAGGAGATCTCGGAGATCCTCGTCGAGCGCCAGCTCGGCTTTCATGCGAAGCCGCTCGTGCTCGTGAACGTCGACGGCTTCTGGGACCCGCTGCTCGCGCTCATCGACCGGCAGATCGCCGAGGGCCTCGTGAAGCCGGCGTATCGCGGGCTGGTGACCGTCGTCCGCGACGCGACCGAGGCGCTGGCCGCGCTCGACGCGGCAGCCGAGCGTCCGACCGCGTCCGTGTCCGTGGCCGATCTCGACAAGCTCGCCGGACGCGGGTAGCGGCTCGAATGCCCGAGCTCCCCGACGTCGTCGTCTACGTCGAGAGTCTGCGGCGGCACGTGGAGGGCGAGGTGCTCGACGGCGTGCGCCTCGCGAGCCCGTTCCTCTTGCGCACGGTCGATCCGCCGATCGCCGCGGTCGCGGGCAAGCGCGTCCTCCGCGTCGACCGGCTCGGGAAGCGCATCGTGATCGGGCTCGAGGACGATCTCTACCTCGTCCTGCACCTGATGATCGCGGGCCGCCTGCGCTGGCGAAAGCGCGGCGCCAAGCCGCCCGGCCGGCTCGGGCTCGCGGCGTTCGACTTTCCCACGGGAACGCTGCTCCTGACGGAAGCGGGGTCGAAGAAGCGCGCCGCGCTCCACCTCGTGCGCAGCGCCGCCGCGTTGGCGGCGCTCGCGCCGGCCGGGCTCGAGGTGCTCGACGCGGATCTCGCGATGTTCCGCGACGTCTTCCTACGCGAGCGTCATACCCTGAAGCGCACGCTCACCGATCCACGGCTCTTGAGCGGCATCGGGAACGCCTACTCGGACGAGATCTTGCATCGCGCCCGGCTCTCCCCGGTGCGGATGAACGACGCGCTCGACGACGGCGAGATCGCGCAGCTCTACGACGCGTGTCGCGCCGTCCTGGTCGAGTGGACCGAGCGGCTCCGCCGTGAGACCGGGGACGGCTTTCCCGAGAAGGTGACCGCGTTTCGCCCCGAAATGGCCGTGCACGGACGGTATCGCCTGCCCTGTCCCGACTGCGGGACGCCGGTGCAGCGGATCGTGCACGCCGAGAACGAGACCAACTACTGCCCGCGCTGTCAGACCGGAGGAAAGCTCCTCGCCGACCGCGCGTTGTCACGCCTGCTCCATGACGACTGGCCGCGCACGATCGACGAGCTCGAGAGCGGCGTCCGCGCCGCGACCCGCCGGAAGCGCTGACGCGGCGCGCTTGTCGGACTCGTCCCGTGCGATAGTATCCGCGCCCATCGCCCGGCGCGTCCGCGCCAAGCTTCAGAAGGAGGATTCCGTGTACAAGATCGCAGTCATTCCCGGTGACGGCACCGGCCCCGAGGTGACGGCAGAAGCCGTCAAGGTGCTCGCCGCCGCCGCGCAGCGTTCGGGCTTCACGTACGAGACCACGCACTTCGACTTCGGCGGCGACCGCTACCTACGGACGGGCGAGGTCCTGCCGGAGAGCGCGGTCGGCGATCTCCGCGGCTTCGACGCGATCCTTCTCGGCGCGATCGGCCACCCCGACGTGAAGCCCGGGATCCTCGAGAAAGGCATCCTGCTGCGCCTCCGGTTCGAGCTCGACCTCTACATCAACCTCCGCCCGGTGAAGCTCTACGAGGGGGTCGAGACTCCGCTGAAGGACAAGGGCCCCGCCGAGATCGACTTCGTGGTGGTGCGCGAGAACACCGAGGGGCTCTACGCGGGCGCCGGTGGGTCGCTGAAGCGCGGAACCCCGGACGAGGTGGCGGTGCAGGAGTCGATCAACACCCGGAAGGGCGTGGAACGGTGCCTCCGCTACGCCTTCGAATACACCCGCAAGCGCAACCTCCGAAAAACGCTCACACTCTGTGGAAAGACGAACGTTCTGACGTTCGCCTTCGATCTCTGGGAGCGCGCCTTCCACGAGGTTGGCCAGGCGGACTACCCCGACATCAAGCGCGACTACGCCCACGTCGACGCGACCTGCATGTGGATGGTGAAGAACCCCGAGTGGTTCGACGTGATCGTGACCGACAACATGTTCGGCGACATCATCACCGACTTGGGCGCCATGATTCAGGGCGGCATGGGCATCGCCGCGGGCGGCAACATCAACCCGGCGACGGTCTCGATGTTCGAGCCGATCGGCGGCTCGGCCCCGAAGTACACCGGCCAAGGCGTCATCAACCCGATGGCCGCGATCGCCGCCGCCCAGATGCTCCTCGATCACCTCGGCGAAACCGACGCCGCCACCCGCGTCGACAACGCCATCACCCACGTCCTCGGCAAGAAGCTCAAATCGATGCAGGCCGGCAAGATGGGCTACAACACGTCACAGGTCGGCGATCTGGTCGCCGAGGCAACGGCGTCGCTGTAACTAGAGGGACGCGGCGTCGCTGACGATAGCGATGCCCGCGTCTCAGAATGGCAATCCGTGCTCTGTGATGGACGGCGCCATCCTCGTGCTCGAGTGAGGCGCCCGAGCTGAGCTCGGGCGCCGAGGGCATTGGAGCATTTTCGGGCGCAATTCCGCGCCCGAAAAAGTGGACGCGGGCGGCGTGGACTAGAGTGGAGCCGAAGGGAATCGAACCCTCGACCTCTTGAATGCCATTCAAGCGCTCTCCCAACTGAGCTACGGCCCCACGAAGGCAGGTCGGCTGGCGGAAGCGGAGTGTGTAGCCGGAATCGTCAGCTCGGACAAGGCGACACCCGGAAACACGAAGGCCCCGCGAGTCAGGTACGACTCGCGGGGCCTTCGCACGTCGTGCACGGGGACGAGCCGAGCGGCTCG
>JANNPN010000079.1:0-6827 GCA_031400185.1 Polyangiaceae bacterium
AACGCCGTCAACGGCGTGATCAACATCATCACGAAACGTCCGGGCGACACGCAGGGGCTGCTGATCACGGGCGGAGCGGGCAATCAGGAGACCGGATTCGGCGGCGTCCGCTACGGCGGGACGCTCGGCGCTCACTTCCGCTATCGCCTGTACGCCAAGTACTTCGACCGCGCCAAGGAGGCGGCCGCACTCGGTGTTCCCGCGGACGATGGGTGGAACGTCGGTCGCGGAGGATTCCGCTTCGAGTGGGAGCCGGTGCCGACGAGCATCGTCACGCTCCAGGGCGATTGGTACCGAGGCGGGGAGGAAGCGACGTTCCCGGAGCGGGGCCTCACGCCGCCGTTGCCCGCCCTCAACGTCAGGAGCGTACACGTCGAAGGTCGGAACGTGCTGGCGCGCTGGCACTACGTGCTGGGCGAACGGTCCGAAGCGACCCTGCAAGTCTACTACGACCACACGGCGCGCCGCGACGAGAACGACGAAGATACGGATACGATCGACGTTTCCCTGGAGCACCACGTCGGGCTCTGGTCGCACGACGTCGTCTGGGGTGTCGGTTATCGCTGGGTGTCGGACGCGTTCGACGGTGTCTACGGCGCACCGGTCGATCCCCCGGCCCGGCGCTACAGCATCTTCAGCGGGTTCGTGCAGGATCAGGTTCCGCTCATCGCGGACCGCCTCCGCCTGACCGTCGGCACCAAGCTCGAGCACAATGACTTCAGCGGCTTCGAGGTGCAGCCGAGCGCGTCCCTGGTCTGGACGCCGCACCCCCGCCACGCGCTATGGCTCGCCGTCGCGCGCGCGGTGCGCACGCCGTCGCGCTCGAACCAGGACCTTCATTTCCTGCTCTCGAGCTTCCCGACCGAGGACGGGACGACCGGCCAGGTCGTCGTCCAAGGCAAGCGCGATGTGAAGTCCGAGAAAGTCCTGTCCTACGAGCTCGGCTATCGCGTCCGTCCATGGGACGCGGTGTTTCTCGACGTCGCCGGCTTCTACAGCAGGTACGACGACCTCGCGACGACCCAAGCGGGGGCGCCGCGCTTCGTCGACGACTCCATGCCGCACCTCGAGATTCCCATTCAGTTCGGGAACAAGGCGAGCGGAGATGCGTACGGCATCGAAACGGCGGTCAATTGGCAGGCGACGGAATGGTGGCGTGTGATGGTCGCCTCGACGTTCCTCCGCACGCACGTCGAGCTGGACTCCTCGGGTGCCGATCTCGCCGCGCAGTCGTCGCCGGGCGACAGCCCGCAGCACCAGTTCCACGTTCGCTCGTTCATCAACCTGCCGTGGAACTTCGAGCTCGATACGGCGCTCTACTACGTCGACATCCTCCCGAACGAGGGCGTGCCGAGTTACGTGCGGGTAGATGCACGCATCGGTTGGCATCCGGTGGACGCCCTGGAGCTGAGCCTCGTCCTGCAGGACGCGTTCGACAAGCAGCATCTCGAGTTCAGCAACCGCTCTGGGAGCGTCCAGCCGACGGAGATCGAGCGCAGCATCTATGGCAAGATCACGCTACGGTTCTGAGCGACCGCGCGCCCGCGGCCGCTGCCTCGCTGCGCTTGCGGCGGTGCTGATCCTCGCCTTGGCGACGTCGGGGAGCATCCGTGCGGCCGAGATTCCGGTTGCCGGCGAGTACGACATCAAGGCGGCGTTTCTCGTCAACTTCGCGAAGTTCGTCGAGTGGCCCGCGGACGGGCCTCCCGTCGCCGGCAGTCCGATCGTGATCGGCGTGATCGGCGCCGATCCCTTCGGCCCGAAGCTCGACGGCATCGCCAGCGGCCGCCAGGTGGATGGCCACCCGATCGTCGTCCGTCGAGCCAATAGTCTCGACGGTCTGACCCGCTGCCACATTCTCTTCGTCGGCGCGGGGAGCGCCGCCGAGCTCGGGGGCATCGTTTCCCGGGCGACCGCGCGCGGCATGCTGACCGTCGGCGAGAGCCCAGGATTCACTGCGCACGGCGGCGCGATCGAGTTCTTCATCGAGAATCAGAAGGTACGCTTCGCGATCAACCTCGAGGCCGCGAGCGCGGCACGACTCAAAGTGAGCTCGCACTTGGCACAGCTCGCGACCACGCCTCGGCCGCTGCTGGACGTGGGGCGATGACGGATGCAAATCGGCGCGTTCACGATCCGGCGGAAGCTCGTCCTCACGACCATGCTGACATGCACGGTCGCGGTCGCGATCGCGTGCGGCACGCTCGCGACCTACGAGGTCGTGATGGTCCGGCGATCGATGGTGGTCGAGCTCTCGATGCAGGGAGACCTTCTCTCCGTCAATAGCGTCGCGGCGCTCGCCTTTGACGACGTCAGCGCGGCCACTGAGACCCTTTCTGCGCTGGCACACGACACAGACATCGTTCGAGCGATCCTCTACGCGAAGGACGGCCGGATGTTCGCGGCGTACCGTCGGCCGGGTGCCGACCTCACGATACCGACTCCGACCCTCGCGAATACGGATGGCTTCTCGTCCGATCGGCTCGTGATGTGGCGGCCGCTCGTCTTTCGCGGGGAGGATGCGGGCACGCTGTACCTGGAGAACGATCTCAGTGAGCTCCGTTCCCGCCTGTACGGGTATGCGGGCATCGTCGTCATCGTCATGCTCGCGACGGGACTGATCGCGTTCGTCCTTGCGTCGCGTCTCCAGCGGACCATCTCGGAGCCGATCAGCGACCTGGTGAAGGCGGCCAGTATCGTCTCGACCGATCATGACTACTCGTTGCGCGTGCCACATCGGCGCCACGACGAGATCGGTGTCTTGATCGACGGCTTCAACGGGATGCTGGGGCAAGTCGAGGCGCGCGATCTCGCGCTCCTGAAGGCGCAGGACGAGCTCGAGGAGCGCGTCGACGAGCGCACGACGGAGCTTCGGGTCGAGATCGCCGAGCGCGAACAGACCCAAGCCGAGCTCGAGCGCTCGAAGAACGTGGCGGAATCGGCGACGCGTGCGAAGTCGAGCTTCCTCGCCAGCATGAGCCATGAGATCCGCACCCCCATCAACGTCATCGTCGGTATGACCGACATGGCGCTCGACAGTGCGCTTCCCGAAGACGCGCGCGACTGCCTCGGAACGGCGCGGCGCGCCACGCTCGCCCTCCTCGCCATCGTCAACGACATCCTCGACAGCGCGAAGATCGACTCCGGCAAGATCACGCTCGAGCCCGTCGACGTGAGCCTGCAATCTCTCCTCGCCCAGGCCGTCGAGCTCTTGCACGGGCAGGCGCAGGCGAAGGGTCTCGCGCTCTCCTACACGATCGGGGACGCAGTCCCCAGGATCGTACGCGCCGATCCGGGACGCTTGCAGCAGGTGCTGGTGAATCTCATCGGCAACGCGATCAAGTTCACCGAGACGGGCGGCGTCGTCGTCGGTTTCGAGCTGCTCGACCGCTCGGCGACGGACGTGCGTCTCCGCGGCACGGTCCGCGACAGCGGTATCGGCATTCCCGCCGACCGACGGGAGGCGATCTTCGAGAGCTTCACGCAGGCGGACGACAGTACGACGCGCGTCTATGGCGGCACGGGCCTCGGGCTCACGATCAGCCAGCAACTCATCGGGCTGATGGGTGGCCGCATCGGCGTCGAGAGCGAGCCTGGACGGGGCAGCACGTTCTGGTTCGAGATCGTGCTCCCGCTGGTCTCTCCAGCGGAGCACGTCGGCAACGACAAGACCGCCGCCTCGGCCTAATCGCGTCGTCGTCTCGGTCTGCTGCGAGCTGGCTTCGTTCGGTGTCGCCGGCGGGCAGTACGCGCCGGGTGCCGGGAACGCGGCGACCGTAGAAGCCATCCCTGACCCGCCCGCCTGCTGCCACCGCTTCCGCCGCGCGAGAACCAATTGAGACACTGCGAGCGCTCGACGCACGCTGCATCGGGTCATGATTCTGTCGCGAGGCGTCAGCAATCCGCACCGGCTTGGAGACGGACGAGATTCGCGATCGTGAATACGCGAGCGTTTTTGTGCGGTCCGAGATGGCACGCCATATGCTGCTCCGCGAAGCGTAGGGGAAGGTGTGTGGTGGTGGGCAGCGATCGCACTCGCGCGCGACAGTAGTTGCGCGCCTAACGCACCCACAGGAGCGACCACGTCGCCCGAAGACGACGTGACGGCGCACGCGCCCGCTGTTTCTCGACGACGACCGCTGACTACCAACGCGGGCGTTTCCGATGTTTCCGCACTCGCGGCCTGCGCTACACGCGCACCTTCGTTGCGGGCAACCGTGCGCAGCGCGCTGCGACCAGCAACGGAGAGAGAGAAGAAATGAGCACACGCAGAGTATGGTTCGCGGCATTGCTACTGAGCATCCTGGCGGCAGGATGTGATGGGGGCGGGGGCGGGGGCGACGACGAGAACGATCCGATCGACCTGGTCGCGGTGCCGCCGACGGTGACGGCCGTCGCGCCGCTCGTCGGCGCGACCGATGTGCCGACCAATACGCGCATAGTCACCGCCGCCTTCAGTACGGCGATGGACCCCGACACGCTCACGACGGATAGCTTCACGCTCGCCTGCCCTGACGGAACGCCGCACACGGGCACCGTCGACTACGCCGCGGCGGGCAACGTGGCCACGCTCACCCTGGCGCGCGACCTCCCCGCCCGCACCACCTGTCTGGCCCAGATCACCACGGCCGCCCGGGACGTCGCCGGCACTGCGCTGGCCGGTCCCTTCGTGTGGACCTTCACGACGGGCGACGCCCCGGACACCCTCGCCCCGACCGTGAGCTCGACGGTCCCGACCGCGAACGCCACGGGTGTGGCGCGCAACACGCTGGTCGCCGCGAGCTTCAGCGAGCCGATGGATCCACTCACGATCACCAGCGCGACGATCCTGCTGACCTGTCCCGCTGGAACGCCCGTCGCGGGCACCGTCGGCTACGCGGTGAACGGCAACGTCGCGACCTTCACGCCCGCGAGTCCCCTTCCGAACGACACGACCTGCCGGGCGACGATCACGACGGGCGTGAAGGACCTGGCCGGCAATGCGCTCGCCCGTCCCTACGTGTGGACCTTCACCACCGGACCCGCTCCCGACACGAACGCGCCCACCGTGATCTCGGTCCATCCGGCCGATGGTGCGACCGGGGTACCGATCAACACCCTCGTCACCGCCTTCTTCAGCGAGCCGATGAATCCGCTCACCATCACCACCTCCACCATTCGGTTGGCGTGCCCCGCGGGTACGCCCGTCGTCGGCACCGTCGGTTACGCGGTGAACGGCCGGGTCGCGACCTTCGACCCGACGGGCTCCTTGCCATCCGGCACCACCTGTACGGCGACGATCACGACGGGTGTGACGGACGTCGCCGGCAACGCCCTCGCCAGCACCTTCACGTGGACCTTCACGACCGGCGCGGCACCCGACATCACGGCGCCCACCGTGATCGACGTGCATCCCGACGACGGGGCCATCGCCGTCGCCGTCGACACTGCGGTGAGCGCGACCTTCAGCGAGGCGATGAATCCCCTCACGATCACCACCGCGAGCTTCACGCTGCGAGCGAGCGGGCCGCCCTTGGGTCCCATTCTCGACGGCACGATCGCCTACGATCCGCTGACGCATGTCGCGACCTTGACGCCGTCGAGCCCGCTCGCGCCTGCCACCGAGTACACCGCCACCATCACGACCAGCGTCACGGACGTCGCCGGCAACGCCCTGGTCACTGCTTTCGTCTGGACCTTCACGACCGGCGCGGCACCCGACGCCACCGCGCCGACGTTGATTCTCGCGACTCCCGCCGATCTCGCCACCGACGTGGCGCTCGAGGCCGTCATCACCGCCACGTTCAGCGAGGCAATGAACCCGTCGACGATCGGCGTTGCCACCTTCACGGTGCGAACCAACGGTCTCCCGTTGGGACCGGTCCTCGGCGGCACATTCGCGTACGATCCGCTGACCAACGTGGCGACCTTCACGCCCTCGTCACCGCTCGACGCGAGCACCAGCTACGTCGTCGCGATCACCCCCGGCGCCGAAGACGTCGCGGGCAATGCCTTGGCACCCGGACTGGTGCCGAATCCATGGACCTTCACGACCGGTACCGGGCTCGCGCCGGGCGCGGTGGTGCTGGGGTCAGCCGCCACGTTCGGAATCATGGCCACGGCCGCGATCACCAGCACCGGCTTCTCGATCATCAATGGCGACGTATCCTTGGACCCGGGCACGTCGATGACGGGATTCGGGCCCGGCGTCGTGAACGGCGATATCCACATCAACGACATGGTCTCCGAGCAGGCCAGAATCGATTTGTTGGTCGGCTACAACTTCGCCAAAGCCTTGCCGCCGGGAACGACCATCGCCGGCGGGGCGGACCTGGGCGCGTTGTATCCGTTGGGCATGCCCCCGGGCACGTACACCTCCGGCAGCACCATGTTGGTTTCGACCCCGCTCGTGCTCGACGGGGGCGGGAACGCCAACGCCGTCTGGGTCTTTCAGATCGGATCCTCACTGACAACGACCGCGAGCGTGTCGCTGCTCGACGGAGCGCAGGCCAAGAACGTGTTCTGGGTTCCCACGCAGGATGCCACCATAGGAGTGGGCACCCTCTTCAGCGGCACCATCATCAGCGGCCGCGACGTGACGGCGCAGACCGGAACTACGATCAACGGCAGGATACTCGCCGGGGCGATCACCGACGGCACGATCGCGTTGCAGACGACCACGGTGAACGTTCCGGCTCAGTAGCGGCCGGGCGAGGGTCGGTTCGGTGTCGCCGGCGGGTGGGTCAGGGAGTGCTCCTACGGTCGCCGGGTTGCTTGCCACCCAGCGCAGACAACCCGCCGGGGCCTCTCTGGCTTGCGCACACGCGAGGTGCGGCTCCCCGGACACT
>JANNPN010000094.1:0-6862 GCA_031400185.1 Polyangiaceae bacterium
GCTGCCCATCCGCACTACGTGCGTGGGCAGCTCAACACCACCGACCCGCGCCCCGCCTCTTCAGGCGACGCTTACAGCGCCTCGAACAGCCCGGCCATGCCCATGCCGCCGCCGACGCACATGGTGACGATGCCGAGCCGCTTGCCCTGGCGCTTCAGCTCGCGGAGGAGCTGACCGGTCATGCGCGAGCCCGTCATGCCGTACGGATGGCCGATCGAGATCGAGCCGCCGAGCGGGTTCAGCTTCTCGTCGGGGATGCCGAGCTCGCGCTGACAGTAGAGGAGCTGCGACGCGAAGGCCTCGTTCAGCTCGAAGATGTCGATGTCGTTCATCGTGAGGCCGTGGCGCTTCAAGAGCTTCGGCACCGCGAAGACCGGGCCGATGCCCATCTCCTCGGGGCGACAGCCCGCGACCGCGAAGCCGAGGAACTTGCCGAGCGGCTTGATCCCGAGCTGTTTCGCGCGGTCGCTCGACATGACGATCGTCGCCGAGGCGCCGTCGGAGAGCTGCGACGCGTTGCCCGCCGTGACGGAGCCGTCGTCCTTGAACGACGGCTTCAGCTTGCGGAGACCTTCGATCGTGGTGTCGGGCCGGTTGCACTCGTCGCGCTCGACCGTCACTTCCTCGAAGGACACGTTGCCGTCGGGGTCCTTCACGGCTTTCTTCGTCTTCATCGGCACGATGTCGCTGAAGAGGCCTTCCTGTTGCGCCTTGCCCACCCGCTGCTGGCTCTTGAGGGCGTACTGATCCTGATCCTCGCGCGAGATCTTGTAGCGGTCGGCCACGATCTCGGCGGTCTGGCCCATGCCCATGTAGATGCCCGGCCACTGCTCGTGGAGCTCCATGTTGACCAGGTTGTTCATGTTCATCTGGCCCTGCACCATCGAGATCGACTCGGTGCCGGCGCCGATCGCGATCGTTGCGCCCTCGTGGAGGATGTGGTGCGACGCCATCGCGATCGCCTGCAAACCCGACGAGCAGAAGCGGTTGACGGTCGTCGCGGACACGGTCTCCGGAAGGCCGGCGACCAGCGTCGCGACGCGGGCGACGTTCGTGCCCTGGGGCCCCTCGGGCACGCCGCAGCCGCAGATCACGTCCTCGATTTCCTTGGGATCGACCTGCGGCACCTGCGCCAAAGCGCCTTTGATGGCGTGCGCTGCCATGACATCGGGGCGCGTGGCGTTCAGCGACCCGCGAAACGACTTGCCGAGCGGCGTACGAGCGTTGGCGACGATCCAAGCTTCGGGCATGGGACGATCTCCTTGAGTATCTTTGTGAGGTGGGTGATTCGAGCCGGCGAGATTATGCGACCGGCCGCGGTATTGGAAGAGCGTGCGCGTCAGAGACAGGGGTGCGCATGCACGAGCGCGAGCGCCCCGGCGGTCGCGACGGCGAGGAAGCCGATCCAGGCGGCGAGCAGGACCGGGCTGCGGCCGAGCACGCAGGTGATCGCCGCCCAGGCCGGCGCGAGCGCGGGCAGGAGGTACCGGCCCTGCGGCTGCGCGTCGACCGTCATGCCGTTCCAGACCACGAGCGCGAGACTCAGCACGACGGTCGCGCCGAGCCAGCCGAGCGCCCGCGCGGCCGTGTCGTCCCGAGCCCGTGACCGCGCCGCGCCGAGCCCGAGCGCCAGCAGTGCGAACGCGGCAGCGACCGCATAGAACCCCGTGGGCAAGCGGAGGTCGGCGTTCCGGAAGACGCCGAACGACGACCGCCCGAGCTCGGCGAGAAATTCCGGCAGCGCGCCGAGGCCGGCGAGCGGCCGCGCGGGATACACAGTCGTCATGAGCGTCCGGTACCTCGCGAGCCCGAGCGCATCGCCGCCGTTCCGGAGCGCGTTCAGGGCGAGGACGGGTCCCGCGACGAGCACGACGAGGATCCCGACGCGCGCGAGGGTCCCCGGCGCGAGCCGTCGCCGACGCCACGCATCCAGGAGCCAGAACGCGGTCGGCGCGAGCGCCGGCCAGCCGCTCGGCTTGCCGAGCACGACGAGCCCGATCGCGGCGCCGACGGCCGCGACGTACTGGCGGCCCTCCCCCGCGGCCGCCCACACCGCGAGCGCCGCCGCGAGCGCCGCGACCGCGGCGATCGTGTACGCGTCGGCGTTCACGTAGCCGTCGACGAACACGAGCTGCGGGTACACCGCGATCGCCGCACCAGCTGCGAGCGCGGGACGCCCGGACGCGCTCCACGCGAGGACGGCACGCGCCAGGAGCAGCACCGTCAGCACGCCGAGCAACACGCTGCCGAGCCGCGCCGCCGTATAGCTCGCGAGCCGCCACCAGTCGGACGGGAAGCGCGCCGGAATCCGGTTGCCGAACAGTGCGCGGCCCGCCGCGAGCGTCGTCGCGTGCAACGCGTACGGCACCGGCGGGAACGCGCTGTAGATCGAGCCGCTCGCGGGCCATGTCGCGAAATCCCCGTCGGCGTACCGCATGACCGTCCAGAACTGTAGGCCTTCGTCCGGCGCGCATTCCGGATGCGCCTCCGAGGCCGCGAGCGGCAGCGTCCAGGCAACGAAGAGCCGCGGCGCGAGCGCGAGCACGACGAGCAGCAGCACGGCCGGGCCGCCGACGGTGCGCCGCAACCCCGGCGGCGGCGTGTGCGCGCTGATCACGTCGATCGCGCGGCGATACACCGGTGTCGTCCGCGAGTCCATGGCGCGCCGCCCGCCGCGGCCGCGCCGCCTACGACTGGCCTACGCGTGCAGCCAGAACGCGCTCTCGGCGAACTGCGCGCCCTTCCACCACTCGTTCGCCCCAGTGCCATAGCGGAAGTTGCTGGCCCCCGCCTGGCTCTGGAGCGGTGCGAGCACCTGCCCGTCCGCCGCACGACGCGCGCGCGCGTCCTCGGTCTCCGGCACGACGACGACGATGTGGCCCGAGCGACCCTCCTCCGTGCGACGCGCGACGATCAGCCCGATCGCGCCCTGATTCGCCTCTTGCTGGATCTTGCTGAGCGTACCCGTCTGCCGCCACCCGAATCGCGGACCGAAATCGCGGAGCCAGCGGAACAAATCATTGGCGTGCATCTCGCGAATCGTGTCGCCGTAGAGCGGCGCGGCCGTCTCGCCGGCGCTCAGTCGCTCGATCGCCCCCGAGGTCCACCACACGCGCGGGAGATACACGCCGGCGAAATCGCAGTAGTCGTGCGCGTAGATGTTGCAAAACGTGAGGCCATTCCTCGGCTGGTAGCGCTTGAAGCTCGCCTTGTCGACGGCCAGCCACTCGACGATCGCGGCGAGCTCTGCGCGAAGCTCGTCTGCCGTCGTGCCTTTCCGTCCGGGTTGGCCGGGCTCGTTCAGCGAATGGGCGCCCGCGACGGCGGTGCGCTTCGTCACGTGTCCCGCCGGGTGTGGCAGCGAGACGGCGACGATGCCGCTCGTCGGCGGCGTCGGCGCGGGGACGACGATCGGGATGGCGGTCGTCGGCAGCGCGGACTTCAGGAACTCCGCCGCGGCGAAGCCGCGGAAGTGTGCGCCGGCCAGGCTGGTTTCCACCTCGCGGTAGCCGTTCTGGACGCTCGTATCGATTGCCCGCACCGGGTGGCCGTCGGGAAGGTCGGTGATGACGTTCTTCTTCGGCGGAACGCTCTTCTTCGGCTGGCTCCGCAGATAGAGCGTGCTGATCGACGTGTCGACGACGAGGAACGGACCCGTTGCGCTGACGGCGGTCGGCGGCGGGACGGCGGCCTGCCCGGGAAGCGGCGCGGCGATCGCGGGCGCCCCACCGGGCGTCGCGGTCTGGCGCGCCACCCGCAGGAAGTCGTTGACGAGCTCGCCGTAGAATTTCCCCTCACCGTTCTTGTGCCCCTGCCGCAGACCCAGGGCCGGCTTGAAGGTACCCGTGTTGTACGCGATCGCGACTGCGACGAGCTCGTGGTCGTCGAGCGAGGTCCGATCGCCGAGTCCGATACGCTTCTGCTTGGCGCGTAGCTCTTCGAGACATTTGCCGAGCGTTCCCTCGAGACGCTCGTAGCGCCGGTTCAAGAAGTAGTCCGGGTCGGTCGTGAAGAACTGCAGGTCGTACTGGAACAACCCGAAGCCGTGGCAGAACTTGTTCTGGTTCGTGACCGCCGATTGATAGCCCGAGATGTGCTTGGCCATCGCGACCAGCGCCGCGCGCGCGATGGCGAACATCGTGTCTCCGTCCGGCACCGCCAGGAGATCGGCCTTCGATTTCGGGAACGCCTTCCGACCCTTGCCGTTCGGCTTCGCATCGATCGTGTCGCCAACGCAGAGCGCCAGGATCTCGTCGATGCCGAGGTTCTTCCTTCGAAGCGTCGTCCAGATGTCCCCAGTTTCCTGACACGCGATCGCGGTCAGGAAGTCGAGGTCGAACGGCGTGCCCTCGACGGCCGCATTGATGGGACCGTGAAACCGACTCTTGAACCACTCGATGTCTGCGACGTTCGGCATGGGCGATCTCCTCGTCGCGTCACCATGCAATCGCGCTG
The DNA here is from genome assembly GCA_031400185.1 of Polyangiaceae bacterium. Lineage (GTDB taxonomy): Bacteria > Desulfobacterota > Binatia > UTPRO1 > UTPRO1 > UTPRO1. The sequence continues at coordinate 4,456 of JANNPN010000094.1, forward strand.
CCATCGCCGACGCCGCCCGGTCGCGGCGCAATCACTCTGCCGTGTCCACTCCACCGGACATCGCGGGACTACCCTCGCCCAAGTTTTTGGACGCGCGCGGAAGAGCAAACGGCTGCAGGCCCTCCTCGATGCGCCGATACAGATCGGCGGTGAACGGTAATCCGGGAATCGGCGCGAGCGGGATGGCGCCGCGTGGATCGCGCGGCGCGACGATCACCTGCACGCGCTCCATGCCGACGTCGGCGACCAGCACGAAGAGATTCTCGATCGCGCGATCGCCGATGGCCACGCATCCGATCGAATGCGCGCCGCCGTGAATGAAGATGTCGCCGCCGAGCTCCGTCCGGCCGTCGCGCTCCGCTTCGGCGACATCGTCGAGGTTCGGGTAGTCGAGCATCATCGACAGATGGAACCGGCTCTTCGGGTTGAAGGCGACGACGCGGTACATGCCCTCCGGTACCTGGCGGTCGCCCCAGCGGAGCTTCGGGCCTGCGACACCGCTCGCGGCGAGGATCGGCAGCGCATCGATCCGGCGCCACGGACCGTCGGCGCGCCCCCACACCTCGAGGCGGCGCTCGCGCTTGAAGACGAGGAACGCCAGCTCGGGCGGCGGATAGTCGAGGCCGGCCGCGCGCAGGTACGGCGCCCAGTGCGCACGCACGCGCGGACCCAGCGCGGCGACGACCGCGTCGACCCGGGCGTCAGGCGGCACCGGGGTGAGGACGGGGATCGGCACGGGTACGGAAACGGAATCCGCGATAGGGACGGGACGCGGCGGGCGGGTGCACGCGACGGCGAGCGCGGCAACGAGCACGAGAAGCGTGCGTGTACACCGCGCGCGCGCCATCGCGGCGCCAACCTAGTCGTCGCAGGTACAGCCGCTCAAATTCAGCGTGCACGTCGAGCTGCAGAACGGTTGCCCCGTACCGAGGCAATCAAAGTCCTCGCACGTCGCGGTGCCCGTCGTCAGGCCGCCGCCAAGGTCATTGCCGTCGCACTCGTCGAAACCCTCGATTGTGCCGTTGCCACAGGAGTTCGTGACAGCTGTCCTCGTCGCCGTCGGGTTGGTCGGCCCCGGCGTGTCGCTCGGCTCCGGGCGTGCGGTGCCGCCGGGCCGCGAGCCGTCGCACCGCCACTGATAGTTGACGTCGCCGGTACCCGGACGCCCCGGATAGCAGCGTTGCTGCGCGCTGTCCGACTTCCGACGACAGATGAGCTCAACGATGCACACCCTCGTGGAGCCGGGCACCGGAGAATTACACGGGAGGGGAAGGCTCGCGTCCGGGGTGTACTCGACGCGCGGCTGACACGGACCGTCCGGGTCGTCTCCGCATTGCTCGCAGAGCGCTCCGTTGGACTTCCCGCCGTTCCCGCTCCCGCAGCTCGTGACGGCGACCGACGCCACGATCGCCACCACCACCAGCAGGAGCCCCAACGATCCGTACGCGCGGATCTGCCGCTCGACATAGGCCATGCGGGGTCTCTGGCACGGCGTCACGGTGAATTCAAACCACCCTGCGCATCGGCGCGCCGCGCGAGCGCGCCCGTCAGCGTGCGCGCGACCGTCTCAGCGCCGAGCGCGTTCAGGTGCGGGTCCCAGACCGCGTTGAAGGTCAGCCGTCCAACGGCCGTCTCACGACGGAGCGGGGGGGTGAGGTCGATGAAGCGGATGCCGTGCTTCGTCGCGGTCTCCTCGACGACCCCGGGAATGGCTGACGGGAACAGCGGGATGACCTCGCCGTCCTTCCAATCGAGCGACCCCTCGAGCACGCGCCGCTTGCACGGCATGAAGGCGAGCCAGGGGCGGAGCCCGAGCGCGCGCGCGGTCTCGCCGAAGGCGGCGAGCGCGTCGTCGAGCAGCGTCCGGTCGACCGGACGAAGGCGGGCGGCGGGTGGCGGGATCTCGCTCTCGAGCGTGACCGGCGTGCGCGCCCCTGGGCCGACGAAGACGGCGTTGGCCGCGCCGGGGCGTTTGCCCCCGGGCGGCACGGCTCCCGTGATCACCGGCGGCGCCCCGGTCAGCCAGCGGTAGACGGCGGTCACGAACGACGACTGTTTCGGGAGCGCCTGGAGGAGCGTCGTCGCGTCCCACGACGGCGTCGGCGGCGTACCAGACGCGCGCGCCTCGTCGAGGCGCTTCCGCTCGCTCGTGAGGTAGAAGAAATCGTTGCGTCGTGCCGGAGGCGGTGTATGTGGATTTCGATGTGATCGGCCAGGCCCCCGCCCAGCTCAACCGCAGCGGCGTCTGCGAGGTGCTCTGCTATCACACGGCGCATGCGGACTGGAAACTGGCTCAGGCCCGCGGCAAGACCGAGCCAAAGTGGCACGCCCTCACGCGCCCGCCCGAGGCGGAAGGCGAGGCGACCGGCCGCGCGTACAAGCTCGCGGAGATGGCCGGCGGCGTGCC
>JANNPN010000118.1:0-2499 GCA_031400185.1 Polyangiaceae bacterium
TGGTGTTCGTGACCGTGATGACGCTGATCGGCGACCTACAGCTCTTCGCCGAGCCCTACGTGATGACGCAGGGCGGACCCGCGCACGCGACGCTCTCGGTCGTGCTGCTCATGTACCTCGAGGGCTTTCGCTGGTGGAACATGGGCTACGCCGCCGCGATCGCGTTCGTGCTGTTCGCGGCGATGCTCGTGCCGAGCCTGCTCGTGCGGACGCTGCAGACCCGCGGCAGCGAGGGCGCCGCGTGAGCCGTCGGCTCGAGACGGTGGTCGTCCACGGTGGGCTCGTCGTCGCGTCGGTCGTGACGCTGCTGCCGCTGCTCTGGATGGTGTCGGCATCGCTCATGCCGGCGGGCGAGGCCAGCGCGGTGCCGCCGCGCTGGCTCCCGAGCACGCCGACCCTCGCCCATTACCGCGAGCTCGTCGCGCGCCTGGATCTCGCGCGGGCGTTCGCGAACAGCCTCGCGATCGCGGTCGTCACGACGGTGGTGTCGGTCACCCTGAACGCGCTCGCAGGCTACGGGTTCGCGCGCTTCGCCTTTCCCGGCCGCGACCGGGTCTTCGCGCTCCTGCTCCTGGCGCTCGTGATCCCGGGGCAGCTCGGCATGCTGCCGCTCTTCCTCATGCTGCGCGAGCTCGGGCTCGTGAACACCTACCTTGGCGTGCTCATCCCGGGCCTCGCGAGCATCTTCGGCATCTTTCTCGTGCGCCAGTACGCGCTCGGCATCCCGCAGAGCGTGCTCGACGCGGCCCGCGTCGACGGCGCCGGGGAGCTTCGCATCTTCTGGTCGGTCGTCGTGCCGCTCTGCCGGCCCGTGCTCGTGACCCTCGCGCTCTTCACGTTCATGGGGACGTGGAACGACTTCCTCTGGCCGCTCATCGTGCTCAGCGACACGCGCCTCCAGACGCTGCCGGTGGCGCTGGCGAACCTGCTCGGCGAGCACGTGCAGGACACGGAGCTCATGATGGCGGGTGCCGTCGTCACCGTGCTACCGGTGGTCGCGGTCTTCCTCGCGCTGCAGCGCTCGTACATCGAGGGCATCGCCGCGGGGAGCGTGAAGCAATGAGGGGGGGAGGCGCGATGCTGGGCGGACGAGCGCAGCGGATCAGTGCGGCGGCCGTCGTGGTGGTCGTCGGGTGTCTCGTACCCACGCTCGCCCGCGCGGTGCAGACCCTCGACGAGTTCGAGGACGTTCGCGGCTGGGGCGCGCAGGCGTCGCCGGGTGCCAGCCTCGAGATCGCCCAGGACGGCGGCAAGACCGGCAACGCCATGCGCCTCGACTTCGACTTCCGCGGCGGCGGCGGGTTCGTGATCGCCCGGAAGGCATTCGCGTTGACCTTGCCGTCGAACTTCGCCTTCACGTTCGACATCCGGGGCGACGCGCCGCCGAACTTGCTCGAGATCAAGATCATCGAGCCGACCAACGACAACGTCTGGTGGCGCGTGATGCGCGACTTCACGTTCCCGAAAGAGTGGCAGCACGTCGTCGTGAAGAAGTCGCGGCTCGAGTACGCGTGGGGGAAGAAGCAGACGGCCGCGCCCAAGAAGGTCGCGTTCCTCGAGATCGCGATCACGACCGGGGAGGGCGGTAAGGGCTCGGTGTGGATCGACGACCTGAAGCTCGAGGAGCGCGAGGCGCCAAGCCGCGCCGACCTGCCGCCGGTCGTGACAGCCTCGACGTTCGCGCCCGGGCACGAGCCGCGGCTCATCCTCGACCAGGACCCGCAGACGAGCTGGCGGAGCGGCGAGCTCGCGGCCGAGCAGTGGCTGCAGCTCGACTTCCAGAAGCGCCGCGAGTACGGCGGCCTGATCGTCGACTGGGACCCCGAGCACTACGCGACCAGCTACCGCGTGCAGGTGTCCGACGACGCCGAGAGTTGGACGCTCGCCTACGCCAGCACCGCCGGGAGCGGCGGCCGGAGCTACGTCTACCTGCCCGACGGCGAGTCGCGCTACGTCCGCCTCGAGCTGCTGCAAGCGAGTCAGGGCAAGGGCTACGAGATCCGGAGCCTCGCGGTGCAGCCGATCGCGTTCTCGATGTCGCCGAACCAGTTCTTCGAGGCGATCGCGGCGAGTGGCTTCCGCGGTACGTATCCGAAGTACTTCACGGGGCGGCAGTCGTACTGGACGGTCGTCGGCGCGGACGACGACGACAAGGAGGCGCTCATCAGCGAGGAGGGCATCCTCGAGGTCGACAAGGGCGCGTTTTCGATCGAGCCGTTCCTCTACCTCGACGGCGCGCTCGTGACGTGGAGCGACGCGCAGCCGGCGCAGGCGCTCGCGGGGACGTCGCTGCCGATCCCGTCGGTCACCTGGCAGCAGGGCGACGTGCACCTGAAGATCGAGGCGTTCGCCGGCGGCGCCCCCGGGGCGTCGGTGCTGTACGCGCGCTACGACCTCGAGAACCGCGGCGACCGTCTCCGCGACCTGGATCTGTTCTTGGCGCTGCGGCCGTTCCAGGTGCTGCCGCCGTGGCAGTCGCTCAACATGATCGGCGGCGTC
>JANNPN010000135.1:0-9102 GCA_031400185.1 Polyangiaceae bacterium
CGGAGCTACGCCGCACAAGTGAGTGAGGAAGCAACGACGCAGATCGGCCTTTTTCAGCGAGCTGCGAGGCGGAAGGCGCGGTTGGTGTTGGCGACGGTGAGCGCGGCAACCTCGGCGAGGTCGCGGCCGAGGACTCGTGCCACCTCCTCGGCGACGCGGCGGACGAGCGCCGGCTCGTTCCGCTTTCCGCGGTGTGGAGGCGGAGCGAGGAAGGGCGCGTCGGTCTCGATGAGGATGCGGTCCCGCGGCGTCAGCCGGACGGCGTCGCGCAATTGATCGGCGGTCTTGAAGGTCACGATCCCCGAGAACGAGAGCGCGAAGCCGCGCGCGAGACACGCCTCGGCCTCGGCGGGCGTACCGCTGAAGCAGTGGATGACGCCGCCGACCGCCGCCGCGTCCTCCTCGTCGAAGATGCGGAGCAGGTCAGGGAACGCGTCGCGGCAGTGGATCACGAGCGGCAACCCGGCACGTCCGGCCTCGCGAACGAAGCGCCGGAGGTGGCGCTGCTGCACGTCGGCGGGCGAGTGCTCGTAGTAGTAGTCGAGCCCGGTCTCGCCGACCGCGACGACCTTCGGGTGGGCCCAGAGGCGGCGGAGCTCGTCCCAGGTGTCGTCCGCGATGTCGCTGGCGTCGTGCGGGTGGACGGCGACGGCGGCGAAAATCTCGGGGTCGGCCTCGGCGATCGCGACCGCCGCGTAGTTGCTCGCGAGCGGACCGCCCGCACCGACCGTGATCATGCGACCGACGCCGGCCGCCCGTGCCCGCGCGATCACCGCCGCGCGGTCGTCGGCGAATGCGTCCTGGTCGAGGTGGCAGTGCGAGTCGATGAGCGCCACGACGTCGCCCGGCGGCGCCAGGTCGATCGCGCGCGGCCGCGCCCCGACGCCGCCGTCTCCCCCCGTCGTGCCCACGGCGCTCAGACCTCGATGCGCGGGAAGAGCGGCACCGGCTTCTGGACGACGTGGCCGGCGGGAAAGGTGGTGCCCCAGGCCGGCCCCGGGAGCGCGAGCCTCGTGTCCGGCAGGTTCAGCAGCTCGGCGATCCGCACCGAGGTCTCCGGAGTGAACGGCGCGGAGAGCTCGGCGGTCATCCGGAGCGCTTCGAGCAGGTTGTGGAGGATCGCGCCGACCCGGGGCTTCGTCGCGGGGTCCTTCGCGAGCGTGAACGGCGCGGTCTCGACGATGTACTTGTTGGCGTGATCCGCCGCACGGAGGATGGCCTCGAGCGCACGCGAGAGCATGAGCTCGCCCACCTGGGCGTCGACCTCGCGTGCGGCCTCGGCGAACGCGGCGGCCAGTGCTGCATCCTCGGGCCGGTGCTCGCCCAGTGGTTGCACGACCCCCGCGAAGTACTTCTGCTGCATCGAGAGCGTCCGGCTCACGAGGTTCCCGATGTTGTTCGCGAGATCGGCGTTGATCCGCGTGACGAGCGCGTCCTCGCGGAAGTCGGCGTCGAGGCCGAACACGCTCTCGCGGAGCAGCACGTAGCGGAATGCGTCGCGCCCGTACTTCTCCTGCATGTCGAGCGGCCGCACCACGTTCCCGAGGCTCTTCGACATCTTCTGGCCGTCGACCGTCCAGTAGCCGTGCACGTTCAGGTGGTCGTAGAGCGGGAGGCCGGCCGCCATCAGCATGGTCGGCCAGTAGACGGCGTGGGGCTTCAAGATGTCTTTCGCGATGAAATGCTGCGCCGCCGGCCAGAGCTGCGCGCAGCGCTCGGGTCCAAGCTCGCGCACGGCGGTCACGTAGTTGATCAGGGCGTCGAACCACACGTACGTCACGAAGCGGTCGTCGAACGGCATCGTGATGCCCCACGTGAGCCGGCTCTTCGGCCGCGAGATGCACAGGTCTTCGAGTGGCTCGCGCAGCATCGCGAGCACCTCGTTCCGGTAGCGCTCCGGTCGCACGAGGTCGGGCTTCGCCTCGAGCGCGGCGAGCAGGCGCTCCTGGTACTTGCCCATCCGGAAGAAGTAGTTCTCCTCCTCGATGTACTCGGGCACGGTCTTGTGGTCCGGACACTTGCCGTCGACGAGCTCTTTCTCGGTGTAGAAGCGCTCGCACCCGGTGCAGTACAGCCCGCCGTAGCTGCCGAAGTAGATGTCGCCGGCGTCGTAGACCTGCTGCAGGATCGCCTGCACGGTCCGCACGTGGTCGGGGTCGGTGGTTCGGATGAAGCGGTCGTACGTGAGGTTCGACGCTTCCCAGGTGCTGCGGAAGATTCCGCTGATCCGGTCGGCGTAGGCCTTCGGCTCGGCGCCTGCGGCGGCGGCGGCCTCGGCGATCTTGTCGCCGTGCTCGTCGGTGCCGGTGAGGAAGTGCGTGTCGTAGCCGCGCTGGCGATAGAAGCGCGCGAACGTGTCGCAGATCAGCATCGTGTACGCGGAGCCGAGGTGCGGCTCAGCGTTCACGTAGTAGAGCGGCGTCGTGATGTAGACGCGCGGCGTCGTGCCCTGGACGCGCGGCGTCGTGTCGTGGACGCGCGGCGTCGTGCCCTGGACGCGCCGGGTCGCAGTCGGATCAGTCGGCACGTTTCTCGACGAGGTCCTCCAGCGTGACCTCCACCTCCGCTCCGTCGTCGCCGCGCCGCACCACCGCCGTTTGCTTCAGCACGTTGTGGCGCAACACGACCCCGTCGCCCTTGAGCGACGTCACCTGCGACCCGACCTTCGGCAGCCCGCGCCGGAGCTCCAGGTACGTCTCGTACTCGTACCGCAGGCAGCACTTGAGGCGCCCGCACATGCCGGAGAGCTTCGACGGGTTCAGCGACAGCCCTTGCTCCTTCGCCATCCGGACCGACACGGCCTGGAACTCGCGGAGCCAGGTCGAGCAGCAGAGCTCGCGCCCGCACGGTCCGACGCCGCCGAGCATCTTGGTCTCGTCGCGGGCGCCGATCTGCTTCATCTCGATCCGCGTGTGCAGCCCTTGCGCCAGGTCGCGCACGAGCTCGCGGAAGTCGACGCGGCCCTCGGCGCAGAAATAGAAGATCGCCTTGCTGCCGTCGAAGAGCACCTCGACCTTGACGAGCTTCATGCTCATGCTGCGGGCGCGGATGCGGGTGAGACAGAGATGGTGCGCCTCGCGCTGGCGGACCTGGTTCTGCTCGTCGCGCGTGAGGTCCCGCCGGTCGGCGCGGCGGAGGATCTTCGGCGCATCCTCCGGAAGCGGGGCCGAGCGGGAGGGGCGCGCGACCGTCGCGAGTGCTTGCGCACGCGCGATCTCGACCACCACCCGCTCGCCGCGCGCGAGGTCGAGGCCCGCAGCGTCGTAGTCGTGGATCGGCCCGGTCGGGTGGAACTGCACGCCCACGACGGACGGCGGCGGCGATGAATGCGGCACGTGGGTCATGGTCACTCGAGGCGCATCAGCATCTGGATCAGGGTCAGATTGCGGTTGGCGTTCTGCCGCAGCGCACGGATCGTAGCATGGGTGGTTTCGAGATTGCGAAGACTCGCGCCGACGTCGGGCGTGCCGATCGCACCGGCGAGGTCGGCGTTCTGTAACTCCGCGTCCGGCCCGAGCACGGCGCGCCGCAGCTGATCGCGCTGCCACGACGCAATCACCGCGAGCACCGCGGTGAGGTCCTTGTCTTCAGCGGCCAGCGTCTGCGCGAAGTCGCCGAGCTTCTTGAAGCCGGCCCCGCGGAGGCCGGCGAGCGCGCCGAGGAGCTCGCGCCGCCGCTTGCCGAAGAACTCCGCGTCGAGTGCCAGCGCGGCGCCTGGGCTGCCGTTGGCGTAGGCCGCGAGCGCACGCGCCTCGGTGTCGTTCCGGCCGTGCGCGGCGAGGATCGCGACGACGTCCGCCGTCGGAAGGGGCGCGAAGCTCACGCGCTGGCAGCGCGACAGGATCGTCGGCAGGAGGACCGACGCCTGCACCGCGATCAGCACCAGCACCGTCGCGCCGCTCGGCTCCTCGAGCGTCTTCAGGAGGGCGTTCTGGGCCTGCGCGGTCATGAGGTGCGCCGTGTCGACGATGCCGACTTTGGGATGGGCCGAGAGCGACCGGAAGCCGAGCTCGCGCTGCAGGTCGCGCACCTGCTCGATCGAAAGGTCGCGCTTGCCCTCGAGCGGTCCGGCGATCACCCGCACGTCGGGGTTCGTGCCGGCGGCGATCGTGCGGCAGGCGTTGCACGCGCCGCACGCGTCGAACGGACGCGTCTCGCAGTGGAGCCCGAGTGCCAGCGCGTTCGCCACCATCCGCTTGCCGACCCCGGCGGGACCGGTGAAGACGAACGCGTGCGCGAGGCGCTCCGACTCGAAGCCGCGGCGGAGATACGCGATCGCGCGCTCGTGGCCGCGGACCTCGGCGAAGCGCGTCGGCCGGGTGGTCGGCGCCGCGGTGTCGGCGGGCGTGGCGGGCTTCCGCGCCATGGTCAGGCGCTCGCACCGTGGCGCGCCGACGCCGCCGGTGCGCCGGATGCGTGCACGTCGAGCCACGCGAGCGCAACGCGCGCGACCTCGGCGCTCACCGCGTCGAGGGCGCGGCTCGCGTCGATCACGCGGATGCGGTCGGGTGCGGCGGCGGCCTCGGCGAGGAACCCGCCGCGCACGCGCTCGTGGAACGCCTCGTCCAGCACCTGATAGCGGTCCGTCTCGCGGTGCCGTCGCCCCGCGCCGAGGGCGATGGGACAATCCAGGAGGAGGGTCAGGTCCGGCACGATGCCCGCGCTGCTCTCCTCGTTCCAGCGCCGGACCCGGTCGAGATCGCGCTCGCGGCCGTGGCCCTGGTAGGCCATCGTCGAGTCGGAGAAGCGATCGCAGAGCACGACCCTCCCGTCGGCGAGCGCCGGGGCGATCACGGTCGCGACGTGGTCGGCGCGGTCGGCCAGGAAGAGGAAGAGCTCGGCGTCGGGGGTGAGCGCGAGCGTGCGGCCGAGCACCATGTGGCGGAGCTCGCGGCCGAGTGCGGTGCCGCCGGGCTCGCGCGTCGTCGTCAGGGCATGTCCGGCAGCGGCGATCAGGCGGGCCAGTCGGTCGACCTGCGTGCTCTTGCCCGCCCCGTCGATGCCTTCGATCGTGATGAAGCAGCCGCGCATTCGGTGAGGTGCGTCCACGTGGGGCCGCGGACTCTAACGCGCAATCCCCAGCAGGTAAACGCTCGCGATCCGCGCATAGCCACTGCCGCGGGTCGCGTGGTATTTCCGATCCTTCGTGCGAGGCGCCTTCTGGATTTGAGCGAGCGTTTTTCCGACACCGCCGCGCGCCATCCGTGGGAGGTGGCGCGGGCGCGCGCGGTCGAGGACATCCTCCGGCAGCACCGCGGGTCGTTTGCGACCGTCTTGGACTACGGCTGCGGCGACGGCTACACCGGCGAGCACGTCCAGGACGTCTTCCGCGTCCCGCAATTGATGGCTGTCGACGTGTACCTGCCCGCGGTATCGTGCGGGGTCGCCCCGCGCGGACCGGGAACCGTCGAACGCTCGCGCGATCCCAGCGCGCTCGGCGCACGGCGTTTCGACCTGATCCTGCTGTGCGACGTCATTGAACATGTGGAGGACGACGTGGGTCTGTTGCGCCAGCTCTCGCGCGAGCATCTCGCGGCCGACGGGCTCGCCATGGTGACGGTGCCGGCGTTCCAGGCGCTGTTCTCCGAGCACGACCGCTTCCTCCGTCACCACCGGCGCTACAGTCTCTCCCACCTTCGTGACGCGGTCGGCACCGCCGGGCTCGCGATCGTCGACGACGGCTACCTCTTCGGGTCGTTGCTGCCGGCCCGCGCGGCCGCGACGGCGATCGGCGATCGACCGGCCGCGGCCGGCGCCGAGGCCCACGGCATCGGAGGCTGGGATCGCGGGCGCCTGCTCACGAGCATGGTGACGACCGCGCTCCGGCTCGACAATGCTCTGATGCTCGGCGCCCGTCGTCTGGGCATCACGCTGCCCGGGCTCAGCGCGTGGGCGTTATGCCGGACGTCGTAGTCGTCATCCCCTGCTACAACGAGGCCGCGCGCCTGCACCTGCCGGCCTTCCGCGCGAGCCTCGCTCACGAGCCCGCGCTTTCGTACGTGCTCGTGAACGACGGCAGCACCGACGGCACGCGCGCGATGCTCGACGGGTTCGCGGCCGAGCACCCCGAGCGGGTGCGCGCACTGCACCTCGAGTGCAACTCCGGCAAGGCCGAGGCCGTCCGGCGCGGCGTGCTGGCCGCGGGCGCGGATGGTGCCCGCCTGGTCGGCTACTGGGACGCCGACCTCGCGACCCCGCTCGACGCGATCCCGCAGTTCGTCGCGGCGTTCGCGAACCCCGACGTCATGATGGTGCTCGGGTCGCGGGTGCAGCTCCTCGGGAAGCGTATCCGGCGAACCCCGCGGCGTCACTACCTCGGGCGCGTGTTCGCGACCGCGGCGTCGCGCATCCTCGACCTCGCCGTCTACGACACGCAGTGCGGCGCGAAGCTCCTCCGCGCGACGCCGGCGATGCTGCAGCTCTTCGAGCGGCCCTTCCAGCTCCGGTGGTGCTTCGACGTCGAGCTGCTGGCGCGCCTCCTGGGGCTGCAGGCGCACGGCCAGGTCGACGTGCCGCGGCAGTGCCTCGAGCTCCCGCTCGACTCGTGGGAGGACGCGTCGGGCTCGAAGCTCGGGCTCCGCCAGGTGCCGCAAGTCGTCTCGGAGCTCCTCCGTCTCCGCGCCATCGTGGCGGCGGAGCGGCGGCGGTGATGGGAACCGACGTGCTGAGCCGCGGCATGTTCGCCCTCGCGGCAAGCCGCGCCGTCCGGGTCGGTGCCGTCGTCGCCGGCCTCGCGGTGGTGCTCGCGCTCGGCGTGCTCGGCATCGGCCACGGCGGTCCCGACGAGACCAGCATGGACGCGCAGTACCTGTACCTTGCGGGCAAGTACTGGCTCGCGGGGACGAACGCGTATACGCCCGCCGTCACGCTTCCCGACGTCGGCGTCGGGAGCGATGCGTTGCGGCAGTACAACTTCGCCTATCCGCCGCAGACTGCGCCGCTCTGCCTCCTGCTCGGGATCGGGTCGATGCGGCAGGCGTTCCTGATCATGAACGTCCTGAACCTCCTGGCGATCGGCGTCCTCGCCTGGATCGGCGTCCGGACGGTCGAGGAGCAGGGCTCGCGCCCGAGCGCGCCGACGTCGACGGCGCACCGCTGGTTCGTGCCGGCGTTGATCGCCGGGAACCTCTCGACGGCGTTCGTCGTGTGGATGGGGCAGACGACGCTGATCGCGGGCGCGGGCCTCGCGGCCGCCTGGTACTACGCCGGCCGCGGCCACACCGTGCTCGCGGGAATCGCGCTCGCGATCGCGACGTTCAAGCCGCCGCTCAGCCTCTTCGTCGTCGTGTGGTTCGTGCTGACCCGCCAGTGGCGCGTGCTGCTCGCCGCCGCGGCGACCGTCCTGGCGTTCTCGCTGGTCCCGATGATCGTCGTCGGTCCGGTCGAGGTGTTCTTCGACTGGCTGCACGCGGTCGGACGCTACGGCGACCATCCGCACAACGCGCTCGGGACCCGCATGCTCTTCAACCTGCGAAGCTTCTTCCACGCCGTCGGCATCGCGACGCCGGATCTCTTCGTCGTCGGCTTCCTTGCGACCGTGGCGCTCTGGTGGTCCCGGCAGCGCTTCGCCGACCGCGACCTCCTGGCGCTGCTGATCGGCGTGACCCTGCTCTTCGGCTACAGCCACAGCTACGACCTGGCCGCGCTCGCGGTACTGATTCCCGTGTTCTGGCGCTATCTGCACCCGCGCGCGTGGGCGTCGCTCGTCGCCCTCGGGCTGCTCTTCGCGATCTCGTTCCCGAACAGCATCCTCGAGCACTTCCACAGTGAGGTGTTGCTGCACGCGCGCGTCATGTTGCTCGCGGGCGCGCTGCTGTGGCTGATGGTGCTCTCGACGAATGCCGCACGCGGCGGCGCGACCGAGTGACGCTCAGGCCGGCGGCGCCGGCGCGTGATTCTGACCCAGCACCAAGCGGATGCCGTAGATCAGATCGCGCGAGGTGCACGGCTTCGTGATGTAGTACTCGGCGCCTTCCTTGTAGCCGGTCAGCACGTCGTCGTCCTGGCTCTTGGCGGTCAGCATGATCACCGGGATCGACGTGGTCGCCGGGTCGTGCTTCAGGCGGGACAGTACCTCGAGGCCGCTCATGCTCGGCATCATGATGTCGAGCAGGATGCAGTCGGGTTGGCGCGCGGCGATCTGCGCGAGCGCGTTCGGCCCGTCGAGTGCCGTCATCACTTCGTAGCCGAGGCCCGAGAGCATCCGCGCCGTCATGCGGGTGGCGTTCTCGTTGTCGTCGACGACCATGATCGTGTCGGGCATCGCGCTCTCTCTTTCCTCGCGCCGGCGATGCCTCGGCCGGCGGACGCTTCAGGTCATGTCGGCGGACGCGCCTGCGGCTGGTGTCCGAGGACGAGATTCACGCCGTACACCAGCTCGTCGGCGGTGAACGGTTTGGTGATGTAGTAGTCGGCGCCCAGTTGGTAGCCGGAGAGGACGTCGTCGTTGGTGGTCTTGGCGGTGACCATGATCACGGGGATCGATGACGTCATCGCGTTGGCCTTGAGCGCCTGCAGCACCTCGAGCCCGCTCATGCGCGGCATCATCACGTCGAGGAGGATGCAGTCCGGGCGCTGACTTGCGACGAGTGTCAGCGCTTCGGCACCGTCGCTCGCCGTGATCACCGCGAAGCCGCGCTGACCCAGCATGCGGGCGCTGATGAGGGCGATGTCTGCGCTGTCGTCGACGATGAGGATCGTGTCACCCATGGAGTCCTTTCAGGAGGCTTCGCGCACGGCGAGCACACGGGCGCGGGCGGGAAGGGGGGCGAGAGCGGCAGCCATGCGGAGGGCCGTACTGCTGGCGCGGACGAAGCCGGTGCCGCGCGCGTCGAAGGCGGACGCGCCGGCCGCCCATGCGCCGCCGCACAGCTCGAGCACGGCGCCCGGCGCGACCTCGATGCCGCCTGCGGCGGCGACGAGGCCGGTGAACGCGAGCCGGCCGTGCACGCGCAACCGCCCCGCGACGTAGAGCGCGCCGGCGCCGCTCGTCACGGCGTCGGCCGCCGCGTCGCCGTCGACGATCGTGAAGGCCGGGGCCGCGACCGTGCCGAGCGTCGGCGCGAGCGCGCCGCCCGCGACGTGCGTCGCACGCGGGTCGGC
>JANNPN010000143.1:0-4195 GCA_031400185.1 Polyangiaceae bacterium
GGCGGGCGCGGCGCGCCGCCACGGCGCGTGGGCTGTGCGTGGGCCGCCGCGAACGATCGCCGAGGTCGCCGCCGCCGAGGAAGCGTCCGATCCAGTTGTAGCCCGTCGTGCGACGGATCCCGAACTGCCGACACCGCGCGCTGAGACTCGCCTCCTGCGCGATGCACGCGTCGATGAATCGTGTTCGCTCCTTCACGGGTGCCGTCCGCTTCCAGGGCAAGCACACCCCCTTGCTCGCAGTGTCACCCACGTCTCTGGAGCGCTTTGTCACCCCGGTCACCGATCAGTGCGGTCCAACCTGTTACCCATGTCTCCACCGCGGATCCTGCGAAACTCAGGCGTTGACATGGTGCCTCGAACGTAATAGATAGCCCAGTCAAGTGGCTCGTCGACCTCGACAACTCGCTCTCGACCTTCCTCCGGCGCGCCGATGGGGCGGGCGTCGCGCGGGCGCCGGGCGGAAGCCGGTGGGGTCGAAGCGCATGGGGCTGCCGCATCGGTCCCGCGAGCATTTCCGGACGTCGCTGCCGGCGCACGTCACATTGCGCATGCGCGCCGACGTGCCGTCCCTTCGCACGGCGCCGATCCTGCGCGCGATCGAGAAGACATTCGCGGTTGGCTGCGAGCGGTCGGATTTTCGGCTCGTGCACTATTCTTTGCAGGGCAACCACGCGCACCTCATCGTCGAGGCGCGCGGCTGCGAGGCGCTCGGGCGTGGGATGAAGGCCATCGGGGCGCGGCTTGCACGAGCGGTCAATCGCGTCGCGGATCGCACGGGCCGCGTGTTCGCGGATCGGTATCACTTCCGGCTGCTGCCCACGCCGAGGGAAGTGCGGCATGCGCTGCGCTACGTGCTGCTGAACGCGAGGCGCCATGCGACGAAGGCGGGCGCGGCGATCAAAAACGTCGTCCGGCTCGATCCGGCATCGTCCGCGCGGTGGTTCGAAGGTTGGAAGCCCGGACAGGCGGTCGAGGATGACGGTCGAGCGGCGTTGATACCGCGAGCGGTCGCGCGGGCCAGAACATGGCTCCTCGCCGTCGGCTGGCGTCGGCACGGTCTCCTCGATCCCGCCGACGTTCCGGGTTGAGGGGAAGAAGAGCCAATGAAGAGCCAAAGGACGAGCTAGATGGACCGAAGCGGCGTCGGCAGCCCACGGCGCCGCCACCCCGCGCTGCGCCACCCCGCGTTGCGTCACCCCGCGTTGCGTCACCCCGCGCTGCGCGCCACTGACCCACCCCTACCAACCCTCTTTTGGGCGACGGTGGCCTTCCTTCGCCGACGTCATCGACCGACCCTCTCGTGGAGGTCTCCTGCCTCTCCCGGTGCCGTCAAACCACCGCTCGCGCCCCCTTCGCCGGTGTCATCCTCCCAGGGAATGGCGTAGTCTCCGATCCATGCCGAAGCTCGTCGTGTCGCACCCGTCGCCGGTGGTGCCTCAGCGGTTGCTGCAGAAGTCCGCGAAGCTCGCCAATGTCTGTTACGACATCCGCGGTCCCGTCCTCGCGCGCGCGAAGCTCATGGAGGACGAGGGGCACCGCATCATCAAGCTCAACATCGGCAACCCGGCGCCGTTCGGGTTCGATGCGCCCGAGGAGCTGGTGCAGGACGTGATCCGCAACCTCCCGAGCGCGGCCGGCTATTGCGACTCGAAGGGGCTCTTCGCGGCCCGGAAGGCCGTCATGCACTACAGCCAGCAGAAGCACGTCGCGGGCGTCGGCATCGAGGACATCTACATCGGGAACGGCGTCTCCGAGCTGATCGTCATGTGCATGCAGGGGCTGCTGAACAACGGCGACGAGGTGCTCGTACCCGCGCCGGACTATCCGCTCTGGACGGCGGCCGTGAGCCTCGCCGGCGGTACCGCGCGTCACTATCTCTGCGACGAGGGCGCGGGCTGGCTCCCCGACCTCGACGACATCCGCGCCAAGATCACCCCGACCACGCGCGCGATCGTCGTCATCAATCCCAACAACCCGACCGGCGCGCTCTACCCCGACGATCTCTTGCGCGAGCTCGTCGAGATCGCGCGTCAGCACCGCCTCCTGATCCTCGCCGACGAGATCTACGACAAGGTGCTGTACGACGGCGCGACCCACACCTCGATCGCGTCGCTCAGCGACGACGTGCTGACCCTCACCTTCAACGGCCTCTCGAAGAATTACCGCGCGTGCGGCTATCGCGCCGGCTGGATGGTCATCTCGGGCGACAGGTCGCACGCCCAGGACTACATCGAGGGCCTGAACATCCTGGCCTCGATGCGACTCTGCTCGAACGTGCCGTCGCAGTTCGCGATCCAGACGGCGCTCGGCGGCCATCAGAGCATCGAGGACCTGGTTCTTCCGACCGGTCGGCTCGGGAAGCAGCGCGACCTCGCGCACGAGCTCCTCACGTCGATCCCCGGCGTCACGTGCATGAAGCCGAAGGCGGCGCTCTATCTCTTCCCGAAGCTCGACCTCCGCCGCTACCCGATCCAGGACGACCAGCAGCTCATCCTCGAGCTGCTGGAGGACCAGAAGGTGCTCGTCGTGCAGGGCTCCGGCTTCAACTGGCCGCATCCCGACCATTTCCGCATCGTCTTCCTGCCGAACGCCGACGACCTGACGGAAGCGATCGGGCGGATCGCGCGCTTCCTCGACCACTACCAGCGGAGACACGCGGGCTAGGTCGCCCCGAAAAGCCGAGCTTGCCGGGTTCCCCGGGGTCAGGCATTTACCTGACACCGTAATGGCACGTATCGGCCTCGTCCTCGGCGCTGGTGGAGCCACCGGTCATGCCTTTCACATCGGCGTCCTGACCGCCCTGCAGGAAGCTACGGGCTGGGATCCGCGCACCGCCGACCTCATCGTCGGCACGTCGGCGGGTGCCGTCATCGCGGCGTTGCTTCGGGGCGGCATGGCGCCGCGCGACCTCGCGGCGCGGGCGCTCGGCGAGACGCTGTCGGAGGAAGGGCAGGGCATCGCCGCCGTGCTCGGCCGGCCCGAGCCCGCGCCGGCCGCCGAGCCGCTCGCCTGGTCGGCGCTCCTGAATGTCGCCGACCCGTCGTACCTGAAGCGCACCCTCTGGCGCCCCTGGGAAGTGAAGATCGGCGCGCTGGTCTCCGCGGCGCTCCCGGCCGGCCGCATCCCGACCGACCACCTCGTCGGCGGCATCGGCCGTCTGTTCGCGGACGGTTGGCCGGCGAAGCCGCTCTGGATCAACGCCGTCCGGCTCTCCGACGGTGCGCGGGTCACGTTCGGCCGCGCCGAGGCGCCCGACGCGAGCGTCGCACAGGCGGTCGCCGCCTCGTGCGCGGTCCCCGGCTACTACCGGCCCGTCGAGATCGACGGCGAGCGTTACGTCGACGGCGGGGCCCATTCGCCGACCAACGCCGACCTGCTCGCGGGCCTCGGACTCGATTTGGTGCTGGTGAGCTCGCCGATGTCGGCGGGGTTCGACGTGCTGAAGCCGACGGCCGACGGCCCGATGCGCGGGTTCTGCCGTTTGCTGCTGCGGCGCGAGATGGCCCGCGTACGCGCGACCGGCACGTCGATCGTCCCGCTCGAGCCGCGGCGCGCGGCGCGCGCGCTCATGGGCGGGAACGCGCTCGACGGCACGCGCCGACACGCGATCATCCGGGAATCGCGGGGCGCCGTGCTCGAGCGCTTCGAGGACCCGATCCGGAAGGCGCGCTTCGAGATCCTGCGTCCCGCGACGAACGGCGGCGCGCCGGCCGCGCGTACCACGCATCCGACGTCGCGCGTCGTCGAGCTCGGCGTGCCGGTGCACTACATCGACTACGGCGGCAGCGGCCCGGGCATGGTGCTGGTTCACGGCCTCGGCGGCGCGCACGTCAACTGGATGTCGGTCGGCGGAAAGCTCGCCCGCCACGCGCGCGTCGTCGCGATCGACCTGCCGGGCTTCGGCCGCACCCCGACCGAGGGCGACTCGGCGTCGATCCACGCGAACCGGGCGCTGCTGACGCGCTTCGTCGAGCGCGTGATCGGCGGCCCCGCGATCCTCGTCGGCAACTCGATGGGCGGCTTGATCTCGCTCATGGCCGCCGCCGAGGCGCCCGCGAACGTCAATGGCCTCGTGCTCGTGAACCCGGCGTTGCCGGCGGCGCCGGGCGGGTTCTTCGACCTCGCGGTCGCGGCGATGTTCGCCGGCTACTGCCTCCCCGGCATCGGCGAGCTCTTGATGACCGGACGGAAGGCG
>JANNPN010000287.1:0-26660 GCA_031400185.1 Polyangiaceae bacterium
GCCCGGCTCGTCGCACACGGAAAGCCCAAGAAGGCGGCCCTCGCTGCGGTTGCGCGCAAGCTCCTCACCGCCGTCAACGCGATGACCCGCGACCAACAACCCTGGCGCTCAGAGGCAGCGCCGCAACCCAGTTGCTGCTAGGCGCAGAGTCGGCGTGCGAAGAAGGCGAGGATCTCGTCGCGCGCCGCCAACGTCGGCTGCCCCGCCTCGTCGATCAGGTTGACGGTCACGACGCTGTGGGGGGTCGCGACGTATTGGGCGGCGAACGGGGTCAGGTCGGTGTTGGCGGCGGCGTCCGGGAGGACGCGCGGGACGAAGCGGTCGCCGAGGGCCTCGGCGTAGGCCGCGAAGCGCGCGGCGCGGCAGTAGGCGTCACCCGCGAAGCGGTACGCCAACACCGTGAGATCCTCGCGCTCGAGCCGGGCGCGCACGGCCCGGAGCTCGTCCGGCGCGATCTCGAGGCCGCGCGCGTCGTCGAGCGGCAGCGCCGGCTGCGACAGCACGGGCGCCAGCAGCGCGGGCTCGAGCATCATCGTGAGCGCGAAGTTCCCGGTGAAGCACATGCCGATCGCGCCGACCCCGGGGCCGCCGCATTCCGCATGCGCGAGGCGCGCGAGCCCGCACAGCCAGTGCGTCACCGGGCTCGACGCGCCGGCGCCGAAAGCGCGGAACTCGGCGCTCATGCAGGCGCGCCGAAAGATCGCGGCCCCCTCGTCGGCGCTCGGGAGGGCGCCGTCGCGGCCGAAGAGCGACGGCATGTAGACGGTGAAGCCGGCGCCGCGCACCCAACGGGCGAAACGCGCGACGTGGGGGCTGATGCCGGGCATCTCGGTCATCACGAGGACCGCCGGTCCCGTACCGGCGACGTGCACGACCTTCGTCACGCTGTCGAGCGCGATGTCGCGCGCGGTGAAGTCCTCGAGAGCGTCGTCGTGCGTCAGGCTGCGATCGGGCATGCGCGGAGTAAACGCCGCGACGCGCTGGACAGCCAGTGTCGGATACGACATTTTTCAGGCGGTTTCAGACAATGACCGACTTCACGATCCTGGTGCTCGACGGCGCGTACGCGACGAGCGTCGCCGCGACCCTCGACATCCTCCGCGCGGCGGCGACGATTGCGGCACGGACGAAGCGCGCGCGGCCGACGTGGCGGGTCGTGTCGGCTGCGGGAGGCGCGGTCGATCTCAGCGGCGGGATGCAGGTCGCGACGACTGCGCTCCCGGGGCGGGCAGGCGGCGACCGGTCGACCTGGATCGTTCCGGGGCTCGGCGTCGACGACGCCGCGCGCCTCGCCGCACGCCTTGCGCGTCCCGACGCGCGGCGCGCGATCCGCGCGGTCGCGGCCCACGCCGGGCGCGGGGGGCGCGTCGCCGCCTCCTGCTCCGCCGTGTTCCTGCTGCAAGCGGCCGGGCTCCTCCCGGAACGGCGGGTGACGACGACGTGGTGGCTCGCGTCGGCCCTGCGCCGGCTCGAGCCGCGCTGCACGGTCGACGCCGACCGCATGGTGTGCGCCGACGGCGCCGTCAGCACGGCCGGCGCCGCGTTCGCGCAGACCGATCTCATGCTGCACCTCGTGCGCGTGCAGTTCGGGGTGGCCCTTGCGGACGCGGTCGGGCGGGTGTTGCTGATCGACGGGCGCCACGCCCAGGCGAGCTTCGTCGTGCCGACGATGCTCGCGAACGGGAACGCGCTCGTCGGGCGGGTCGTCGAGCGCGTCGAGTCGGCGCTGCCGACGCCACCGAGCGTCGCGACCCTCGCGCGCGAGCTCGCGATGTCGGAGCGCACGCTCTCCCGGCACGTACGCCAGGCGACCGGCACGAGCACGATGGCGCTCGTACAGAGCGTCCGTCTCAACCGGGCGCGGATGCTGCTCGAGTCGAGCCGGATGTCGATCGAGGACGTCGCCGCGCAGGTCGGCTACACGGACGCCACCGCGCTTCGCCGCCTGATGCGCAAGATGTCTGGCAGCACCCCGAGCCGCTACCGGACGTCGGGTTTCGCGTCGTAAGTCACCCACGCGTCTGTCGCTGGGTCAGTGTGCGCCACCGGCACACCCGACGCGCCTCGCCGCGGCGGTGGTCGCGAACTGACCCACCGCCGCCGGTCGAAATTCACGCGGACGCGACCCGCCGCCCCGCCATCGCGTGGACGTCGGCCGCCCCGAGGCGCTTCCCGCCGATCGCCCAGTCGCCCTGCTCGAACTCCTGGATACGGACCCAGGTGACCGGACGCATGGACTCGCCTTCGACGGCGATCATCGCCTCGGTGACCTTGGCGATGAGGTCCTCTTTCTGGGTCGGGGTGAAGACGTTCTTGATGACGTCGATCGTGACGAGCGGCATGGTCGTGCTCCTTCGTTGGGTTGCGGGGCCGGGCCATTCCGGCGGCCGTCGATGCGCACCATGCGTCGGGCCCGGCCGGAATGCTTGGAGACCCCCTGGAGACGAGCTGGAGATTTTGGGCGCGAGGCCGATCGGCTATGGTCGGACGCGGTGATCTACCGCTTCGACGCCTTCGAGCTGGATCGGGCGAAGATCGAGCTTCGCCGCGACGGCGCGGCCGTACCCGTCGAGCCGCAGGTCTTCGCGCTCCTCCTGCTCCTCGCCGAGAACCGCGACCGCCTCGTCTCGCGCGACGAGATCATCGAGAAAGTGTGGGACGGCCGGGTGGTCTCGGATTCGGCGCTCGACAGCCGGATCAAGTCGGCGCGCCGCGCCCTCGGCGACGACGGCAAGGCGCAGCGCTTCATCAAGACCGTCCATGGGCAGGGATTCCGCTTCTTGGCGGACCTCGACGAGGCGGCGGCTGCCGGCAGCGATCTCGCGCGTGCCGGCGACGCGAAGCCGTCGATCGCGGTCCTGCCGTTTCGGCTGATCGGCGCCGGCGGGCCGTACGAGGCGATCGCCGACGCGCTTCCCGACGAGCTGATCGCCGAGCTCGCGCGGCTCCGCTGGCTCTTCGTGATCGACCGCGGGTCGTCGTTCCGCTTCCGGTCGGCAACGCCCGACGTGCGCGAGGTCGGGAAGGCGCTCGGCGTCCGCTACTGTCTCTCGGGTTCCGTCGAGCTCGCCGGCGCGAAGCTCGTCGTGACCGTTCACCTCGCGGACACGCGCAACGGTGGGGTCGCGTGGGGCGATCGCTTCGAGTCGCAGGTCGCCGACGTCCACGCCACCCGCACGGCGATCCTCGCGCGCATCGTCGCCGCGCTCGAGCTGCAGATCCCGGCCCACGAGGCCCGCGCCGCGCGCCTCGTGTCGCCGGAGAACCTCGACGCCTGGTCGGCGTACCACCTCGGCCTCCAGCACATGTTCCGCTTCCACCGCACCGACAACGCCGTCGCCCGCGAGCTCTTCGAGCGCGCGATCGCGGGCGATCCCGGCTTCGCCCGCGCCCACGCCGGGCTTTCCTTCGTCCACTTCCAGAACGCGTTCCTGCGCTACACGCGCGACGTCGCAGCCGAGGTGCGCAGCGCGCGCCGCACGGCGGAGCGGAGCGTCGAGCTCGACCCACTCGACCCCTTCGCGAACCTCACCATGGGCCGGAGCCTCTGGCTCGAAGGCGACCTCGACACGAGCCTCGCCTGGCTCGAACGCGCGACCGGTCTCAGCCCGAGCTACGCGCAAGGCATCTACGCGCGCGCCTGGACGCACGTCCTCGCCGGCCGGAGCGACGCGGGCCGCGACGACGCGGACATGGCCATGGCGCTCAGCCCCCTCGATCCCCTGCACTACGCGATGGCGGCGACCCGGTCGCTCTCGCACATCGTCGGCGGGGAACGCGCCGAGGCCGCGAGCTGGGCCGAGCGCGCCGCCCGCGCGCCGGGCGCCCACGTGCTGATCGCCGTGATCGCGATCGCCGCGCACGCGTTGAATGGCGATCGCGCGCGCGCGGAGGTCTGGGCGGCGAACGTCCGCGAGCGCGCCGGGACGATCACCCAAGACGCCTTCTTCCGGTCGTTCCCGTTCGCGCATGCGAAGACGCGGGAGCGGATCGCCAAGGCTCTGGGGGCGTTCGGGATGTAGTGGTCGTCGGTGCCGCGCCCCGCCCCTCATTTTGTGCGTCGGCGGCAGCACCCGATTCAGTCTCCAGCAATTCTCCAGCGGGTCTCCAAGCATCGCGAGGTCGTCGTTCGCTACTTCCCCACGCAGAACGGCCGGCATGCAGCCAGCCCCGAGGAGGACCCATGCGTATCGTGATCGCAGTACTCGCAACGGCACTTGTCGCGACGGCAGCGGAAGCTGGCGTGCCCGACCATCTCCAATGCTACGAGCTCAAGAACGCCAATCTCCGTGGCCTGCGCGGCGTCGTCGACCTCGACGCGCCGGCCTTCGGGTTGGCGCCCGGATGCCGGATCAGCCGCGCGAAGCTCTATTGCGTGCCGGCCGAAGCCGCCGTGCAACCTGGGACGCTCGCGGACGGCGGCCGGCCGCTCGACGAGATCCTCTACCAAGGGCGACCGACCGAGACGGACCGCATCTGCTACCGGGTGAAGTGTCCCTATCCCGCCGGCGCGGCGCCGGATCAGACCGTGACCGATCGCTTCGCGACCCACCGGTTCAAGCAGCTCCGCACCGAGATGCTCTGCACGCCGGCGAACGGCGGCACGCTGCCGCCGCCCCGCGACGGGTTCCGGATCGAGTTCCCGGAGGTCGAGGTGTTTCCCGGCCAGGACGTCTCGTACTGCTACTACTTCCGGACGCCGAACGCCGTGACGCTGCCGGTCGCGCGCTTCACCTCCGAGATGGGACCGTTCGTGCAAACGATGATCGCGTTCACGACGACGACCGCCGGCACGCCGACCTTTCCCGTCGACCGCCTCCCTCCGGGCACCGTGAGCGCGGCCGACTGCACGCCGCTACCGACGATGCCCGGCGTCGTACCGCACTGGCTGTACCAGGCGCACGAGTCGCCGAGCGAGCTCGCGTTCCCGAGCGACGACGGCACCGGGAAGCCGCTCGCGCTCGAGATCCCGCCGCTGTCCTCGGGCTTCATCCTGCTGCACGCCGTCAACACCAGCGGCGACGTGATCACGACCAGCGCCGCGCTGAACGTCGAGCCGGTCGCGGGCTCCGTCTACACGCGGACCGACACCTTCACCGCTTACAGCAAGGACTTCGGCATCCCGCCGCTCGCGACCAACTTCGTCGAGACCAAGTCGTGCACGGCGCCGCAGGGGGCGCAGTTCTGGCGGCTCTCGACGCTCGCGCACAAGCGGGCGGTCGAGACCCGGATCCTCGACGGTGCGAATCTCGTGCTCTCGAGCACGGACTGGGCGCATCCCGCGGCGGAAACGCTGCCGCTGCCGCCGTTCCGCGCGTTCGCGAACAAGCTGCAGTACGCCTGCCGCTACGACAACCCGGAGAACCGCACGGTCTTCCAGGGCGACAGCTTCCAGACGGACGAGGAATGCCTCGCGGTCGGCTACTATTTCCCGGCGACGCGCCCGCTCAGGTGTCACAACGGCAGCGGGCCGTTCTGAGCCCGGCCAGGCACGAGACGCCGGCCGCCGCATCTCCCGGGGCCGGCGTCTCGTCTCCTGCGACTGCGCCACCCTGGCGCTGGGAATCGATCCCGTTCCCGACGATTTGTGTTGACCCGGCGTTTCCACTCGGCCGATGACTGGGCACGGCCACAGGGCCTACTCGGTCTCGAGCACAGGGGGGCGCGTATGGGTTCGATTGCCAAGGCGTGCGTGGTCGCGGTGGTGGGTATGCTCCTCGGGTCGGCGACGGCGCACGCGACGCCGATCGGCTGTGATCTCGCCGAGAGCCGGTGCGACTCCGGCAAGTACAAGTGCGTGCTGACGCTGAAGAGCTGCTTGCTCGAGTGCCACAAAAAGGCGCTCACGCGCGGCGTCGGCGTCGACGGCCCGTGTCTTCAGAAGTGCCGGGTGAAATTCTCGAGCCCGGCCACGGGGCGCGGCTGCATCGACAAGCTCGAACTCAAGAACGACGAGTGCTCGACGCTCGGCGACGGCCCGGCCCTGCGCGCCAAAGTCGAGGTCCACGTGCTCGACGTCGTCGCCCGCCTCGTTCCGGGCGGCGGCGCGCCCCGCAGCCGCTGCGCCGCCGAGAAGGTCAAATGCTTCTACAGGTTCGACGCCTGCCTGCTCGGCCGGATCGCGAAAGCCCTCGCCGGCGGCGACACGTGCCCCGACTACGCGCACTGCGACCGCTACCTCACCGGTCCGAAGAGCTGTTTCGAGAAGATCGAGAACCGCTACCGCCCCTCGACGGTCCACGAGTGCTTCGTCTACGACGACCAGGCGACCATGAAGGACTTCGACGACGCGTTCGTGAACGACGTCGTCCATTCGATCTCGGGCGGCGGAAAGGACCTCCGCACCCGCCGCTGCACCAACGACACCTCGACCGCGTGCGTGAACGACACGCCCTGCGTCGGCGGCGGCGGCACGTGTCAGTTCTTCTTCGGTGGGCCGCTCGCGATCAACGCGGGCGGCGTCGCGATGTGCGTCACGAACCAGTGGAGCGGTCCGATCGCGGGCACGCTCGACACCGCGAGCGGCGCCATGGCCGGCTCGGCGAAGCTGCTCCGACGAACGTACGTCAGTCCGCTTTTCGCGCAGCCGTGTCCCATCTGCGACGGCGCGGACTTCCTGAACGACGGCGTCCGCGACGGCACCTGCAGCGGCGGCGTCCGCACTGGGCTCGACTGCGACGGCAACGGCGAGTCGCCGGAGACGAGCTTCGGGGTCACGAGCCTCGACTGCCCGCCGTCGGTCGGAAACCTCGTCGGCACCAGTCTCGTCGACCTCACCCACACGAACGACGGCGTCGCCACCGCGACGGTCACGGCAGCGAGCCCGACGTGCAACGGACAGCCCGGCAAGACCTGCCTTTGCGGCAGCTGCTCGGGCGACTCGACCGTCGCGTGTACGAGCGATGCGGCCTGTGCGCTCGCCGGCGCGGGCACGTGCTCGAACGGGGCAGGCACCGCGCGGCGGGTGAACGCCTGTCTCGACGACACGACGGGCGGGGACGACAGCATCTGCGCGCCGACCGTCGGCGACAAGGGCGAGTGTCCGTTCGCACCCGTCGACCAGACGTGCGCGATCGACACCTTCCGCGGCTGCATCGACAACCTCGACTGCCCAGCGCCGAACGACCATTGCACGGCGCACCGCCGGCCCTGCTATCCCGGCTACGACGGCAACGTCGGTGACACCGTCACCGCAACGGGCACGCACCAGGTCCCGCTCGATCATGCCGGGACGGCGACCCTGGCGGCGGTCTTCTGCATTCCGCCGACCATCTCGGCCGCGGCGAACGTGGGTCAGGGTCTCCCGGGGCCGGGACGGATGGCGCTCGCCGGCGTCATGACCGACGACGGAACGGCGACGACGTGCCCCTCGCACGCGACCTTCCTGCCGACGAGCAAGAACGACGGGTGGGATTTCGGTTGGATGGGCCTCGCCCACGGCGTTCGCGCCGTGGGGCAAGGCAAGGTGACGGTCGCCGTCTCCGGGTGCGCCAACGCCACGCCGCCCTGCGGCGTGTGCAGCTACACCGGCCCCGTCGAGAACGTGAACGTCGCGCCCTAGAGCATGCCCCACGGCCAGGGCTATGCCGTGTTCGTCGAGGGTTTCCGCGGCTTCCAGGGCATCGGCGTCTGGCGCGAGGTCGACGGCGTCGAGCAGCAGCTCCTGATCGACATGGGCCAGACGATCGCGAACGGCACCCGCTACCGCGTCCGCTTCCAGGTCGAGCAGGCGACCGCCGGCACGACCGACCCCCGCGCCAAGATGTGGCCCGAGGCCGGCATGGAGCCCGCCGGCTGGGACGTCGAGCTCACCGACGACACCGGGATACTGCAGGGCATATCGGGTGGCATCGCCGCCGACTCCTGGAGCTCGCTCACGACCGGCGGCGCGACGCCGGCGTACACGTTCATCGACGACGTGGAGATCCTGGCGCTCTGTGAGTGACCCCCAGTGCGTTGCGGCGCTGCGAGGGGTCTCAATTCGATGCGGGACCAGGGGTTCGAGCCACGGAACGAAGGCCGCGGCGCGATTTCCGCCGTAAGGGGTGCGGCGATTCTGGTTGCCGTCTCGGGTTTCGGCTGGTAGCGTCGCGCGCCACTGACTGTCCGGCGCGCGACCCAGATTCGTCTCGGTTTCTCTTCGCTCCCCGCATTCAGCAGCGCTTCACCGGCGACACTCCGCGCATGGAATCCGCCATGCGAGCCTGGCGCCGCAACGCTCGCAACCAGTGGTCAACAAAGGGAGTATTCACATGGGCCGCAAGCTCTACGTCGGGAATCTCGGCTTCGACGTCACGAATCAGGAGTTGCAGGACGCGTTCGCCGCGGTCGGTGCGTGCGAGTCGGTCGCCGTCATCACCGAACGCGAGACCGGGCGTAGCCGCGGGTTCGCGTTCGTCGAAATGGTGTCGAACGAAGACGCGCAGAAGGCGATCCAAGAGCTCGACGGCCGCGAGATCAAGGGCCGCGCGATTCGGGTCAGCGAGGCGCAGAATCGGGAGGGCGGCGGTGGTGGCGGCGGTGGGCGTCGTGGCGGCGGTGGCGGCGGCGGTGGTGGTGGTGGTGGCGGGCGACGCTGGTAATGGCAGGCAAGGTCTCCGTCGGCTGGGCCCGCCGGATTGATCGCACGCAGCCGCGGTCTGCCGATCCGCATCGCAACCTCATGGCGGCCGTCCTGCGTGCAGTGGTGGACGACATGTGCGACGCCGCAGCTCGTAAGAACGCGCTCGCCTACGTCATGAGCACGGACCGTCAGTGGCCGTTCAGCTTCGAGAATCTCTGCGAGGCACTCGGCATGGACGCCGACGGCGTCCGCTGCGCGGTCGGCCGAGAGCCGGGTTGGAAGCAGTGTTCGCCGCGGGTTGTCGAGGCTTCCATGGCATCGGCGTCTGGCGGGAGTCCACTGTGAATATTCCGGCGGCCTACTCGGGCGGCTGATCGCGGCTGAGTCGGCGCGCCAACCGCGTCACGCTGAGTCAAGACGCGATCTCCCGCGCGCGCCGCGCGCGGGGCGAGCGAGTGCGAGCCGGGGAGTGGAGCGACGGGAGAGATCCCCTCGTTGGACTAGCCGCGACGTGCGCGCAGGCTGCCGCCTGATCGCGGTCGGAGGTCGATCGTCCATCGCGCGCGGTTTCGCTTGAATACCGGGCCGTACCTAAGGAACTTTCCCGCGCTCGGGGCGCGCCATCTTCCGCTAACCTCGCCAGC
The DNA here is from genome assembly GCA_031400185.1 of Polyangiaceae bacterium. GTDB lineage: Bacteria > Desulfobacterota > Binatia > UTPRO1 > UTPRO1 > UTPRO1. The sequence goes on from JANNPN010000287.1 coordinate 9,208, forward strand.
GCCGCGTGCGATCCAGGGCCTCGTACCGGCCAGCGCGCAGCGGCCTTACACGACGCCAGGGGGCTCTTGATGTTCGTTGCTCGGCTGTTGTTGGTCGCGCTCCTCGCCGTTCCGACACCCCCGGCGGCGGCGGTCGTGTTGCCGAGCGGGTTCCAGCAGTCGGCCGCGTTCACAGGGCTCACCCAGCCGACCGCCGTGCAGTTCGCGAGCGACGGGCGTGTCTTCGTCGCGGAGAAGAGCGGCCTCATCAAGGTGTTCGACTCGCTCTCGGACACCACGCCGACGACGTTCGCCAACCTCACGACCGCGACCCACAACTTCTGGGACCGCGGCCTCCTCGGCCTCGCACTGCACCCGAATTTCCCGGCGACCCCGTACGTCTACGTCCTCTACACGTACGACCACAGGCCGGGCGGCCCGACGCCGACGTGGGGCAGCCCGGGCGCCGTCTCCGACTCGTGTCCGAGCCCGCCGGGGGAGACGACCGACGGCTGCGTCGTGACCGGGCGGGTCGCGCGGCTCACCGCGCTCGGCAACGTCATGGCAGCGGACAGTGAGCAGGTCTTCATCGAGAACTACTGCCAGCAGTTTCCGAGCCACTCGATCGGCGCGATCGCGTTCGGCGGCGACGGCGCGCTCTATGTGAGCGGCGGCGACGGCGCGAGCTTCACCTTCGTCGACTACGGGCAACGCGGCTTTCCGTCGAAGAATCCGTGCGACGACCCGCCGGGCGGCGTCGGCGCGACGCTCGTGCCGCCGACCGCGCAGGGTGGCGCGCTCCGCAGCCAGGACCTCCTCACCGGCGGCGACGCGGTCACGTACGACGGCACCGTGCTCCGTCTCCATCCGGCGAACGGCACGCCGATGCCGGACAACCCGCTCGTCGGCGGCCCCGACCTCGGCGACGACCCGATCATCGCGTACGGCCTCCGCAACCCGTTTCGCATGACGCCGCGTCCGGGCACGACCGAGCTCTGGGTCGGCGACGTCGGCTGGAACGACTGGGAGGAGATCGATCGCGTCGCGGCGACGGGCGATCTGCCGATCGAGAACTTCGGCTGGCCGTGCTTCGAGGGCATCGGCGTCCAGCCGGGCTACCGGGACGCGGGGCTCGACCTGTGCGACCTCCTCTACGACGCGCCCGGGACCGCAACCGACCCGGTCTTCACGTACAAGCACAGCGACAAGGTCGTGCCCGACGAGGCGTGCGGTGCCGGCGGCTCGTCGGTGACCGGGCTCGCGTTCTACGGCACGACGGGCAGCTATCCCGCACGCTATGACGGCGCGCTCTTCTTCGCCGACTACGCGCGAAACTGCATCTGGACGATGCCGCTCGGGCCCGACGGCGAGCCCGAGCCGAGCGCGCGTTTCACGTTCGCGTCCGCCGCCTCGACGCCGGTCGACCTGAAGATCGGCCCGGGCGGCGACCTCTTCTACGTCGACATCAACGGCGGCGCCGTCTGGCGCATCACCTACGTCGCGGGCACCGAGCCGCCGGTCGCGGTGGTCGACGTCGACAAGACCGACGGACCGACGCCGCTCGTCGTCCAGTTCGACGGGTCGGGCTCGAGCGACCCCGATCCCGGCGACGTGCTCGCATACAGCTGGGACCTCGACGGCAACGGCATCTTCGGAGATTCCGTCGCGATCGCGCCGAGCCAGACGTACGGCGCGCCCGGCACCTACAAACCGAAGCTCCGCGTCACCGATCCGCACGGCGCAACCGCGTTCGCGAGCATCACGATCACCGCCGGCAACACGCGCCCGACCGCCGCGATCTCGTCACCGTCGGCGTCGACGCGATGGCGCGCCGGAAGCGTCATCGGGTTCACCGGCGCCGCGACCGATCCCGAGCAGGGCACGCTCGGCGGGTCGGCGCTCACGTGGACGCTCGTCCTCCACCACTGTCCGGCGAGCTGCCACGAGCACACGGTGCAGTCCTTCATCGGCGCGACCGGCTCGTTCGTCGCGCCGGAGCACGAGTATCCGACGCATCTCGAGCTCAGACTCACCGCAACCGATGCGGGCGGCCTCACCGACACGAAGAGCGTCTTTCTCGATCCCCAGACCGTGGAGCTCTCCTTTGCGACCGATCCCGCAGGGCTGACGCTCACCGTCGGCACGACGGTAGGCACCACGCCGTTCCTGCGGACGGAGATCGTCGGCTCGACGATCTCCCTCGGCGCGAGATCGCCGCAGACGCTCGGCGGCATCAGCCATGCCTTCGTCGCGTGGTCGGACGGCGGGGCGCGGAGCCACGACATCATCGCGCCGGCGAACGCCACGAGCTACGTGGCGCTCTTCGAGCCGGCCTGCGGCGGCGCCTGCCCGGCGACGCCGACGCGCACCGCGACGCGGACTCCGACGCCGACGCGTACGGCGACGCCGGCGCTCGCGGCGACGCCGACCGCCGCGCCGACGCCCGCGACCCCTCACGACTACCGTCAGGATGCCATCGCCTGTTACAACTTCGAGGCTGGCGCGCTCGGGACGGACTCCTGCGGGACCAACCATCTCACGAACGCCGGCGTCACCGGCGACACCGCGTTTCGTCCGTGGGGGAGTCAGTCGGGGAGCTTCGTCGCCGCGCAGTCGGATCGCATGGTCTGCACGACCGCGGCGTGCCCGGGGCTCGACATCGGGGGCCCGACGCAAGAGGTCTCGCAATGCCTGTGGTACCAGCCGCGCTCGCTCGGCGTCTTTCGCCAGTTCTACTTCCGCGGCCTCGAGTTCCGCGGGCCCCGGCAAATCAATTTCTACACCCGCGGCGACACCAACACCTTCCAGGCGACCATCTACAACAACACCTGCACCGACAGTGCGACCGTGCAGAGCACGACGGCCGTCACGCCCGCCGACGTCACGGCCGGCACGAGCTTCCACGTCTGCTTCGCGCTCACGCCGTCGACGCTGAAGCTCTACGTGAACGGTGTCGAAGAGGGATCGGTCGCGGCGACGAACGGCGTCTGTCCGATCACCCAGGACGCCTACCTCGGGGCCTACTCCAACAGCGGGGTGGCCGACGGATTCCTCGACGGGCGGCTCGACGAGTTTCCAATCTTCGGGATCGGGCTCACCGCCCCGCAGGTCTGCGAGCTCTGTCGGTTCGGCGTGGATGGGCAGCACAGCGATCGCGCGGCGCAGTGCTCCGCGGGCTGCGGGCTCGCGGGCCAGCCGACCGCGACGCCGACCAGGACGGCGACGCCCACCGCGACCGCCGCCGCGACGGCCGCGACGGTCCTGCCGACGTCGACCCGGACCGCCACGCCGACGCCAGCGCCGACGGTCACGCCGACGCCGACGCCGAATGTCACGGCGATCCCCGGCGAATGCGTCCCGTGGATTGCGCAGACGGCGCAGCGGAACGGCTACTTTCGCGTGCAGCCCAACTACACGTGCGGGCTCGGCGGCGCCTGCACCACGGCGTACCAGCGCATCAAGAACCCCGGCACGATCACTCTCTGCGACTACGTCGAGGCCTACGTCTTCAACGACACCGGCGCGACCGGCACGATGCACCTCGGGCTCGTGAACGCCGCGCTCACCGCGCTGCACGGGAGCACGCAGACGGCGAACGCCGCGAGCTTCCCGCTCGGCACCGGCACGTGCGTCGGCGGGTCGTCTCCGGGCGCGGCGTGCACCGCAGGGAGCTGCGCCGGCGGCGGAACCTGCGACATCGCGACCACCAGCGCGCTCACGACCTTCCCGCTCGCGAGCGATCTCACGATCACGGGCGACTTCGCCATCGCGGCCCTTCCCGACACGCTCACCGACATCGTCCGCTGGGCGCAGACACAGTCCGCCAGCGCCTACGAAGACGGCACCTACAACGGCTTCCACCCATTCACGGGGAACACCGGCGCGGACTACGTGTTTCGGCTCTTCGCGCGGCTCGACGGGACGCCGACGCCGACCCGCACCGCGTCGCCCACGCGCACGGCATCGCCGACACGGACCGCAACGCCGCTCGGCACCGCGACCGCGACGCGCACGGCGACACCCGGCCCCGCCTCGACCGCGACCCGCACGGCGACTATCGTTCCCACGACGACGACGCACCCCGCACCGACGGTGACGGCGACACCGGGCTCGGGCGGCGGGTCCGGGTGCGCGGGTGCCGTGACGATCCCCGCGGCCGGCGGCACGTTCAGCGGTACGACGTCGGGCGCGAGCGCACTCGCCGGCACGTGCGCCGGCAGCGCCAACGCGCCCGAGCGCGTGTTCCGGTGGACCCCGACGGCCTCGGGCCGTGCGACGATCCACACCTGCAACGTCACCGGTACGGCGTACGACACCGTGCTCTATGTCCGGCGGACCACTTGCGGCAGCGGCGCCGAGATCGCCTGCAACGACGACACGGCGAGCTGCTTCACGAGCGAGCCGAACGACCACCATGGCTCCCGCATCATGCCGACGGTGACCGCGGGGGTGACGTACTTCATCGTGGTCGACGGGTACGGCGCGGGTCGGGGCGCCTTCACGCTGACGGTGACGGCGCCGTAAAAGAACCCGCGAACGAAGACGCTGCGCGCCCTAGGGGTGGAACCGCCGCCTGAGCGCGCGCGCCGCCGCCAGCACGCGCGCGACCGCGGGAAAGGCGGCGTGCCCAACCACACGAAACCGGCGCGGGCCGCGGAGATAGAACGTCTCGATGCGCTCGAGGGCCCACGGGTCGCTCGCCGCGCCGACCAGGCCGAAGCGGTCGGAGCAGGCGTGGTCGAAGTGGCGCTGCACGACGGCGCGGACGCGGGCGTCGTAGCGGCCGTACGGATACGAGAAGCCGGCCGCCAAAGCGCCGGTGCGCTCCTCGACGACGGTGCGTGCGACGCGCACCTCGGACTCGAGCTGCTCGGACGGGAGTCGGGTGAGATCCCGATGCGTCAACGAGTGCGCGCCGAACGTGATCCCGGCGCGCTGCAGCGCGTGGATCTCGCTCCAGCCGAGCATCGCGCGGCCGGTGAGGCTCGGAAGGCGCTCGGCGGTGCGACGCTCGTCGGGGGTACCGACCGTGAGGAACACCGTCGCCGTCATGCCGAGCGCCTGCAGCACGGGGCCGGCCTCGTCGTGAACGCTTTGGTATCCGTCATCGAAGGTGAGCACGACGGTGCGCTCGGGGAACGCCGTGCCGCTCCGAAGTGCCGCGACGAGGTCGGTGAGACCGATCGTGCGCCAACCCTCCGCGTGCAATCGCGCCAAGCCGTCGCGAAACACCGCGGCCGAAAAGCCGCAGAGGTCGGGACGCTCGTCGAGCGCGTGGAACGTCAGGATCGGCAGCGCCTGCGAGCGCTTCACGGGGACCCGTCCTCCCGCCGCCGGAGCGCGATCCGGAAGCGGGCGCTCGGCTCCCAATGGTGCCAGTGGCGGTTCGCGCGCTCCTTTGGTCCGTTCGCGAGCACGTCCCACTCGAACCCCTCGACGAGCTGGCGCGCGAAGGTGCGACCGACGAGGAGCGTCATCCGCGCGCCGAGGCAGGCGTGCAGGTCGAGGCCGAACGGCGACAGGTCGTCGACCCCGTACTGCCGCGCGCGATGCCGATCGGGGTCGAACGCGTCGGGCCGGTCGAAGACCGACGGCAGCCGATGGCTCTCCGCGACGCAGATGCGAAGCAGCCAGCCGCGCGGGATCGTGAAGTCGGCGATGGAGATCGGCGCGGTGACCTCGCGATAGACGTACTCGCTCTGTGCGAGCCGCAGCGTCTCGAGCACGGCGCGCGCATACGGATCATCGTCGGCCGCCGGCGCCGCCGTGCGCACGCGATCGCGCCACGCGGTCGCACCGCCGAGGAGGACGAGCATCCACCGCAGCATGCCGCCGATGCTGTGCGCCGAGGCCTGCAACAAGATGAAGAGGTTGCCGGCGACGGTGCGATCGCGGGCCGTGGCCGCGTCGAGACGCACGAGACTGCCCCAGATCGACGGGTCGCTCGAGGCGTCGTACGCGGCGCTCCGCGCGCGCAACCACGCCTCGAAGCCACGGAGCGCGCGGACCGCGCGGGCGGCGGGGCGCCCGACGGCGTCGCCGACGTCCGCATCACGTCCGAACCCGGCGATCGTCGCGACGTCGCCCGGTTGGAGCATGGCGCCGAAGTAGAGGCGGAGGAGGATGCCGTGCAGCCCCGCGGCGATGGCGTCGTGCGGGCACACGCCGCCGCCGTTCGCGGCATGGCTGTCCTCGGTGAGCCGTACGAGCGTGCGCGTGGTCTCGGCGACCGCGCACGGCTCGATCGCGCGGAGCGCGGCCTCCGAGACCGCCGCCCGGAAGAGCTTCGCGTACCGCGCGTGGTCGGCGGGCGCCATGTAGCGGAGAAAGCCGCGCGGCACCTCGGTGCTGAGCGGCACCGGCGGCGGCCGAAGTGCGTCGCCGTAGCGGCGGAGCAGCGCGCGTCCCGCGCCGAGTCCGAGCACGCAGACGACGGGCCGATGGAACTGCGCCATCTTGAACACGGGTCCGTAGCGGCGAAACGCGGTCGCGTAGAAGTCGCCATCCACGATCGCGGCGAGCGACGTCCGGAGCGCGAGCGCGCCCGGCGGACGACCGCGCCGCCGCCCGTGATCCGGACGGGCGCGGATCGCGAGCACGAGCCATGCGACGGCGACCACGATCGTGATCACGCGCAACGGCACGAGCGCGTGCGTCGCGCTCCACGTGATCACGAGGACGCCCGCGAGCACCGCGACGCCGAGACCGGCCGCGAGTGCCGGGTGCTCGCGGAGCTCGCGCCGCGCCGCCGGCATTGCGACGACGCTCGCGGCGCGCCCCGCGGCGACCACGAGCACGGCGAGCTCGAGGAGCGGCTCGATCATGGGCGCATTCTCGTACGCGGATTGCGCTCGACCTACCAGACGGCTACGGCCGAGCTTCGGATGCCGACGACGGATCCCGCAGCGCGACCGACGATCGGAGTGGTGATCGCGACCGTCCATCGGCCCGAGGACATCGTCCGTGCGGTGGCGTCCACGCTGGCGAGCGTCTACCCGCGTTTCGCGATCGCCGTCGTCGATCAGAGCGGGGACGACGCGATCGCGGACGGCCTCCGCACGTACACCGACGACCCACGGGTGCGCCGCGTCGTGATGCCGCGTCGCGGCCTGAGCGCCGCCCTCAACACCGGCGCCGCCGCGCTCGACGCCGATCTGATCGCGATCACGGGCGACGACTGCCTCGTCGAGGCCGACTGGCTCACGCACGTGGCCGCCGCCTTCGCGCGCCATCCCGAGCTCGCGATCGTGTTCGGACGCGTCGGGTCCGCGCCCTTCGACGCCGCCCGCGGCTTCGTCCCGGGCTGCACGATCGACGAGGACTTCCTCGCCCGCAGCGTCGCCGACCTCCACCACATGACCGGGACCACCGCGAACATGGCCGTCCGCAAGGCCGCGTGGCAGAGGCTCGGCGGCTTCGACGAGGCGCTCGGCGTCGGCGCGCCCCTCCGCTCGGGCGAGGATCTCGATCTCGCCCTCCGCGCGCTCCGCTCCGGGTGGACGGTCCTCCAGACGCCGGCCGCCGGCGTCGAGCATCAGACGCCGGTCCTCTGGACGGAGCGCGGGACGGTCATCCGCCGCAACTGGTACGGCACCGGTGCGGCGATGGCGAAGTCGTTGAAGCTGGCGCCGCTGCCGATGGCGGTCGGGCTCGCGAAGCTCGTGCGGCGCTGGGCGGCCGGCGGCTCCGGCGTCGCGGCGACCTACGGCGTGACGCCCGATCGCCGCAGCATGCTTCTCGGCTTCGTGACCGGCTTCGCGCGCGGGCTCGTGGCGCCGGTCGACCGCCGCGCGCGCACGTTCGTGCGCTCGGCGTTTCCGGGTGTCTGACGAGCCGACGCGCACTGCTGGGTCGCGAGGCCCGCGAGGATGCGGGCCGGCGTCGCCGGGAGGTCGTCGACCCAAACGCCGATCGCCGCGTGGATCGCGGCCGTGATCGCGGGCGCGACCGGGATCATGGTGATCTCGCCGACGCCGCGCGCACCGAAGGGACCCGCGAGCGCGCGCTCCTCGATCGCGATCGCCTCGATCATCGGGACCGCGTCGACCGCCGTCGGCAGCACGCACCCGTCGAGGCCGCGCGTCGTCGGCATGCCGCTCCGCACGTCGAGCCGCTCGAGCAACGCGTAGCCCTGCCCCATCACGACGCCACCCTCGACTTGCCCTCGCAAGAGCGTCGGGTTGACGACCCGGCCGGCATCGACGGCCTCGACGACGCGGAGCACGCGTACGACGCCGGTCGCGCGGTCCACGGCCACGTCGGCGACGCACGTGCACCACGTGTATGCATAGGAATGCCGCCGAGCATCGGCGGCTGTGAGCGGCTGCGTGCGCGGCGCATGGAAGGTCGCCGTCACCGAGAGCCCGGCGCGCGGCAGCGGCGCCCGCGCGGCGCGCGTCGTGAGCTTCCGCCGGACGCGCGCGCACGCGAGGCGGACGGCGTTTCCCGCGACGAAGGTCTGCCGCGACGCCGACGTGCTGCCGGCCTCCGGCACCGTCGCCGTGTCGTCGGACACGACCCGGATCCGCGCGGGCGGTAGGCCGAGCGTTTCGGCGGCGATCTGGGTCAGCACCGTCGTCACACCCTGGCCGACCTCCGCCGCGCCGACGAAGACGGTGGCACCGTCGGCCGATAGCGTGACCCGCGCGGTCGCATGGTCGTCGACGCCGAAGCTGTAGCCGACGTTCTTGCTCGCGCTCGCGATCCCGCGGCCGTAGACCCATTCCGCGGTCGCGCGCGGAAGCGGCCGGCGGCGGGCCCGTCGCATCGCCCGCGTCAACGTGCGCGGCAGGCCGGCACAGGCATCGACGCGAAGTCCCGTCGCCAGCCGGCCGCCCGGCCGCACGAAGTTCCGCGCCCGCACCGTCGCCGGGTCGAGGCCGAGCGCCGCCGCCACCTTGCTCACCTGCTGCTCCATCGCGAAGCAGACCTGGTTCACGCCGAAGCCGCGGAAGGCGCCCGTGACGGGGTTGTTGGTGTAGACCGCCTGCCCGCTGAGGTCGACGGCGGGAACGGCGTACGGTCCGCACGCCTGCGCGACCGCGTTCGCGATCACGATGCGCGACGTGCTCGCGTAGCAGCCGGCGTCGGCAAGGACGTCGATCACCGCCGCCGTGAAGCGCCCGCGCGCGTCGGCGGCGAGCGTGTGACGGATGCGGAATGGGTGGCGCTTGCCGTGGCCGCGGATCGACTCGGCGCGGTCCCACACCATGCGCACCGGCCGGCCGGTCGCGCGCGCCGCCAGGAGGAGCAGGATCTGCAGCGAGACGTCCTCGCGCCCGCCGAACGCGCCCCCGATCGCCTGCTGCACGAGGCGCAGCCGCGCAAGGGGCTCGCCGAGCGCGGCGGCGGCTTGGCGGAGATCGGTCTCGGGCCACTGCGTCGCGACGTAGAGCGTGAGCCCGCCGTCCGGCTCGGGCACCGCCAGGCCCGCCTCCGGCGCGAGAAACGCGTGCTCGACCCAGCGCGTCGTGTAGACGCCCTCGATCACGACCGCCGCGCGCTTGCGCGCCGCCGCGACGTCGCCGCGCCGGACCGTCGCCGTCGCGACGACGTTGGGGTGGGCGCCGACGGCGGCGCGCTCGGGGTGAATGACCGGCGCGTCCGGGTCGCACGCGCGCTCGGGATCCTCGAGCAGCGGCGCGACCGCGAGATCGAGCCGGACGCGACGGGCGGCCGCACGCGCGGCCGCGGCGCTGGTCGCGACGACGAGCGCGATCACGTCCGACGCGCCGCGGATGCGATCGGAGGCGAGCACCGGCTGGTCGCGCTCTTTCAGGCCGAACCGATTGGTGCCACGGACGTCCGCCGCCGTCAGCACCCGCACGACGCCTTTCGTCGCAAGCGCCGGCGCGACGTCGACCCGAAGAATCCGCGCCGCGGCGATCGGCGCGCGCACGGTCGCCGCGTGCAACGTGCCGGGAGGAAGCGCGCGATCCTCGGGAAAGATCGCCGTCCCCCGCACCTTCGCGTCGCCGTCGACGCGCGCGAGGGCACGGCCGACGGTGCGGAGCTTCTTGCGCATCTCAGCCACGTGTCCGCCTCGTCGGTCGACGCGGCCCGCGCCCGCGAGCGCGCCGGACGGCCCGCACGATCGCCGCGTAGCCGGTGCAGCGACACAGGTTGCCGGCGAGCCCGGCGCGGATCGCGGTGTCGTCGGCGTCGGCGGCGAGCGCGCGGGCAGCGACGATCATCCCCGGCGTGCAGAACCCGCACTGCAGCGCTCCTTCCTCGATGAAGGCCGCACGCAGGCGCTCCATGCGCGCGTCGCGTCCGTCCTCGATCGTCGTGATGCGCCGGCCGTCGACCTCGACGGCGAGGACGAGACAGGCGAGCACCGGCACGTCGTCGAGGAGCACCGTGCACGCGCCGCACTCGCCAACGCCGCAGCCGACCTTCGTGCCGGTGAGCGCGAGGCGGTCGCGCAGCAGGTCGACGAGCGTCGTCGCGGCGGCGACGCGGACGCGCACGGGGCCGCCGTTCACGTCGACCGTGATCGCGAGCGTCGCGGCGGGTGTCGTCATGTCCGCACCCGCGCGGCGGCCCGCGCGATCAGGGTCGCGGCGAGGCGAAGGCGCTCCGGGCCGATTCCGTCGTCGCCGAGACGGCATGCCGACGCGAGCGCTCCATCGACGGCCGGACGACGTCCCAACGCCGCGGCGACATCGAGCGCCACGAACGGCCGCCCACCGAGCCCGCCGAGCGCCACCTGCAGCCGCGGTCCGACGCCGGCGACCGCGACCGCCACGACCGCGCGACCGAACGCGGCGCGCGTCGCGACCTTCTCGAACGCGCTCCGGCGCGTGCGCGGCACCCGGACCGCGAGGATCAACCGCTGGCGCGGCCACGTGCGCGCGTGCGACGCCACGAGCTCCGCCACCGGCACGTCGGCGACGCGACCGCTCGCGTCGGCGACCTCGGCGACGGCACCGAGCGCGAGGAGCGCGGTCGCAATGTCGCCCGCCGGGTGCGGCGTCACGAGGTTCCCGCCGACCGTGCCGCGGCGTCGGAGCGCCGGCGCCGACGTGAGATGCGCCGCCTCCGCGAGCGCGGCCGCATGACGGCCGACGTCCGGATCGGTCGCGAGCGCGTGCGCCGTCGTGAGCGCGCCGATCCGGAGCTCGCCGGCGCGCCGCGTGATGCCGCGCGCCGCATCGAGCGCCTTCACGTCGACCACCGTACGGACGAAGCGCGTCCACGCCCGGCGCTCCGAGAGCGCGACCAGGAGATCGGTGCCGCCGGCGTAGATGCAGGCCCCGGGACGGGCAATCGCGGTCAACGCCTCGTCGAGATCGCGGGGACGGAGATAGCGGAGCGGCGGCAGATCGGACATCGGGGCGACGGTTCGGAAGCGCCGGTCAGCTCGGGCGCGACGGCCAACGCGCCGTGAGGACCAGCGACTCCTCGACCGCGCGGAACGAGTGGGCGACGTCGGGTCCGAAGAGCACGAAGTCGGCCTCCGTCGCGAGCACCGCCTCGCGATCGGGGAAGACGAGGACGAAGGTGCCCCGGGTCAGGACGTTCAGCGTGCGGACCGCGTGCGCCGGCGACCACTCGGTCCGGGTCTCACCTCGTGCGTGCGTGTACCACGTGAGCTCGACGTCGGAGCTGCGCAGGGGGTGGTCGTCGCCGGGCATGAAGTGACCGAGGAACCAGCCGCGGGTCGCCTGCCCGACGTCGGTCACGTTGCCGAAGAATGGGCTGCCGGGATGGTCCACCATGTGAGTGCTCCACACGACGCTCAGCGACCGGCCGGTTCCATGCGCTGCCAATTCGGGCCGCCGCCGGTGCCGATGTTGGGATCGAAGCCCGGGTCGTTCGAGTGCCGATAGTTCCCCTGCCCGTCGGTCCATTTGTACTGCTCGTTGTACGAGTGCTCCGACTCGCCCCAGTAGGGGTCCTTCATGCGCTCGGTCCCGCGGATGTAGTCGTCGAACCCCGAGCTCGAGTCGCCGCCGCCGCCACCCGCGTTGGCCGCGGCGCGGCGCGCCTGATCGGCCGCGTTCTGCTGCGCGCGCCGGGCTTCCATTCCAGCGAGCATCGCGTCGTTGTTGGCGCTGATGGCCTTGCTGAGCGCGGCCGCGGCCTGGATCTGCTGATAGCCGCGCGCGATCATCTTGTTGAACTCTTCGCTGATCTGCTGCACCAGCTGCTGGCGCCGCTGCTCCCAGACGGGGTCCATCTTCACCGACGTCGCGATGTACGAGAGCATGGGGTACAGGCTCTCGAGCTTGCCGCCCGTCGCGCCGACGGCATGCGCGAGGACGAGCGGACGGTGGCTTTCGTACCAGGTCCCCTGCGGGCCGGTGTATGGAATCTGATTGCCGGCGCCGAGCATGGCATAGACGTCCTCGTCGGCGGTCGCGGCGCCGACCGCGTACCGCAACCGTGTCGCCATCGCCTGCCCCTGCAACTGCGACGCGCCGAACGCTTGCGCGAGGCCGTTCACAGGACGTGAGCCGAGGACCTGCAGATCCTTCTTCTTCCCGCGGTACGGGGCAACGACGAAGCTCTTCATCGCCTCGTCGAGCTGGATGTTGGGCTTGTGGATCATGCCGAGGCTCCGGGTGCCGACCTTGACCGTCGACGGCACCGGCTGGAGCCAGAAGAAGATCTCGATCGGGAAGTACTCGACCCAGGCGGAACCGTCGGGAGCCTCGGCGCGCGCGGTCGCCCGCACCGGGTGGCTGACGTCGCCGTAGGTCCACGTGACCTTGCTCGTGACCTTCCAGTCGACCGGCACCATGATCGTCGACATCACGAGGCCCTGCTGCTCGTCCACGATCTCGGCGCGGCGAAACTGCGGCCGCGGCGCGGCGGGATCGGTCGCGAGCGCGGCGGACGCCGCGGCGGCCAGCATGGCGATGCTCATCACGGTCGCACGGATCATGATCACCTCGGGCCCATTCGTCGGCGGTCCGGGCATAGCGTGACTCCCAGCCGGGCACCAAACGGTTCTCGTCGTCGCGAGGCGCCGCACTCCGCGATGCGCGCCATCGCCGTTTGCGATCGAGGGGCGACGTGCCGCGCCCGTGAGCAGCAGTGCATCCGTCGCGCGCGATCCGCGCGCGCGCGACCTCGATACGCCGCGTCCGGCCGCCTGCGCGGCGCGGCATTCGAGTTGCACTGTGCTCATCGAGCGACGGTGCGTGGACCATCGCCGCTCGCAATGGGAGCGAGAAGCACCGAGCATGGGGCACCCGATCACCCGCAGCAGCACCGCACTCGGACGCCGACGAACCGTCGAAGGGAGCGGCATGGCGGTCGCGATCGCCTGCGTCGCGGCCGCCCTCCTCCTCTACGTCGCAGGCGCGCTCGTCTTCGACTTCGACGAAGACACGGACGAGGGCGCGCTCATGTCGATGCGAGGTCCGCCGCCGGGGCGGGCGTCGGAGTAGAAAGCGCCAACAGCCGCCGATCGGACGTCAACCCAATCACTCCAGACGATTCGGGACCGACCAACCCTCCACGGCATCTAGGTTTGCGGTCAAATGAGCAAGCGCTGGCCTCGCCTGGTCACAGATGACGTCGCGAAGACGCGCAAACACCTTCAAGCGAATATCCTTGAACCGATAGGACCCCGCTCCCGTCTGCTCGAGAACGTCCAGACTCACAAGCTTCTTCGCATACGCCGCAACCGATCGGATACCCTGAGTAGCCGCCACCCCGGCGAGATTGCCGATGACAATGTCGTCCTCCTCGCGCCAGCTCAGCAGCTTCAAGAAGATCTCTCGTTTCCAGGCGTACTTCGTCAGGCTCGGGCGCACTATGTCGAGGTAAACCATGTCGAGATCGGCTAGGTCCTTCAGGCGACACTGGAGGGCCTCATGAACATGACCCTCCCCGACTATTACCGTACCGCGATGGGCATCCCCATGCTCGCGCACGGCCTCCGCAAGAGACGATCGCCCCAGAAAATGCGTGAAGTACGGCATGCCTCGAGACGATCGCACCACCGTTCTTATCGCGTCGGGACTGAAGCGAAATCGCTTTCCGGAGCGATTCTCCTCACCGATGAGGATCGCCCGCAACTCCTCTTCCGTCATGCGATGCACCCGGATCTGCCCACCCGTAAATTGCCGAGGCACCGAGCTGTGGTCTTGGATCAAGAGTCGAACATCCGCTGCCGTACCAATCAATATCCATTTCACATAGTGCATCTCTTTGATCAATTCAGCCAGACCGTACTTTGCGTTTACCTTATCGAACTCGTCAAGCACGATGACAAGCGACTGTCGCCCGAAGGCTTCGAAAACGAGTTGCACCACGTTGGAAAAAACGCCCGCGACGAGCGCGCTCTTTGGACGGCCACCTCCAGGCTCGCGCTCAACCTCCGCGATAGCCGCGAGTTGTTCCGCCAACCGAGCGTGCCGACCGGCGAACAGCGACTTGACTTGTTCGCTCTCGAGCAAACTCCCAAGGGAGCTTGGAGGCCGCAAATCGCGGAGTAGAGACAGCAGAACTCCGTCGATATCGGAATCCGCCTGACGACAGGTATAAAACACCACAGGATGCCTAAAGCCGTTCTTCGGACGCAAGTCATTGAGTCCGGCCTTGGCCAAGAACGCGTCCTCATTGCCGCTGGCGATGCGAGCGAGCTGGATCGCGAGCGACGTTTTTCCAACACCAGCATTGCCAAAAATTGCGACCGATGCTCCGTCAGTGCGAAGAGCCTCGACACCCATGCGAAGCTCGTCACGACGTCCCACAAATCGCTCGAGGACATCGATTTCGCTGGCCGGAGAGAAATACGAAAAGACGTCGATCGGACCGTCTACCGGCTGCCAGACCGCAGCCGGATCTCCCCCCAACATCGATTGCGCGATCGGCCCTGCACTGCCGCGAGCGCTGCCGTCCCCTACGAATAGGCGGGGATTCGAGACACGCCATACTCCTTCGCTCGAAGTTTTGCCGTGAATAATATGCTGAATCCACCCCTCTCCGCGCCGGTCGTATGTACGCAGGTGGATATCAGCGATACGCTCATGCGGAAACACGCGGACGATATTGTACCCCGATTCCCTCCCTGGACTCTCATAGCAAGCCCCCGCAGCAACTCGAACGTGGCCGTCATCGACCCGTACCCACTCATCGTGCTCATGGCCGTGCACATGGAAGTCGAAACGCTTCGCGAGCTCTCGCCCAAGCGACGGGTCTTCATGTTCGTTGAGCCAGTTGATGGGATGATGAGAAAGCACGATTGATACCGCCGCGCCGTCCAGGCGCTGCGCGAGGGTCGAAATTTGCCATGAGCCGAGCCAAAGCTTTGCTTTTTCTTGATCACGACAGGCAGACCATGCAGAGTTCAAGCCGGCAATCCCTACTTCGACGCCGCGGACGTTGCGTCGTATGGCGTAGATGAGACGGTCGGGATCCTCCAGCAGGTGGGTGAAACCGCCACGTTGCAGGAACGATCCATACTCGGAAAGCCGCTCCATGTAGCGCTCCCACTGACGGTTCCCGCTTCGCATGAGATCCGCGATCTTACTCACTGAGGAGCTTCCCGCGTCGATGAGCGCATCAAGCCACTCGGCCTGATCCGGAGTAGCGGCTGCGCGATTTACATCATGGTTGCCTGGGACGAGAAATACCGCCTCACAGGAGATAGGCGGCGAGAATGCCCCCTTTACCGAATCCAAGAATCTGAGAACCTCGTCATACTGCTGAGTCAGCGGAGAACCCGAAACTTCGCCAAACGCGATATCGCCGGTAAAAAAGACAAAGTCGGGTCGAATGTCATGATTTTGTTGGATCGTTCGGAGGTCAGATGGGATGCCCTTCATGATGCGATCGCTGTCCCACCGATGACGAGTATTGCCGATATGTGTATCCGACAGATGCAGCCATGTCAGGGGGCTAGACATAGTATCGTTATGCGATTGCTTGTCCCTTGCGAGTTCTTATGGAGAGGGGCGCCGAACGACTTTCCATCGCGCGCTTCCGCAGCTCCGGCACTACCGGGAACTGTGGATCACCGCGGCGTTTCGTCTGCCATGGGAAACGTCGGGTGTGGTTAACGGCAAAGCGGCGAGGCGTCCACGCTGTGGCGCCGCAGAAGTCATAATCTGTCTCAAGTTGGCGCAGTTTTCTGGCCGCGGGGGATCGCACGCCGCGGAGACCCGATTGTCGGTACGCTGGGGTTGGCGCCGATCAGCGCCACAGAGACGACGTCTCATGTGAGCGCGCCCCCAGAATGATCGAGCATCGACGCACTTGCGCCCGAGCCTCACGCAGCACGTGATGGCGTCCGCGATCTAGTGCCGGTCGTCTTGGGATCGATAGCAGCTTGCGAGGGGCTTTCGACCCTCAGGATAGACGACGGGTCGACCAGGATGGTCGGTGGTACACGTAAGCCGTCAGGTGCCGGAGTAGTGGGACGCGAAGTCGGGTTGACCTGGCTAGCAGGACGCGGCGCATCCGGGTCGCGACGACGGCGACGAGACCTGCCGCCGACGTCGTGCCGGCGACGGTCCATACGGCGGCCGTGAGACAAGCGGGACACATGGTCGCCTCCGTTACGTGCCGTCGCTGCGGTCGTCGTATTCGAGCTTTGGATACCAGTCGGTGCCGCGCCCCTCGGGCGTCGCGTCGAGGATGGTCCAGAGCGGCATGAGGTCGGGGGCGCCACGCGGGTCTTGCCCGGGGTCGGCGGTCGCGAAGCCCATTTCGCCGCTGCAGAAATGGCGGAGCGTGCCGTCGCGCCGCGTGAAGACGTTGAACGCCGCGTCGTCGCCGCCGTCGGCGGCGATCGCGTGGTAGTCGCGGCTGTAGTCACCGGTCACGTCGGAGTAGAGCCGCAAGTGGCGCCAGCCGCGCTCGCGCTTGAACGCGACCAAACGCTCGATCGGCGAGCGGGCGATCACGACGAGCGCGACGCGCTCCGCGACGTCGCGGGCCTCGCCGTCCCACGCGCTCAAGAGCGAGGTGCACATGGGACACGGCCGCTCGCGCTGCGGCCCGAACATCCAGCTGTACGCGACGAGCGTCTGCTTGTCGCCGAAGAGCTCGGCGAACGTCGCCGGACCGTGCTCGCCCTGGAAGCGATAGTCGCCGCGCACCTCGCCGCCCGGCGGAAGCGCGCGGCGCTGCGCCGCGACCCGTTCGATGTGGCGTCGGAGCTCGATCTCCGCGGCGAGCAGCGCGTCGCGCGCCCGCCGGTACTCCTCGCTTTCATTCGGAAAGCGTACGCCGTTCCTCTTTGCCAGCTCGCTCGCCGGAACGAGCCCTTCCTGCGTGGACATATGATCCTCCTCTCGTCAGCTCACCACGTAGTCGATCGGTAGGCGACCGAATCGACACCCTCCCTCTCGGCCCCGACCCCCAACCTTTTGGGGACGAGGAGGGTCCCCTCACCCCACCGACTTGTCGAGCGGCACCACGATGACGAAGCGATCCTGCTTGCCGAACTGCATCGCGTCGTCCTCGGTGGCGGTCATCACGTCGAGGCGGAAGCCCTTGATCGCCGAGCCGGCGGC
>JANNPN010000288.1:0-6111 GCA_031400185.1 Polyangiaceae bacterium
GCCCGGCTCGTCGCACACGGAAAGCCCAAGAAGGCGGCCCTCGCTGCGGTTGCGCGCAAGCTCCTCACCGCCGTCAACGCGATGACCCGCGACCAACAACCCTGGCGCTCAGAGGCAGCGCCGCAACCCAGTTGCTGCTAGCCTTTCGCGATGCGGCTTCGCAAGACGGTTGTTCCAACGGCGGCTCCGTGAAGCTCCTGCTCTTCGATCTCGACGGGACGATTCTCCACGCGCGCCACACCCCGGGGCGGGTGCCGTTCGACCTCGCGATGCGCGACACGTTCGAGGTCGACGTCGAGCTCGCGCGCATGCGTCCGGACGGCAAGACCGACCCGGCGATCGCGGCCGAGCTGCTCGCGCTCGTGGGCGCGTCGCACGCCGTCGACGCCGCAACCCTCGTGCACCTCGAGCGCGCGCTCGCCGCGCGGCTCGCCGAGGCGATCACATCCGGCGCCACGACGGTGGAGGCGGTGCCGGGCGTGCGCGCGGTGCTCGAGCTGCTCGCTGAGGACCCGCGCTTCGCGAGCGCGGTGGTGACCGGCAACCTCGTCGGCGCGGCCGAGCTGAAGCTCCGCGCCGCGGGGCTCGCCGACTTCTTCGCGGTCGGCGCGTTCGGGAGTGATCATGCCCTCCGGGCCGCGCTCCCCGACGTCGCACGCGAGCGCTTCCTGGCCCACAGCGGGCACGACGTGACCCGCGCGGACTGCGTCATCATCGGTGACACGCCCCTCGACCACGCCGCCGCCGCGGCGAACGGCATGCCTGCGATCCTGATCGCGACCGGCCGCATACCGTACACCGAGCTCGCCGCCTTGCGTCCCGCCGCCGTCTTCGCCGATTGGAGCGACGCCGGTGCCATCCACGCCGCACT
The DNA here is from genome assembly GCA_031400185.1 of Polyangiaceae bacterium. Lineage (GTDB taxonomy): Bacteria > Desulfobacterota > Binatia > UTPRO1 > UTPRO1 > UTPRO1. The sequence goes on from JANNPN010000288.1 coordinate 872, forward strand.
CGCGGCACTCGGATCCCAGCGAAGGAGCCCCGCATGACCGCCGGCTACCGCGTCGTCGTCGAGAAGGACTATCTCAAGTTCTCGGCCGCCCACTTCATCGCATACAAGGGCTTTCGCGAACCGATGCACGGCCACAACTACCAGGTGTCGGTGGCCATCGCGGGGGCGGTGGGCGCCGACGGGTACGTGCTCGACTTCGGCATCGTGAAGAAGGTGACGAAGGCGGTCTGCGACGAGCTCGACGAGCGCATCCTCGTGCCGGCGCGGAGCGACTGCCTCGCGATCGCGCACGACGGTCCGAGCATCGTGCTGACCTACGAGGACGGCGCGCGGTTTCTCTTCCCCGCGACGGACTGTGTGCTGCTGCCAATCGTGCACGCATCGGCCGAGGAGCTCGCGGAGTACGTGCTGGCACGTCTCCGCGAGGGCCTCGGCGCGCACGCGATGCGCGGATTCACCGAGATCGAAGTGGGCGTCAGCGAGGCGCCTGGACAGGCCGCGTACTGCCGCGTCGAGCTCTGATTCGCCGCCGTGGCGCCGACCTAATCGTCGTGATGCTTGTTCTTGTGCTTCCCGTGCCCATGCTTGCCGTTGCCGCGACCGCGACGGTCGCGCTGATTGCCGTCGTGCCTGTCGCGTTGCCACTGACGGCGGTCGTACCGGTCGTCGTACCGATCATGGTGGTAACTGGCCTTGCCGGCGCCGCGCCAGTGCCCGCCTCCGACGAGACGCGGCGGGACATGGTAGTACCGCGAGGGGACGCGGAGCACGGGCCCGGGCACGTAACGGCGCTCGACGTGCGTCCACGGACCACGGTTACCGTTGGCGACGTACCAGCGGTCGTCGCCGTAGGTGTAGTAGCGGCCGCCGTACGTGAAAAAGTTGACGTTGACGTCGGGAGCGTAGTGGACGTCGGGGACGCCCGGTACCACGACGACGCGCGGCGGTTCGGCCCAGGTCCATGCAGGAACCCCGATGTTGATCCCGACGTGCACCTCGGCGCGGGCGGCGGGCACGGCAGCGACGGTGACGAGCGCAAAGGCGACAGCGGCTATCGATTTCATGAGCAATCTCCGATCTCGTGTGCGACTTCTGACGCTGAGTGCGGAGCAAGATGGACGCCAGCTCCGAGGTGCGCATAAACACTCGAAACTGCGGGAGCCGTTGGTAGAAGGTGCTGTCGTGCTTGCAGCCCGTACAGCGGCGATGTCATCTGCGTCGGAGGGAGATCAGAACGATGACGACGTTCACCATCATCGACGGCGAGAGCGAGCACGACGTGCAGGCATCACGCGCAGGCGAGCACGTGACGATTACGCCCGCGGATCTCGGATGGAAGCTCGAGGCGAGCGGGCTCTGTCGCGGCGACGTCTGCGTGCCGGTTCGCGACCGCGCGCGGCTCGTCCGCGACGGCGGCGTCGACCTGCACGAGCTCGCCCGACTCCTGGACCGCCCGCTCGCGATCGATACCGACGAACGCGTCGCGGTCCTCGGCGCGTCCGCCGAGCGACGTGCGGGCGACCTCGCGTCGCTCGCCGCTCCCGACTTCGCGCTCACCGACCTCGCCGGTCGTGTCCATCGCTTGTCGGACGGGCACGGCAAGAAGCGCCTCCTCGTCACGTGGGGCTCGTGGTGCGGCTGCCGCGAAGATCTCCCCGTCTGGCAGCAGCTCCACGAGGAGCTCGGCCCGCAGGGCTTCCTGCCGATCACGGTGGCGCTCGACAGCGGACCCGACGCCGCGCGCCCGTTCATCGAGGCCGCGGCGCCGACGCATCCCGCCCTCATCGACCCCGAGCACACGGTCGCGGACCTGTTCCACATGATCAACGTGCCGACGATGGTGTGGATCGACGAGCAGGGTCGCATCGTCCGTCCGAACGACCAGCAGTTCGGCACCGACATGTTCGTGCAGCTGACCGGGAAGCCGTCGCGACCGTTCCTCGCGGCGCTCCGCGCTTGGGTGCACGACGATCGCGGCGCGCTCGCGGCCGACGACGTTCGTGAGCAGCAGCTTCTGCCGACCACGGAGCATCAGCTCGCGCGCGCCGAGTTTCGTTTGGCGTGGCATCTCCACCAGCGCGGCAAGACGGATGCCGCCGAGCGCCATTTCGTCCGCGCCGGTGAGCTCGCGCCGAACGACTGGACGATTCGCCGCGCCCAGCTGCCGATCCGCGGCATCGATCCCATGACCAGCAACGAGTTCATCGCGCTCTGGGAGCAGGGGATCCCGCAGTACCCGACGCGGACGTTCGACGAGGAGTGACGCCGTGGCCGTCACCATCCGTCGCAACAAGGCGACCGAGCTCTTCTGGAAGGTCCACCGCTTCCTCTACCGTGTGAGCGGCGGCCGCATCGGCGGCCGCGTGGTCGGGATGCCGGTGCTGATGCTGACGACCACAGGCCGCAAGACCGGCGAGCCCCGTAGCAACGTGCTGACGTACCTCCCGAAGGGCCGTGCGTCGGTCGTCTACGCGTCGAACGCCGGCGAGCCGCGGCACCCCGCGTGGTGGCTGAACCTCCTTGCCGACCCGCACGCCAGCGTGCAGCGCGGGCACGAGGTCATGCACGTCGTCGCGCGCGAGGCCGAGGGGCAGGAGCGCGCCGCGCTCTGGGACGAGGTCGTGCGGGTGAACGGCGGCTACGCCGCGTACGAGAAGCGCACCACCCGCCGCATCCCGGTCGTCGTGCTCGAGCCGACCTCCGAGCGCTGACGGGCATGGCGAAGCGGCCGCTCGCGGGTCCCGCGCACCTCCACGGCTCCGAGATCATCCGGCGGCGCCTGGCCGAGTGGTACGTCGAGGACGGCCGCGAGCCGCCGGCAACTCTCGCCAAAGTCGCAGACCTCGCGTTCGGCCTGCTCCCCCACGGTCCGGTCAGCGTCTTTCGTCATGCCGTCGACGGGACGCTCCGGGCGCGCCTCGTGAGCGCCGGCAGCCACGATCCGAACGAGGAGCGCCTCGCGACGTTTCGTCCGGCGAAGAAGCGTACGCGTCCCTGACGAGACCCGCCGCGTCCGGCCTTCCCAGTGCGGCGCGCGGAGCTCGCGCTTCAGTAGCTTCCCGGACGGGTTCCGCGGCACCTCGGCCACGAAGTCGACGCTCCGCGGCCGGGCGGAGCCGGTAGTTCAGCGGCACCGCCACGACTCCCGGTGGGCCCACGGGTCGCGCGTGTCGCGGGAGACGATCGCGGTGCGATCGGGAGCGTTCTTCGCGTTGGCGCCGGCGCCGATCTCCATTGGTCGATCTCCCTACGCGCCTCTGCGCGCGGGCGTCTGCCGGCGCGCGTGCTTGTCAACGTGGAGCGTTCCGGATAGCCCGACCGCGCATGCGTGGTGCGGGTCGGGTCGTGGTGCTCGGATCGCTGGCGGCCGTCGTCGGGTGCACGCACGCGCTCCCGGATGCCGACTCGCCGGGCGCACAGCTCTACCAGACGCGTTGCGGCACGTGTCACGCGCTGCACGAGCCGCGGGCGCTCACGGCGGCGATGTGGGAGATGCAGGTGAATCGGATGCGCGAGACGATGCGGCGGCGCGGCGTGCCGCCGCTCAGCGACGACGAGCAGACGACCTTGCTCGGGTATCTCCGTGCGCATGCGACCGATGCCGGGGGGAGCTCATGAAGATTCGTCTCACCGACGCGCCGGTCGAGCGCGCCGACGCCGACCTCGTCGTGCTGGTCGTGGCGAGCGACAAGCTCCAGCGCCTTCGCGCGTTGAAGCTCGCCGGGCCGGGCGTCCTGCGCGCGCTCGAGCGCGCCCGCTTCACGGGCGCCGAGGGGACCTCCACGTTGCTCCGGACGACGGGCCGCAACGACCGTGCGCTCGCGTTCGTCGGCGTCGGCGCCAGCACGTCGGCGAACGTTGCCGAAGCCTACAGACGCGCCGGCGATCAGACGATCGCGCGCGGCCGCGAGGCGCGCGCCCGCACGGTCGCCGTCGCGTTCCTCGCCGAGCCGACGCGCCTCCCGGTCGAGCGCCCGGAGACCTTCGCCGCGTTCGTCGAAGGGGTCCTACTGACCGGCTACGGCTTCACGACCTACAAGCACGACCGTGACCGCGTCGAGATCGCGAGCGTGACGCTGGCCGGCCTGATCGCCCCGCGCGACCCGGTGCTCCGTCGCGCGGTGCGGAGCGGCGAGGTTCTTGCGGAAGCCACCAACCGGGCGCGCACGTGGATCAACGAGCCGGCGGCCGTCATGACGCCCCGCACGTTCGCCGAAGACGCCGAGCACGCGCTCGCCGACGCCGGCCTCGAGGTGCGGGTCGACGGTCCGGCGGGGATCCGCGCGCTCGGCATGGGTGCGCTGCTCGGCGTCGCGCGCGGCAGCGCCGAGGAGCCGCGCTTCATCCGCGTCACGTATCGACCGGACCCGCCGCGGGCAGCGGCGAAGTCGGCCGTGCCCGTCTCGAGCCCCAGGCGCATCGCGTTGGTCGGCAAAGGCGTCACGTTCGACAGCGGTGGCCTTTCGCTCAAACGCCCCGACGGCATGGAGCACATGAAGCGCGACATGGCCGGCGGCGCCGCCGTGCTCGGGGCGATGCTCGCCATCGCGCGCCTCCGTCCGAGCGTCGAGGTCCGGGCCTACGTGCCCGCGACCGAGAACATGCCGGGCGGCTCGGCGATCAAGCCGGGCGACGTCGTGCAGACGCCGGCGGGGAAAACCATCGAGGTGTTGAATACGGACGCCGAGGGGCGGCTCGTGCTCGCCGACGCGCTCACCATCGCGGTCGGCGACAACCCCGCCGCGATCGTCGACATCGCGACCCTCACCGGTGCCGTGCGCAGCGCGCTCGGGACGCGCATCGCAGGCATCATGGGGAACGACCGGCAGCTCATCGCGGCGCTGATCGCGGCCGGCAAGCAGGGCGGCGAGCGGTTGTGGGAGCTGCCGCTCGTCCGCGACTACCGCCCCGACCTCGAAAGCGACGTCGCCGACCTCGCGAACGTCGCCGCCGGCGGCCACGGCGGCGCGATCCACGCGGGCTTGTTCCTGGAGGAGTTCGTCGGCGGGCTGCCATGGGCGCACATGGACATCGCGGGCGTCGGCTTCACCGATCGAGACATTCCCAATGCGCCGCGGGGGGGGGGTGGGCTTCGGCGTCCGCCTCCTAGCCCGCTACGCCGCAGGTTGCTGAAAAAGGGCCATCTGCGTCGTTGCTCCCTCTCTCACTTGTGCGGCGTAGCTCCGCTACGCCTCCGCGTTCGTTCGGTCGCGCCTAGCAGCTGACCCTTTTTGAGCAAC
>JANNPN010000291.1:0-26363 GCA_031400185.1 Polyangiaceae bacterium
TGGGTATGACGTCGCCGGGGCACTTGGGACACGTGGTGAAAACGGGAGTGAACGTGGTCGTCATCGGCAGGTTCATGTCGAGGTCCCCGGTGTCGAGGTCGACCGTTCCCGTCAGCGACCCGGCGGCGGCCTGATTCCCGACGCAGAAGGCACTCCGGATCGTCACGTAGCTCCCGAAGAAGTAGGCGCAGGTGTTGCCCGCGCCGCAGTCCGCGTTGGTCGCGCACTTCGTCCGGGTATTGTTGACGCAGCGTTTGGCGAAGATGTCGCCCTTGTCCGCGCACACGTTGGTGGTTGGCCCGAAGAAATCGCACGTCCCGCACGGCGGCGTGGTGTTCTCGCATCCCGAGAGCGTCGTCGTCAGCGTCGCGTCGCGCGCGATCGCCGTGCCGTTGTGTCCGATGCCGTTCCACCCGAGGTCGATCGAGGTCACGGTCCCGTCCCGGGTCGAGAGCTCCATCTTCCGTCCGTTGCAGCGACCGGACTCGACGCCTTCCGCGTATTCGATGATCAGCTTCGCGCCCTTCGCCGGGGCGGAGTCGTAGGTCTGCGTCCGTCGATGCGACGACGTCGATGCGGCGATCAAGAAGATCTTGAGGGCGTTGCCGTCGACCCACGCGCACTGATCGACGATCTCCTGGACGATGTCCGTGACGTCTGCGACGTCGTTGTGCGCGTTCCCCGTCCACGTCGGCGGGTTGTAGATGACGCTGGTCGCCGACGTCTTCAGCGCATTGCTGATCTCGCCCGCCGCCCCCGTCCACGCGGGCGCGTCGCCGACTTTCTGCCCGCGGACGGTGCCGTAGAGCGCGTTGTTGGTCCCCGTATTGGCGCTGTAGAGCTGGAGCGTCGCCGACGTGATCCCGGCGCCGTTCGGAAGCGTGACGTTCGTGAAGCGGAAGGCGAGCTGCTGGTCGCTGTTCGTCCAGAGGTCGAGGGAGGTGTCGTTCTTCAACGACGACCCGCCCGCCGACTGCTTGTAATCGTCCTCCGAGCTACTCACCTGGAGCGTCAGGGTCGACGCCCGAGCCGAGCCGACGAATCCGGCGATGTTCGTGGAGAGCAAGACGCACGCGACGACCGTCAGTTGATGAGCGAAACGCACCGTGACCTCCACGGCCCGGCAAATGGGCCTCACGTGCTCGGCCTGTGCTCGCAGGCTGCGAGCGGTCAGAGAGAATCCGCGACGTCGCCGTCGCGACCGAAACATCGCCAGCGGCGCGTACCCTGCCGAAGCACGAGCGGACGATCAACACAAAAGCGTCGGATCGCCTTCGAATCTATTTCGTTTCGAAACGGTGGCTCGACGGGGACATGTGGCGCTCGACACGGCCGCGGACGAGAGTGCCGCGCTGGTCCGGAAGTGCGTCGCGTCCGCGCATTGAAATACCGATCGCCTTCGACGAGTAGACTCCCATGCCCATGCCTTCCGAAATCGGCGTCATCGACCTCATGCTCGAGCTTCCCACGGACGACCGCGGGACCTGGTACGACTTCATGAAGCCGTTGCTCATGGACGCCGAGAGCCGTGAGCTCTTCAAGATGCCGGCCGAGTACATGTTCAAGGCCGTCCCGACCGTACGCGACGCGCAAGACTACGTCGGCATCGCCCTCGACGAGATGGAAAAGCACGGGATCGCGAAAGCGATGATAAGCGTGCGCTTCGGGAATCCACTCGGGGCGAGAGCGCTGCAAGAGCATCCCGACCGGTTCATCGGCTCGTACGCGGTCGACCCGAACCTCGGCATGGAGGGCGTGCGCGAGCTGCGAAAGGCCGTCGAGCTCTACGGCGTGAAGGCCGCGACCGCCTTCCCCGCCGGCTGCGTCCCGCAGGTCCCCATCAACGACAAGAAGTTCTACCCGCTGTACGCGGCGTGCGTGGACCTCGACATCCCGATCTTCGTCTGCGCGGGCGTGCCGGGGCCGCGAGTGCCGATGCTCTGCCAGGACGTCGCGCTGATCGACGAGGTCTGCTGGTTCTTTCCCGAGCTCCGCTTCGTGACCCGCCACGGCTGCGAGCCGTGGACCGATCTCATGGTCAAGCTGATGCTCAAGTACCCGAACCTCTACTACTCGACGAGCGCGTTCGCGCCGCGCTTCTATCCGCCGGCAATCGTGGATTTCGCGAATACGCGCGGCGCCGACAAGATTCTCTACGCGGGCTACTTCCCCATGGGGCTCAGCCTCGAGCGCATCTTCGCCGAGATGCCGAACGTGCCGTTCCGCGACCACGTGTGGCCGAAGTTCCTGCGCGAGAACGCGTTGCGGGTGCTGAAGCTCTGACGCTCGGGCGAGCGCCATCCGCGACGGGTGGTGGCTTCGGCTCACTCCACGCCGCGAGTGACGATGAACGCGTAGGCGATGAAGAGGCCGCTCGCGACGGTAAGCACGCCCGTCGTGACGACGGCCAGCACGACGAAGGCGCCGAGCCCCTTCAGCACGCCGAGGGCGCCGCCCTTCAGGATCGAGGCATTCGTGCGCTGTGCCCTGACGGCTCCGCTGACGATGCCGCCCCCGATCGTCACCAGCAGTGCCGCCAGCGTCGCTACGACGATGAATTGAACGACGGGGACGTATTGCTCGCCTTCTCTTCCGGAGGCGAATCCGGGCACGGCCTGCAGGGCGAGAACGAGCCCCGACACTGCGATCGACGACGCGCGGCGGAGACCGGGCATGGCCGCATCATTAGACCGGGCGGCGGCGCATGCTGCCACCTCGCATCGCGCGCGCACGGGTGATCGCGGTCCACGATGCGTCGGGCGCCGGGTCATCACCAGATCATCCACCATGGCCTCGCGGGCGCCGGTGCGGCAACCTCGGCGATGATCCACTCGATCGACGTGGAATCCGCTGACAGCTGACCGCGCCCTTCGGCCAGAAGCGCAGCTGCTATTGGCAGCGAACTCCGTCTCCAGGATCGCGATGGCCCCGGCCGCCTGTTTCGGCGTGAGGGGGAGATCGGCCTGGAGCTTCCGTTGAGACTCGAGCCCATTCACGTCATCACGACGGACGACCCGGCTGGCGTCGAAGCGTACTGGCACCGACGCTTCGCCGAGAAGCGACTCAAGAATGAATGGTTCGCGCTGTCGCCCGACGATGTGCGCGCGTTCAAGCGATGGCGACGGATCGCGTAACGTGCTGCCCGATGCGCGGCGTGAGACGTCGAACTTGACACTACTGAAACAGATTCCGGTGGCAGCTCAACGGCCGGGTCGTTAGGCGCTTCCGGTCTGGCCGAGGTACACGGGTCCTGTGAAGCCCAAGGTCTACCTCGAGACCACGATTGTCAGCTACCTGGTTGCTCGTCGCACACGAAACGTGATCGTTGGTGCCCATCAGGAGTTGACCCGTCGGTGGTGGCGCCAGCGGGGGCGGTTCGAGATATTCGCTTCCCCCCTGGTCGTCGAAGAGGCCTCTCGGGGCGATGCGGCGGCGCGAGTGAAACGCATGCGACTGCTTCGCGATCTGGCTCTGCTGGAGGTCAACGATAACAGCAGGATCGTTGGCCGGCGGCTCCTGGCGAAGGGGCCACTACCGGCACAAGCCGAAGCCGACGCCTTGCACATCGCACTCGCAGCGGTTCACGGTATGGAGTACCTGGTAACGTGGAACTGTCGACACATCGCGAACGCCTGGATGCGCTCCCGCATCGAGCAGGTGATCCGCGATCTTGGATACGAACCTCCCATACTATGTACCCCAGAGGAGCTTCTCGAGGAGTAATTTGCCATGCGTGATCCCATCGTCGAAGAAGTACGTCGAGCGCGCGCGGCGTACGCGGCCAAGCTCGGGTATGACCTCGATCGGATCGTCGACGACCTCAAGCGTCGACAGGATCAGGGTGAGTTCCGGGTTGTCCGTCGCCGACCTCGCCAGGCCATGAAGGTCCGATCGCGAGCAACACGAAGCGCCTAACTGCCGCTGCAACCGACCGGCTCCGCCAGCGGCTGAGCGCCTCGTCGTTAGCCTGGTGTGAAAGCCACACCAATCGGGGAACCGGCGAACGCGTCGATGGTCGTCGCGGCGCTTGGATCCCTTCACTGCGACGCGTTGGAAGCTAGCGTAACGACCTCCGGTAAAGTCCTCCGGCGCGTGTCAGCAAGCGTGGGCGTGCCACAACGGCATGGGCGCCGATCATGAAGTGGGCAGGATGCATCAGGCCGACCACCGTCGTCGGTAGCTTGCCTCTCGCGGGCAGGCACGAAGCTCGATGTGCGCGTCCCGAAAGGCCGACCAGAGCGCCGCCGCCGAGTCGAATACAGGTGCCAGCTCGATCGTTCGAGCCCTCCTAGATCGGATTGCACCGCGGCGTCGGCGTAGTCCTGAGAGATCGGATACTCGTGCATGAAGCCGTAGCCGCCGTGGAGCTGGAGGCACTCGGCGGAGACCTTGCTTCTGCAGATCGGTCGTCCACCACTTGCCCATGCTGACCTCGGTGACGATGTCGTCGCGGCGGCGCGACGCGAATCGTTCCACAACGGAGCAGCTTATCCCGATCGGGACATTCCCAACCGATCGCGCCTTCGGCTATGCGCCGAGCCACACCGCGTTTGGGTGGACGTGCCGGCGGCAATTCTGCCAAGCTCGACGTTCCCTCCCACGACTGGAGACACGCATATGCTGCACGCCCGCCGTTCCCGCATGAAGCTCCTCCTCGCGATGCTCGCGCTCGGCGTGCTCCACGCCGCTTCCGCTCACGCGCTCACGATCACGAGCGCGAAGATCCAGATCGAGCTCGATCACACGACGTCGGTTCAGCTCAAAGGGAAGCTCGACGATCTCGTGGTCACCGGGGCGGCAGTCTTTCACATCGACGTCGACGGTCTCGGAACCAGCATTACGGCCGGAGAATTCGTCCCCAAAGGAAAGAAGCTCCGTTATCAAAACCCGAATGCCACGTTCGGCATTACCGAGGCGATTCTCGACCCGCGTCACGGTAAGTTCACGGCGAAGCTCGTGGGCCTGGTGCTGGGCGGGGTCCACAGCCCCTCCGTCGTCGAGGTTTCGACCGACACTGCTTCGGGCTGCGCGCTGGTGCCGGTCATCGATCCCAAGGTCGGAAAGAAGCCGCCGAAGAAGCCGAAACCCTTGAAGCTCAAGGTCGTGAAGCTGAAGAAGGGCCGGAGCAATGCGTGCGGCATCGGGGCCCCGATCTTCGCCCCGGGCCAGAAGATCGTTGGCGATCCCCCAGGGACGCACGCGAGCGTGAGCGTCGCCGCGGCGCCGACGGCGGGATCGCTGAAGCTCTATGAAGCAGACGCGGCAGGGCTCCCGACCGGCGCTCCGCTCTGTACGCTCGCGGACGACGGGCAGGCGGGCGACGCTCAGGCCGGCGATGGCACGTTCGGCTGCGCGCTCGGGTTCGACACCGCGGCGCCGACGACGCGATCCGTCGTCGCGACGGCGGACGTTGGAGGCGCGCAGCTGCGGTCATCGCCGGCCGGGTTCAGCGTCGTCGGACTGCCGAGCGCCGCGGATCTCGACACGATCCTCACGACCCAGCAGTTGTTGAAAGACACGTGGGAGGCCAAGAAGGCGGCGCTCGGCGACGGGATCGCGGCACGCCTCGCGACCGTGCTCGCGCTCGAGGGGCAACCCGGCGTGAGCGGGGTCGGGTTGAGCGACAACCGCGGCTCGATCGCGATCACGTATGCGTCGGGCATCATCGGTGTCATTTCGCTCGAGCCGAAGCGTTATCCCGGCGTCCCCGCGACGACGGCGAGCGCGTCCACCCAAGCGCGGAGCCCGGTCGTCGTGAGCCCGCGCGCCATTCGGGAGCCGCCGCCGGACGACGCGGAGGTCGTCGGCAGCCACAAGGTGCTCGTCTGGGATCCCGGCTATTTCGACGGCTACCCGACGGAGGTGTACGACTTCTACCAGCTCTACGTGAATTCCACGTGCCCACGGTTCGACGTCAACTACCTCCACGGTGCCGATGCGACGGTCGAATCCCTCGCCGATCTCACCAGCTACGGCACGGTCCTGGTCAGCACGCACGGGGGCTTGATCAACCACGTGTTCCGGGGTCATCACGTCTTCTTCAACTACTTCAACACACATGCCGCGGCCTTCAATCGCGCCGACCTCCAGATTCGCGTCGCATCCCTGCTGCGGCACGAGATCTTCGTCGGCATAGATTCGCTCGGCGTGGGTCCCGGCTACATCCGCGCCCTGAGCGGTTCGTTCCCGAACACGATCGTCTTGCTCGGCGCATGCAACAGCGGGCGGGACTATCGCAACAACGCAACGGGATCGCTGCCCCATTTCGGCCCTGCGATCGATTCGCTGAATGAAGCGTTCGCGTCGAAAGGAGTGGGGGCGTACTTCGGGTTCAGCCGCATCGTCACCGGCTCCTACGTGATCGACGTTGCAAAGAAGATGTTCCCCCAGATTCTGAACGAGGGGCGGACGACCACGCAGGCGTTCCTCGACTTCACGCCGAAGCTCGACGAGGAGGGGATCCAGGACGCGCTCGCCGACCCGACCAACCCGGCAAAGACGGTAGAGGAGGCGATCCAACGCGCAGCGCACTTGGTCATGCGGCCGACCGACGCCAAGCCGATCGTCTACCTGAAGCCGACGCTGACGCCGGAAGACGCCGTCATCGGCGCGAACGGCAAAGTCGACCTGAAGATCGAGGTCGAGGGCGCCGACGACTGCACCCTGTACTACCGCTGGCGCAACACGGGTGAGTTCGGCCACTTCACGGGCGGCGACGACGACCGGGTGATCACGAGTCCGACGATCGCGTACGACGCGGGCGACACGGCGGGGACCGACACCATCACCCTCGACGTCATCGACAACGGCGGCCAGCAGCCGAAGATCATTTTTCGGCTGACCACGACCATCCAGGTGGGTTGCGTCGCGTGCGCTGAAGGCACGTCGGGCGCGAGTTGTCCCAAGGTCGAGAAGTGCTGCAAGGATGGGGCCGACAACGACGCCGACGGCAAGGCCGATTGCGAAGACTCCGACTGCAGCAGCGCGGCGGATTGCGCATCCTGCTCCGCGAGCGTGCCCCAGCCCTGCCCGGCGAACACGTTCACCGCGTCCACGACTTGCATCCGGCAGAGTCCCTACTTCGACGTCTCGGCGCTGCCGCAAACGCTCTCGCCGGGCGTCAGCGTGAAGGTGAAAGCGACGGCGACCGGACTGCCCTTCTGCTCCGGATTCCAGATCCAGAACGAGTGCATCTTCGCGACGTCCATCGCGCCACCCGACAACGACGGTGACGACCCGCCGTTCCGCCCGCTCGGCTGCGCGCCCGATCGGACGCCGTACGGCATCGAGTTCATCAACAACGATCCGCAGCCGTGCGACGGCGACGTCCTCCACACCGGCTGTCTCCGGTTCGACCACCTGACCGAAGCCTACGGCCCGTTCTGGATGGCGATCCCGACGATCCACCTCGTTCGGTCGGCGACGAAGCCCTTGGACGGAACCTACGTTCCGGGATCGCTGATCCCCGAGGGCAGCAACTGGCGCTTCACCGTCATCGCGGACGCGCTGGTGCGCATCAATCCATGACTCGCGCCGCGATCTTTCTCGCGCTGGCCATCGCGATGCTCGGACCGGGATCGGCGTTCGCGCTCACCATTGATACGAGAAGTGCAGCCACCCGTCGCTGACTCAAGCATCGACAGGATCAGGATGAGTCCGGGTCGTTCGTCGCCGACCTCGCCAGGCCATGAAGGTCCGGTCGCGAGCAACACGACCCCGGCGTCGCCACGACCATCGATGCGTTGACGGTTCCACGATTGGTGTGGACACGAAGCGCATGGGGCTCGGAGGTGCGCGCGCGGTCCCGAGGAAGGCTGACCGTCCGAGTGCGGGCTTCCTGTCAACTGACGAAGCGGGTACCGATCGGGATCGGCCTCGTGCTCGTCGGGGCGGCGTTGGTGCAGCGCAGCGGCCGCTGACGTCACCGTTCGTCGGCCGCGTGCGCGCGACGGGTGCACCAGAGACCTTCGAGGCCGGTCCGCGAGTACGTGCAGCGACGGGTGCGCCACGACGCACGATCCGGAAGGAGTGCGCCGAGATCCTTCTCGCGCCGCACGAAACGCCCGCGGTCGGCGCGGCGAATCGCCCACGCGAGGGGACGGCACCATGCCGGCTCGGGCAACACGGAGTCGAAGATGAGGATGCTCCCGCTCGGCCGCGTGACCCGGACGACTTCGCGGAGCACAGCGCGCGCGTCGGCGTCGGGGAGGTGATGGAGGAGCCCGATGCTCACGACCGCGTCGAACGCGGCGTCGCGGAAGGGTAGCGTGAGTGCGTTGCCGGCGACGCTGACGGCGCCGCCGTGCGCAGCGAAGGCGCGCGCCCGTGCCGGCGCGAGGTCCAGGCCGATCGTAGGAGCTCCCGCAGCGGCGAGCAGCGAACGCTCACCGACGCCGACGTCGAGGGCGCGCCCGATGTCCCTTCCACCGACCCATTCGCGGAGCGTCGCGAGCAGGGCCGCGTCGGCGCCAGGAGAGAGGACGCGTTCGAGCAGCCGGGGCGGCGGAAGCCGCGTCGGGAGCACGCTGTGCGCAGGCGGTCGCCGAAGCGCGGGGGTGGACACGGCTCGGTGTAGCGCCGCCGCCGGCGGGCGGGCAAGTCGACCACGGTTGCTCGTCGTCGTGGCGGTGACTACATCCGTCGACGTGGCGTTCCCGACCGCGCATCGATCCGCACCCGCCGCGACGACTTCGTCGATCGCGGCGGCGCGCTCGGCCGGCGGCACGCCCAGCCGCGAGCGGAAGACGCCGGCCATCGATGCGCCGTCCGCGTCCTCGAGCTCGGCGCTCGAGCGGATCGCGAGCGCGGCTCCTCTGAACGCCTGCGTGATCTCGGCCAGAACCGCTGGAGGCATCGCGCGCCAGCGCCGCACCGTGAACCACGTGAGCGCCGGTACCGCGCTCAGCGTGACGAGCGGTGCGAGGCACGCGAGCGTCTCGGCCTTCGTTCCGAAGCGGAACTCCGGCTGCGGTCCCGGAAGGGCCATGGCTGAAGTTACGACGCGGGAGGCGCTCCGTGCCAGCTCGCCTGGATGCGCAGCGGTCCCGCGAGCTGCCGGCGCACCTCGTCGGCCGTCGCGGCGTCGCCGACCCGCTCCGCAAACGCCAGCACGCGGAGGGCGGTGCCGGCATTCCGCAGGTGTGCGAAGCGCGTCGCGAGGTCGGCGTCGATCGGTGGAACCTCGCGACCCGCCGGCACGAAGACCGCGCTCGTCGGTCCGTAGAAGGCGAGCCGCCACTGCGGCGCGGCGAGGAAGCGCTCGAGGAGGAGCGGCTTGTCGAGGTCGATTACGGCGGCATCCGCCGGATAGCGCGTCGTGAAGCCCTCGAAGTCGCGGCCGTGGATGAACGCGTGGTGCTCGTCGAACCACGAGAGGAACGGAAACGAACGTGAGTCGGCCATCACCTGCACGTCCGGCCCGAGGCGCCAGAGGAGATACCCGCCGGCGTCGCCGACGTTGTAGAGGCGCGGCCCGAGACGATGGCGCGCGACGTACTCCGCCTCGACGACCGGGTTCACGTAGCCAATCCCATAGCCGAGCCAGCTCTGGCCGAAGGGCCGGGCCCACGCGCCGTAGACCGCGATCGCCGTGAGATAGACGAACACCGCGACGCAAGCCTCGCGCACCGGCCACGCTGCGGGCCACGCCGGGCGCGCCGCGCCCAGGGCGCGCACGTCGGCCAGCAGCATGATCGCGCTCGGAGCGAAGACCGCGGGCCAGAGAAACGTGGTGCGGCTCCAGACGAAGAAGAACGGCACCGCGACGGCGTTCACGAGCACGACCATCCAGTCGATGCGCGCGCCGGCGGCGGCCCGAGCCGCGCGCGCGCCGCCGAGTCCGAGCAACGTGACGATCATGATCACGCCGAGCTCCTCGAGGTGGAGCGGGGAGCCGACCCGAGCCGTCAGCGGCAGGTGCGCGGCGTTCCACGCAAAGTCCGGTCGGACGCGCGGGGTGAGCACGAAGTCGGCGAGCGTCTGGCGTGGATAGGCGACGCCGTAGGGCGTCATTGCCAGCGCCGGAAGTGCCAGCGCACTTGCGACGACAAGCCGGCGGAAGACCGGCGCCGGGAGCGCCACCCCGGGCGACCATCGCCGATTCGCGGCCTCGCCGGCGATCGCCGCCGTCAGCACGAGCAGCGCCAAGAAGACCCCGCCGTGGAGGTTCACCCAGAGGAGCACGAGCAGCGGAATCGCCACGGCGTACCGCGCCGCGCGGGCGGCGTCGGCTTCACGCTTCACCCGGAACAGTAGAAACGCCAGCAAGCTCGTCCCGAGCAACGAGCAGAGCTCGGGCTTCGGGAGCGACCCGAAGTAGGATCCGAGCACCAGCACGAGCACCACGAGGGGTACCAGCACCGATCCTGCGATACCAAGCCGGCAGGCCTGGGCCCACGCGAGGTAGGCGACGGCCGCGAGTACGAGGTGGCGGAGCGCGAAGATCGCCCAGGGGCCGACCCGCTCGTGGAGCGCGTAGAGGCCGAGCTCGGAGAGCCAAGAGCAATAGATGACCTCGGTCGTCGCCGGCATCCACGAGAACGCGGCATGATCGAGGTGGAGCGTACCCCGGTCGAGCATCTGCCGGGCATAGGCCAGGTGCCAGAAGAGGTCGCCGTCCTGGATCGGCTCGGCGAACCTTACGCCGATCACGAGCGCGATTGGAACGGCGAAGACCCATCGTCGACATCCTGGCATCGCGTTCGCGTAGCACATCGCCGTCGTCTCGATCGTCCACGACGATCTCCTCCTCCGCCGCCGTCGTGGGGAACGCGCATGCACGAGTCGGCGGCCTCCGGCCGGTTTGCCTCCACGACGACCATCGGGCTTATCCACTGCAGCCGATTCCATGACACAACGATCCCCCTTCTCGGGGCCGCCTGCGGAGGTCGCATGTTGCTACGGTTGCTCGTCGCGCTGATTGCGCTCGTCTCGCCGCTCGCCGCCGCGGCCGGCACGTTGCCGCCGGGCTTCCAGGAGACGACGGCGCTCTCCGGGCTCACGAACCCGACCGTCGTGCGCTTCGCGGCCGACGGCCGCATCTTCGTCGCCGAGAAGAGCGGCCTCGTGAAGGTCTTCAGCGGGATCGGCGACCCGACGGAAACCGTCTTCGCCGACCTCCGCACCAACGTGCACGACTTCTGGGACCGCGGCCTCCTCGGGCTCGCGCTGCACCCGGACTTCCCGGCGACGCCCTGGGTGTACGTGCTCTACACGATGGACGCGCCGATCGGCGGGACGCCGCCGGTCTGGAACGACGACTGCCAGTACCCGCCCGGCGCCACCGAGGACGGCTGCGTCGTCGGCGCGCGACTCTCGCGGCTGACCGCGGCCGGCGACCTCATGACCGGGCCGGAGGAGGTGCTCATCGAGGATTGGTGCCAGCAGTACCCGAGCCACTCGATCGGCACGCTCGACTTCGGCGACGACGGAGCGCTCTACGTGAGCGCCGGCGACGGCGCGAGCTTCACGTTCGTCGACTACGGACAGGCGGGGCTGCCGAAGAACCCGTGCGACGACCCGCCCGCCGGCGTCGGCGGGTTCGAGACGCCGCCGACCGCGGAGGGCGGGGCGCTCCGCAGCCAGGACCTCCGCACGCTCGCCGACCCGGTCGGCTACAACGGCACCATCCTCCGCCTCGACCCGGCGACCGGCGCCGCGATGCCCGACAACCCGCTCGTCGGCGGCGGCGACGCCAAGGACGACCGCATCGTCGCCTACGGCCTTCGGAACCCGTTCCGCGTGCGCGCGCGGCCGAGCAGCGGCGAGGTGTGGATCGGCGACGTCGGCTGGGACGCCTACGAGGAGTTGAACGTGCTCGCGGCGCCGACGAGCGCCGTGCAGAACTTCGGCTGGCCTTGCTACGAGGGTTCGGCGACGCAGCCGGGCTACGAGTTCACGTTCCTCGACGTCTGCACCAACCTCTACGCGACGCCGGACGCGGTGAGCGCTCCGCTGTTCAGCTACCACCACGCGAACCCGGTCGTCGGCGGTGACGGCTGCTCGACCGGCAGCTCCGCGATCTCCGGGCTCGCCTTCTACGGCGGCGGGAGCTACCCCCCGGCGTATGACGGCGCGCTCTTCTTCGCCGACTACAGTCGGAACTGCATCTGGGTGATGTTCGCCGGTGCGGGCGGCGATCCCGACCCGGCGACCCGCACGAGCTTCGACGTCGGCGCGAACGTGCCGGTCGATCTCGAGATCGGCCCCGGAGGCGACCTCTACTACGTCGACATCTTCGGCGGTGCCGTCCACCGCATCTCGTACGCGCCCGGGAACCAGCCGCCGGTCGCGGTGATCGACGCGGCACCGACCGCCGGCGCGGTGCCGCTGCACGTGGAGCTCGACGGCGCGGCGTCGAGCGATCCCGACGGCGACGCGATCGTAGCCTACGACTGGGACCTCGACGGCGACGGCGACCACGACGACGCGAGCAGTCCGACCGCGTCGTTCGACTATCTTTCGGCGGCGACCTACCAGGCGGGGCTCCGCGTGACGGACGTGCACGGCGCGACGGGCACCGCGGCGGTCGCAATCACGGCCGGCAACACGCGCCCGACGGTCGCGATCGGCGCGCCCGCGGGCACGCTCACCTGGAACGTCGGCCAGACGATCGCGTTCTCGGGGTCCGCGACCGATCCCGAGCAGGGCACGCTCGGCGCCGCGGCCCTCACGTGGACGCTCGTGATCCATCACTGCCCCGCGAACTGTCACACCCACATCGTGCAAACGTTCCCGGGAGTCGCGAGCGGGAGCTTCCCGGCGCCCGACCACGACTACCCGAGCTACCTCGAGCTGCGCGTCACGGCGACCGACGCGGGCGGGCTCGCCGACACCGCGTCGGTGTTGCTGAACCCGAACGGCGTCGTGCTGAGCTTCGCGAGCGACCCGAGCGGCCTCATGCTGGTCGTCGGCAGCGGCACTGGTACCGCGCCCTTCACGCGCACGGTGATCGCCGGATCGCACGTGTCCGTGAGCGCGCCAGCGCCGCAGTTCCTCGGCGGAACGCCGTGGGGCTTCGATGCGTGGTCCGACGGCGGTGCGCAGAGCCACAATTTGGTCGCGCCGGCGGCGCCCGCGCTCTACACCGCGACGTTCGCGCCCGATTGCGCGAGCGCCGTCTGCGGCGACGGCGCGGTGCTCACGGGATGCGAGCAATGCGACCTCGGCGCCGGCAACTGCGCCCCGGGTGTCCTCTGCGCCGCCGATTGCACGAGCGGCTGCCGCGTGATCGGCCGCTGCACGACGAGCGGTGCCGCGTGCGCCGACGGCGGGGACTGCCCGGCCGGCGAAGGGTGCTGCGGCAACGCAGTAGTCGAAGGCCCGGAGCCCTGCGACGACGGCAATCGCCTGGCGGGCGACTGCTGCGCGCCGTCGTGTCAGACCGAGCCGGCGGCGGCGTGCGAGCCGCAGAGCTGTGCGGCGCTCGGGCCCCACCTCGCGGCGGCCACCGTGAAGAGCGCGTCCAGCAAGGACGCCGACGATAACGGCACGAGCGAGCGCTGGAAGACGCAAGGATCCTTCGTGCTCAACCCGGCGCAGACGATCGATCCCGACACCGAGACGGTGCGCCTCGAGTTCAGCGAGAACGGCCAGGTGCTCTACGCGCCGAGCCTGCCGCCCGGGACGTTCGTGCAGAAGCGGCTCGTCTGTCCGATCGGCTGGAAGTTCACGAACGCCAAGGCGACGCTGCCGACGGCAGTCGGGTGGAAGAGCGGCAAGATGAAGCTGCTGAAGCCGAACGGCGGGGCGAGCGGAACGTGCAGCACGACGGTGCAGTACGGCTTCACGAGCGGGAAGAGCTCGCCGTTCGTCGCGCCGGCCGGGATGCACCTCCGGCAGACACTGCGGATCGGCGACGACTGCTTCACGGCGCTTCTGAGCTGCACGCCGGCGGGCAGCTCGCTCAAATGCGAGACGCCCTGAGCGCGGGACCTCCGCCGAGCGCCATGCGTCCAGCCGCCGATAGATACTCATCGACGGACCGCCCTGCGGGGAGCCGCTTCACGCGCCACGAATGCGTGCCGCCGGTGACGCGATCGCATGCTCCTTGACGAGCACGAGCGCGTCCTCCTCGGCGACGAACCGTACGTCGGTCTCGAGACCGCGCGCGCTACCCCCCGAGCCCCATCCGCTTCGCGATGATCACCTTCATGATCTCGTTCGACCCCGCGTAGATCGATTGCACCGCGGCGTCGGCGTAGTCCTGGGAGATCGGATACTCGTGCATGAAGCCGTAGCCGCCGTGGAGCTGGAGGCACTCGGCGACGACCTTCTTCTGCAGATCGGTCGTCCACCACTTGCCCATGCTGACCTCGGTGACGATGTCATCGCCGCGGACGTGAGCCGCCAGCAGCTGGTCGACGAAGCTCTGCGCCACCTGGGTCTGGGTCGCGAGCTCGGCGAGGGTGAACTGGGTGTTTTGAAAGTGCGCGATCTGGCGCCCGAAGGCTTTGCGCTGGAGCGTGTACGCGATGGTGTCGTCGAGGGCGCGCCGGCACGAGCCGAGTGCCGTGAAGCAGATCGAGAGCCGCTCTTGCTGGAGCTTCTCCATCATCATCTTGAAGCCCTGCCCTTCCTTGCCGAGCAGGTTCTCGACGGGGACCTTGCAGTCCTCGAAGAAGAGCTCGCTCGTGTCCTGGGCGGGGAAGCCGAGCTTCTCGAGCTTCCGCCCGCGCACGAACCCGGGCGTGTCGGCCTCGATGATCAGCAGGCTCACGCCCTTGTGGGCGGGCTTGGCGGTGGGATCGGTCTTCACGGCGGTGATGTACGCGCCGCCGAGCTGGCCGATCGAGATGAAGGTCTTGGCACCATTGACGACGTAGTGGTCGCCGTCGCGGATGGCGCGGGTCTGGATGTTCGCGAGGTCGGAGCCCGCGCCGGGCTCCGTCATGCCGATCCCGAACAGCAGGTCTCCTGTCACGGCGGGGGGCAGGAACTTCTGCTTTTGCGCCGGGGTGCCGTAGGTCACGAGGTACGGCAGGCAGATCGACGCGTGCACCGTCGTCATGATCCCGTGGGCCCGCATGTAAGCGAGCTCCTCGATGATGATGGCGTCGTAGCGGAAGTCGACGCCGGCGCCGCCGTACTCCTCGGGCATGCACGGCGCCAGGAACCCGGCGTTCCCCAACCGCTTCCAGGTCTCGCGGTCGGTGATGCCCTCCTCGTTCCACCTGCCGATCTTCGGCTCGATCTCCTTGGCGGCGAACTTGCGGAACTGATCGCGGAAGAGCTCGTGCTCTTCGGTGAAGACGTCGCGTCGCAGCATCAGGGAGGCTCCTCGGGAGGCGTGAAAGTAGCGGCCTCCTTTAGCCGGTTCCCGAGGATCGTGCGAACGCGGGTCGGCACGCGCGGCGGCGACCGCGCGTGCCGACGCTCGCTGCCGTGCTACTGCCCCTTTCCTTTGAACGTCGCGCCCGTGTTCTTCGACGCCGCCGTCGCATAGCTGGCGCCGTAGCATTGCGCCGGCCACCGCCACTCCTCGTCGCGTATGAGCTGTGCGGTCACCGTGGCGCCCGTCGCGGGGAGCGCGGCCGGCACGACGTTCGCGCCTTTGGCCTTGAGCGAGAGCTTCGTCTTCCCGGCGCCGCTGGCGCGGAGCTGCATCTTCGCGATCCCGTTCGGCGTCCCGAAGGGGTCCTTGTAGTCCCAGCCGTCGTAGTCATCCTTCCCCTTGTGCGAGTCCCAGCACGACTTCGCCCCGCAGCCGTTGTCCTCGAACGGCGCATCGGCGCGCGCGAGCAGCCCTGCCCCGTCGTACACGCAGAGTGAGATGGTCGTCTCGTTCTGGGGACGGCCGAAGTCGTCGAACGTCGCCGCCGGACCCTTCGCGAGCTTCCAGTCGAGCTTGTTCTTCGCGGGGTTCGCGCTCACGCCGATCTGCAGCGCCGACGCGCTCGGGGCGACCGGCGCATTGCAGACGGGCCGGGGCTCTTCGACGTGCAGGCACGTGCCAGCGCCGTCGCACCTGTCGTAGGTGCAGGCATCGCCGTCCGACGCGCAGCGTGCCCCTGCCGCCGCGTATTGGCACGTCCGGCCGCAGCAATCGGCATCACCCGCGGCGCGGACGCCGTCGTCGCACGCCTCGCCCGGGTCGACGACGCCGTTCCCGCACGGCTCGTCGCTGAACGCGGTCACCAGCCGGTGATCCTGGTCGGGAGGCCAGGCGACGAGATCCTCCTGCGTGGTCCAGGCGGCGAGCCAGCGACCCGCCGGGTCCCAGAGAATCAACGGCTGGTAGTCGTCCTCCTCGTCGGTGGCCATCATCGCGACGAGGTGTGCGGGCGACGACCACGTCGCCCCGCCGTCCTCGGACGTCGCCGTCAAGATGTCGGCGTCGAACCCGATATCGACCCCCGTGTAGCGCCGCCAGGTCGCAACGAAGGTGCCCGACGGGTTCGCGGCGATCGCCGGGAGATCGTCGATGAAGGCGTTGTCGACCGCCGCGTCGGTATTGAGAGCCGCCGGCGCCGACCACGTCGCCCCGTGGTCGCTCGAGCGCGCGAACAGGATGTCGCCCTCCTCGAGGCTGGCGGAGCCGAGGGGGTTCTCCGAATGCCACACGGCGACCCAGTTGCCCGCGCCGTCGCTCGCGAGCCGCGGCTGGAGATCAGGCTGATGGTCCGCGTACCTCGTCGTGCTGAGCGGCGCCGGGAGGCTCCAGGTGGCGCCGCCGTCGAGGGAGCGCGCGTAGAGGACATCGCGATCCTCGTCGGCGATGCCGTGGTCATAGGGATAGGCTTGCCACACCGCGATCCAGACGCCGCCGCTCACGTAGAGCTTGGGCAAGTAGTCCTGCTTCGGATCGAAGACGGACTCCGCGTTCAGGACGACCGGCGCGCTCCAGATCGAGCCGCCGTCGGTCGAGCGAGAAAAATAGACGTCGCGATCGCCGCCCCATTGCTGCCAAACGGCGACCCACGTGCCTGCACCGTCCGTCGCGATCGAGGCGTCGCGGGCGTCACCGTAGAAGAACACGGCGGGGCTCCACGTGACGCCGTCGTCCGTCGAGCGCGAGAGGTAGAGCGAGGAGCCGAGATTGTTCGCGGTCCACGCCGCGATCCAGCGGCCGGATGCGTCGCCCGCAAGGGTGGGTTTTTCATCCAGCGGAGAAGAACCGCCCCCGAGCGGCGCGCGGCTCGAATACGTGAGGCCGCCGTCCGTCGAGCGCGAGAACGCGATGTGGCGCCCGCTCGTGAACGTTCCGAGCTTGTCGCCGCTGCTCGTCGCGGCGATCCACGTGCCGGCGCCGTTGGTCACGACCGCGGGATCCCAGTCGGACGTTCCCTGCTCGTCGTCCAGTAGATCCACGACCGGGGCGGGAGGGTCGAACGTGGGGGAACGAGCCCGCCGTCGGCGAGGCGCATCACCGTCATGGTGGTCGCGATCGCGATCCCGCCGGGAAGGCGGATCTTCCGCGCCACGACCCAAAGCCCGTCGGCGATCTCGCGGGCCGGCGGCGTGAAGTCACGCACGACGGCCGGACGCGCGAGACCGAGCACGCGGTCGACGAGGCCGCGCTTCTGATCGCCCGCCACGCTCCGCGAAATGACACCTACGGCAAGCTGACACCACCGGCGGTCAGAAGCTCGTCGAGGCGCGGGGTGTCGCGCCGTGAGATCGAGGCGGTCGACCGCCTCCGCACGACGACGGTGCCGGGCCGACCACGTCGGAATTCTCCGCGCGCGTCAGTCGCACGGTGGCATCGGTCACGATGCCACGCCGCAAGCGATCGTCAGGACCCGGTCGACGAGCCGCGCCTCTGGTCGGCCGCCGTCACCGGCGGTGATCGCGGTTCAGGGGGCCGGGGTGGTCGCGCAGGGCTCGCAGATGAACGGAACCTTCTGCATCTCGAGCTGCGAACCGGTATACGTACCGCCCGACGTACGGACCCGCGGGTGCGGCTTCGGGAGGCCCGGCGCCGCTACCTTGTAGCAGCACTGTCTCCCGTTCGGGTCGGCGACGCCGGACCCGACGTCGACCGGAGCGCACACCATCGCGGGGCCCTTGATCTTTCCAGAGAGGCTGCTTGAAAAGTCGGTTTCGAGCGCCACCCCCGAGGAGGGGACGAACGGCGGGCTCTTCTCGTCTTTGGTCTTGAAGCAAGCGTACGCGTTCGGGGCGGTGCACGTGGATGCGTAGTGCGCCTCACCGAGCGCGTCGACGGTCACGCCCGAGAACTTCCCGGGCGGACACGAGGTGCACGCTGTCGCTTCGGCGGCGTCGCTGTACTTCCCAGGACTGCAGCTGCGGCACACTGAGCCGCCGCTCGCGTCCGCGTACTTGCCGGCGTCGCACGACCGGCAGCTGGAGGCCCCGTCGGAGGCGTACTTGCCGGCATCACACGCGGCGCATGAGGTGAGGCCCGCCTGGTGGCTGAACCGCCCGGCCGCGCACGTACCGCAAAAGGTGGGGCCCGCCAGAGCGCTGAATCGACCCGCCTCGCACGCGACGCAGCTCGTCTGGCCGGTCGCGTCACGAAAGGTCCCAGCGGCGCAGGTGGCGCAATCGGTCGCCCCGGCGAGGTTCGAGAAGCGGCCCGCGGTGCACTGGGAGCACGCGGTCCGCCCCGGCTGACTCGTGAATCGGCCCGCTTCGCACTGGAAGCAGGACTCCTGACCCATCGCCGGCTGGTACTCGCCGGGGATGCACGGCTCGCACGAGCCGGTCGACGCCGACGCGTAGGTCCCCGGCTGGCACTGCGCCGAAGCCAGAGACGAGGAGAAGAGGGTCGCCACCGCGACTCCCAGCAACATCGACCGACGGAACGCACGCACCTTCATGGCTTCCTCCCGGGGCGCAAGGGACCGCCGCGCTATCACGGCCTTACTATGGAGTGCCCCGCCGTCGTCAAGGCGAATCTGCATGGGGGGGTTCTTCGACCAGCCGCCGCACCTCCTGGACATCGGGGTCGTCGCTGCCGAGGCTCGCGGCAGCCCGGTCGAGGAGGTCCAGGGCCTCGCGTCTTCCGTGGCCTGCTTCCCCGGCCAGCAGGGCGGCGAGACGCAGGAGGGCCGGCGGCCAGTTCGGTTGGAGCTCGATCTCGGCGCGGAGGGCGGCGCGGGCGCCTGCGGGATTCCCCGTAGCTTCGAGCGCCAAGGCCCGATTGTACTGCGCCGAGGGAAGCCGGGGCGCCATCGCCAAGGCCGCGTCGTAGGCGATGAGCGCTTCGGTGAGCGCGCCGCGCGCGGCGAGCACGGTGCCGAGGTGGAGCTGCACCTCGGCGAGGTCGGGGCGGAGCCGGAGCGCCGTTCGGTACTCGCGCTCGGCAAGCTCGAGGTTGCCCTGGCGGACGGCGATCGTGCCGAGGCGGTGGTGAACCGAGGCGTCGTCCGGTGTGAGCACGAGGAGCGTCCGGTAGCGCTCGACGGCGCCGTCGAGATCGCCGGTCTCGGCGAAGGTCTGCGCGAGCGGTCCGAGCACGTCGCGCGGTGGAGCGCCGAGCTCGAGCGCACGTTCGAAGTGCTCGCGCGCCTCGTCGAGCTTTCCGCGCCGGCGGAGCGCGCGGCCGAGGTTCACGCGGGCGCGGGCGAGCGCGGGGTCCGCGGCGACCGCGCGCGCGAAGTGGGCCGCGGCCGCGTCGCCGTGTCCCTCGTGCAGGCGTACCTCACCGAGGAGGTTTTGCGCTTCACCGTCGTCGGGTCGGAGGTGCACGGCCTCGGCGGCATGGGGCGACGCCTCCTCCCACGCGCCCCGCGCCGCGAGCACTGCCGCAAGCCGGCGCTCGGCGACGGCGTTGTCGGCGGTCACTGCGAGCGCGCGGCGGAGCAGCGTCTCGTCGTCACGCCAGTAGCCGAGCTCACGCACCGTGGCGACGCCGTACGCCGCGAGCGCGGCCAGCCCCGCCGCCGCGGCGATCCGGTTGCGCGTACCGACGCTCCCCACGAGCGCGACGAGGAGACCGCACGAGGCGAGATACGTGAAGCGGTCCGTCGGCGGGACCCCGAGCACCGGCAGCAACGCGACGACGAACCATAGCCAGCCGACCGCAATCGCCGGCGCGCGGGTCCGCGCCGCGAGCACGCCGGCGGTCGCCGCGGCGATGCCCATCACCGCTCCCGGCGCCCACCAGGGCGGCGCCGTCGGCGGACGGAGCGGGGTGAGGTCGATCGGCACGACGGTGAGACCGGCGTAGCGGACGAGGGTCGCACAGGCGTTCGCCAGCGTCGCGCCGACGCTCGTGACGTCCCGCAGCGCGGCCGACGCGGCGACCTCCGGCGGCGCGGCGACGAACGCAACGGCCGCAAGTACGACGAACGGCAGCTTCTCGAGGAGGCGCCGGACGAGACGGGGATCGCGCACCGGCGCCGCGAGGTCGAGTCGTCCGAGCGGCCACGCATCGAGGAGCAGGAGGAGGAGCGGCACCGGCGCGACGAGCGGCGTGGCCGCGACCGCCGCAGCGTACGTCGCGACCGCGAGCGCATAGCGCCACCAACCACCGCGGGTCGCCCACGTGCGATAGGCGAGCATCGCGAGCAGCGCCGCCGTCATCCCGAGGAGCTCGGCGGGAGGCGCATGCCGCATGAACGACTCCACCCGGAGCGGATGGAGCGCGAACAGCATCCCCGCGAGCACGCTCGCCGCAAGCCGGCCCGTGAGCCGCGCGAGCAGCACGGTGACGAGCGCCGCGTTCAGCACATGGAGCGCGCCGTGCATCGAATTGCTCGCAGCGGCGAGCACGGTATTGCTCGCGGCGGCGAGCACGGTATTGCTCGCAGCGGCGAGCAGCGGATTGCTCGCCGCAAGCACCGCCGCCGTAACGACCCCGACGAGGAGCGCGCCGGCGTACGCGCGCTCAGGCATCGCCGGCGAGGCCGAGCGCGACGATCACGACGCCGATCAGCAGGAGCGCCGCTCCGACCGGTACGAGCACGATGCCGAGCCCCGGGTCCCCGCCCCACGGCCAGAGCCCGCCGAGGAGAAAGCCCGTCGGCAACGCGATCCCGGCACCGACGAGACACGCCGACGCGAGCGACGCCCGCGGCAGCGGCGTCGGCGCCCGGAGCCCGAGCGTCGCCGCGAACGCGAGGTGGACGAGCGCGAGCAGGGTGCCGTGGACGTGCGCGAGCGTGAGGAGCAGCCGCCGGGTCGCGTTCGACAGGTCGAGATACCAGCCGACTTTGAACCCGTGCATGGCCTCCAAGACGATGCCGAGCGTCAGGAACGCCGCGAGCGACCACCAGCCGACGCGGAGGTGGCGGATCACGAGCTGCCGGTGGGTCGCGGGCGGCGTCATTCCTTCAGCACGACGGGACGGTGATCGCGCGCCGCGAGCAGCGCCGCGAGCGCGGCGCGGTCGAGCCGTCCCGCCGCGTCCTGGAGCACCGCGGCCGCATCGTCCGCCGGCCGCGCCCGCGCGTCTTCCGCGGCGACGACGGCGTCGCGCACCGTCGCGCGCACCGCGGCCGGCGCCAGGAAGTCGTAGTCGCCGAGCGCCACGTCGCCGCGCGCGGCGAGCGTCCGCGCCGCGACGAAGCGGACGGCATCGTACGGATCGTCGAGCGCCTGCGCGAGGAGCGGCACCATCCACGCATCGCTTGGACCCGACGCCGCGCGGGCCGGTCCCCACCCCATGCTCCACGCGATGAGCGCGCGTTGCCCCGCGTCGCCGGCGACGATCCAACGGACCGCGGCCGCGTGCGTTCGATCGTCGTCGCCGAGCGCCGGCATCGGCGTGCCGTACCACGCTTCCAGCCGTTCCGCCGACCACGCGAGCGAACGGTCGAGGTGGCAGAGGTTGCACGCGTTCGGACGGCCGGTCGCGAGCGTGGTCGCGACCGACGGGCTCTCGATCTGGTGGCTCCGGATCGCCTTCAAGAGGCCCCACGTCGTGTGCGGCATGTGACAGTCGTAGCAGGCGCTCCCCGGCGACCCCGCGGCGTGCCGCGTGTGCGCCGGCACGTCGGCCGCGATCGCCGCGTGACAGCCGGTGCAGGCCCCGTCGCCGAGCGCCTTCGGGGCGAGCTGGTCGTCCGCCCATTCCTTCGGCGGGCGTGCGTCGTCGGCGCGCTGGTGCATGTCGTGGCACGAGAGACACGAGAGGTCGCCGTGCTCCGCGCACGCCGAGCCGCGCACGCCGTGATACTCGCGCCCCGTCACCCGGACGACCGCGTCCGACCAGAACCGGCCGTCGACGAAGCTCGCGAGATCGGGGCGGTCGGCCGCGCCGAGGATGTCGCGCGTGTCGGCCAGACGATCGCCGGGGCGGAACGCCGGACCATGCTCGTTCCACTCGGGAAACGCCGCCGGCGTCGTGATCGTCGACACCATGTGACACTGCCCGCAGACCTCCGACGCGCGCTCCGGCGAGAGCCGGCGCGGGTTCACGATCGTCGGGTCGCCGCGCTCGTCGTCGAGATGCAGCGCGTAGCGGCGGCGCGGGTCGCGATTGGCGGCGACGTGCTCGGCCCCCGGGCCGTGACAGGCCTCGCACGCGATTCCGAGCTCGCCGACCTCGGTGCGTACGCCCTCCGGGCCGAAGCGCGGCCGCCCGGCCGTCGCGTGACACTGGATGCAGTTGCGGTTCCAGCCGGCGCGGTCGGTGCCGAGCCGCGCGTCTGCCGGCGGCGGCGGCTGCATGAACGTCGCGCCGTTCGGCAGCCAGCGCTTCTCCGCGATCCGGTACACGATCGGGAGGTGCGACACGGCGCGGTCGCCGTCGCCGTCCTCGTCGTCGCCGTCCTCGAACCAGAAGTCCTGCTCGTGGTGCGAGCCCGTCGTCATGACGAGCCGGCGCTCGATCGGCGGCGCGGCGCGCGGCGGCCCGCGAAAGGCGGGGTCGGGCATCTCGACCGTGACGTCGTCACCACGGCGGCGAAGGCGCCAGCGCGCACCGTCGATCTCGATCGGCGCGCCGTCGAGCGGGGGGATCACCGTCGCCGGCGTCGCCACCTGCGTCATCGTGCGGTGGTAGGACGCGTGCCAGCTCCCGTGCTCGCGCGGATGACAGTCCGCACAGGTGTCCGACGAGACATACCCGCCCGCCGCGACGCGCGCCGGCCGGTTCCCGACCTCGGCCTCGATCACGGGTGGGCGGCGCACCGCGACCGCGGTCCAGGTCACGAGCACCGCAAGCGCGAACACCTCGGGAAACACGCCGAACCGTCCACCGGGTCGGAGCACTCGCATGAGTGGCCGGAGCGCTGCCCAGAGAACGACCGCTATGAGAACGGCCTCCATCATGAACCTTCGCATCGCGACATACACCCATGAAGCCCCGACGCCACGCGCGGTCGCCGCGCCGCTGGGAAAATTTCATTGACTGGCGCCGCGCGGCCGCAGTACGGCTGCGATCGGTCGCGCACCGTCCGTGGCGCGCGCCACCACCCCCCTTCCGCGAGGACGACGATGGACCAGACGCGCACGACCGCCCCCTCGACCCCGTTGGCCGCCGCCCTTGCACTCGCGGCACTGCTCGCCGCGACGCCCGCTTTCGCCCTGGACGTGCGGCAGCACGACGGCGCGCTGCCGTACCAGTCCGACCTCGGACGCGCCTTCGTCCCGTGCACCGCGCCCAATACGGTGACGCTCGACGGGAAGCCCGCCTGCGCGCCGGCGGTGACGTCGGTCTGCAAGTACAACCACAGCAACCTCCACCTCCGCGGAGACTCCCGCAGCGCGCCCTCGGGCCGCATGACCATGTGGACGACGACGAGCCCGGCGATCTGCGACAGCGAGGAGTACGTCATCGAGACCGGGCTCCGCTACAGCGGCGACTTCAGCGCCGCGGGCGTCGAGGCCCCGTGCCCGAGTGGGCGCTGCACGTTCCCGGACCGGGTGGCGAGCTTCGACCAGCTCGGCTTGTCCGCCGTGCTCACCCTGACCGGCGGTGATGCGGACGTGCCGAAGGGCAACTTCGAGATCCGCGGACTCACCGTCTTCGGTCCCGACGGGCTTCCCATGGTGGCGCCCGGCATCGACGAGCACCCCCTCGCCCTCCGGTTCTTCGGCAACCTCACGGTGCCGATCGAGCCTTGCACGAGCGGCCCCGTCTGCGACCTCGCGCCCTGGACGTCCCCCTGCGACTTCGAATCGGGAGAGGTCGAGATCACGAGAGCCGCCTACACCAACGCCGGGCTCGCGCGCGTGAGGATGCGCAACGTGACGGGCACCTCCCCGCTCTGCCAGAGCGGCATCTACCACCTCGAGGCGACCGTGCGCGGAACGGTCAAGGGCTGCGGCAACCCGGTCGACCTCTGCACGCTTCCCGACACGACCGTCACGATCCCGCTCCCCGTGGACGGCAGGGACATCGACGCGGGTGGCCCGCTGCTGTTCGCGAGTCACCCCAACCTGCGCTACGCCTCGACCCAGATCCTCGGCGTCCGCGTGATCGATCCGACGGGTCTGCCCGTCGCGGCGGTCGGCGTCGCGGGGCCGACGGTGCTCCCCGAGCCGCGCGTCACCGTGAAGGGCGATGCCCTGCGGGTGCGCACGACGATCCCGATCGGAGGTCCCGACGTTCGGATCGACCCCGCGGCCGACCCCGGGCTCACGGTCACGGTGAGCGACCGCGATGGGGTCGTCTACACCGTCACGATTCCCGACGTCCGCTGGCAGCTCCAGCCGCCGCTCGGGTCGCGCTGGACGTACGCCGACCAGAACGGCGTCCTGAACGGGGTCCGGAAGGCGCGGGTGAAACGCCTCGTCAAGAAAGGCGTGACGCACGGGTACGATGTCGACCTGCAAGCGGCGGGCGTCGACCTCTCGGCGGCCGACCGCGCCAGCCTGACCGTCAACGTCACGGCCCCCGTCTTCGTCGACGTGCTCGGCGTCGACGACCTGTTCGAGTGGCAGGGCACGCGTACGTGCAAGGGCACGTACCCGAAGCTCACCTGTAAATAAGCGCCGCCTCTTGCGCGAGAACGCGCCGTCTGGCGAAACCGGTCCGTCTCGGTTCTTGGCCGGTCGGCACATCCCTCGCGAGGTCCCCCAATGCGCGCGCTCTTCTGGTCGTTCGCCCTCTCCTTTCTCCTGCTCCGCCCCGCGCCCGCGCCCGCCTGGGAGACGCGGATCGGCGACCTGTTGCACGGGGGCGGCGCCATGCGGGTCGCCTTCGACCCGGCCGGCAACGTCGTCGCGGGCGGCTCGACCCATCAGAGCGGCGACCTCGCCATCGCGACCGTGGTGAAGCTCGGCTTGGACGGTGCAGTCCTCTGGAGGACGGACGTCGACCCCTTGGGCTCATTCGTCGAGTCGTTGTTCGTCGACGCCGCCGGCGACGTACTGGTCCAGGGGTACGCGGGCGGCACCGACGAGGACTCGTTCGGCCACCCGACGGTCGTGAAGCTCGACGGCGCGACCGGCGCCGAGCTCTGGCGCCACGAGGGTCTCGACGCGGATTCCGCCTCGTTCGTCGTCGACGCCGCCGGGAATGCGCTCCTCAGCCTCGAGCGCCACGTCTTCGGGACGCTCGACGAGACGCGGGCACTTTGCCGGAAGCTCTCCGGCACGGACGGGAGCCTGCGCTGGGAAAACCCCGATTGCGGGCGGGTTGGCGCGGTCGACGCCGCGGGCAACGTCTTCACGACCGCCGTCGACTTCTCGACCCCCCTTCCGTCGGCGACGATCCGTAAGATCTCCGGCGCCGACGGGCATCGAATCTGGGACGGACCGTCCGGGGTGGACGCGATTATTGTCCGCAACGGCCCGCTCATGACCGTCGACGACGGGGGAAACGTCATTTGCGCGCGCTCGCGCGAGGTCGCGAAGCTCGCGGGCACGGACGGCAGACTTCTCTGGCAGCGCACGATCGCCAAGCTCGACGGCCGCATCGGGTCGATCATGGACCTCACGACCGACCACAATGACGTCGTGATCGCGGGCGCGTCGACGTACGTCCCGAACAAGGGCAACCGCCTCTTCGTCGCCAAGCTTTCCGCGGCGCAGGGCAACCAGAAGTGGCGAAAGCTCGTCGACGCGAAGAACCGCGACTACCGCACCGCCATCAACGTCGCGCGGGCGGTCGCCGTCGACGGCGCAGGCAACGTCGTGCTGGTGGGCGAGCTCGATCGCGGGTTCGGCCGCGGCCGTCTCGTCGTGATGAAGCTGACGCGCGGCGGCCGGATCCTCTGGACGCGGTACCCCGAGAGCCAGGGCGGCGGGTACGGGCGTGCCGTGGCCGTCGGGCCCGGCGACACGATCGCGGTCGGGGGCTCCCTCGCGGCGCCGGAGGGCGTCGAGGCCGGATCGTTCTACGTCGGGAGCTTCACGCCGAGCGGCGACCACTAGCAGCAACTGGGTTGTGGCGCTGCCTCTGAGCGCCAGGGTTGTTGGTCGCGGGTCATCGCGTTGACGGCGGTGAGGAGCTTGCGCGCAACCGCAGCGAGGGCCGCCTTCTTGGGCTTTCCGTGTGCGACGAGCCGGGC
>JANNPN010000293.1:0-4668 GCA_031400185.1 Polyangiaceae bacterium
GGGTCGTCGAGATGGCGGTCGCGGAAGGCAAGGCCAACGCGTCGCTCGCGGCGGGCCTCGGCTTCTCGGGGATCCTGGTCGCGTTCGTCGCGCGCCAGAGCCCGCTCGCGATCATCCCGGTGGCGCTGCTGTTCGGCGGCATCACCGCGAGCGGCGGGCTCGTGCAGCGCCGCCACGACCTGCCCGACGCAACCGTCGACGTGTTCACCGGCATCCTCTTCATCCTCGTGCTGGCGAGCGAGGCATTCGCGAGCCGCCTGCCCGGCTTCCTCCGCAAGGACTGACGCATGACGCCGACCCCCGCCGAGCTTTCGCCCGTCGCCGCCGTCTTCTTCGCGCTCGTCGGCGGCGCCATCTCGCTCAGTACGCCGTACCTGTTCGTGAGCCTCGGCGAGTGCCTGACCGAGCGGAGCGGGCGCGTGAACCTCGGCCTCGAGGGCACGATGATCCTCGGCGCGGTCGCGGCCTACGCGGTCGCGTACCGACTCGCGACCGCGTACCCCGGGGCGACGGCCGTAGCACCGTGGATCGGCGTGCTCGTCGCCGGGCTCGTCGGGGTCGGAATGGGATGGCTGCACGCCTGGCTGTGCGCCAAGGACGGCGTGAATCACATCGCGGTCGGGATCGCGCTCATGGTCTTCGGGGTCGGGCTCGCGATCTACCTCGGCAAGCCTTACATCCAGCCGAAGGCGCCGCACCTCCCGGCGCTCTCGCTCGGCGACTGGAGCGCGTACGCGGCCGTGCGCTCGGCGTTCAAGATCAACGGACTCTTCCTCCTCGGGCTCGTGCTCGCCCCGGCGCTCGCGTGGGGCCTCACGAACACGCGCTGGGGGATGATCCTCCGCATGGCGGGCGAGAGCTCCGACGCCGCGCGCGCGCTCGGCTATTCGGTCGGGCACGTGCGCATGCTCGCGACCTGTGCCGGCGGCTTCCTCGCGGGTATCGGCGGCTCCTTCCTCTCGCTCTACAACCCCGGCATCTGGGCCGAAGGCCTATCGCGCGGCCAGGGCCTCATGGCGGTGGCGCTCGTGATCTTCGCGCGCTGGAACCCGCGCACCTGCCTGTTCGCGTCGCTGATGTTCGGCGCCGCCGAGGCGCTCGGCCCGGCGCTCCAGAACGCCGGCCTGAGTCGCGGCTACCAGCTCTACGCGGCGGTCCCGGCGGCGCTGACCCTCGTCATCATGATCGCGACGTGCTCGACCAAGCGGACGCTCGCCGGCGCGCCGGCCGAGCTGAGCGTCGGGTGAGCCCCATGCCGACCTTCATCGAGTCCGCCGATCCGTACCCGTGGCCGTTCGACGGCGACCTCCGGCCCGCCACCACCGCGCTGCTCGTGATCGACATGCAGACGGACTTCTGCGGCCCGGGCGGGTACGTCGACCTGATGGGTTACGACATCGGCCCTGCCCGCGCCTGCATCGCACCGATCCAGCGCGTGCTCGCGGCCATGCGTGACGTCGGCGGCCATGTGATCCACACGCGCGAAGGGCATCGGCCCGACCTCGCCGACCTGCCCGCCAACAAGCTCTGGCGCTCGCGCCGGATCGGCGCTGGGATCGGCGATCCGGGACCGTGCGGACGCGTGCTCACGCGCGGCGAGCTCGGATGGGAGATCATTCCGGAGCTCATGCCAATGGACGGCGAGCCGATCGTGGACAAGCCCGGCAAGGGATCGTTCTACGCGACCGACCTCGACCTGCTGCTGCAGCGGCGCGGCGTCCGCAACGTGATTCTCACCGGCATCACGACCGACGTGTGCGTGCACACGACGATGCGCGACGCCAATGACCGCGGCTACGAGTGCCTGCTCGTCACCGACTGCTGCGCCGCGACCGACCGCGGCAACCACGAGGCCGCGCTCAAGATGATCACCATGCAGGGCGGCGTCTTCGGTGCGCATGCGTCGTCGGCTGCCGTCGTGGAAGCGTTGTGTCGGGTGTGAAGCCGGCCGCGAGCGGCCACCAGACGCCGACGCATGCGCCGAGCCTCGAGGTCCAGGATCTCGTCATGCGCTTCGGGAGCTTCACGGCGCTCGACGGGGCGCAGCTCGACGTCCAGCCCGGCGAGTTCCACGCGCTCCTCGGCGAGAACGGCGCCGGCAAGAGCACCTTCGTGAAGTGCGTGATCGGCTACCAGCAGCCGACCTCCGGCATCGTGCTCTACGACGGCCGCGAGGCCGGGTTCACGAGCACGCGCGAGGCGCACGCGGCGGGGATCGGCATGGTCTACCAGCAGTTCACGCTCGTTCCGAACATGACGGTCGCGGAGAACCTGGTGCTCGTGCGCGACCATGTGCCCGCGGTCATCGACTGGAAGCGCGAGCTCGAGGCGCTGGAGGCGTTCATGGCGCGCCAGCCCTTCCAGGTACCGCTCACGACGCCGGTCCGCTCGCTCTCCGCCGGCCAGAAACAGAAGCTCGAGATCCTGAAGCAGCTTTATCTCGGCCGGAGACTCCTCTTCCTCGACGAGCCGACCTCGGTGCTGACCCCTGCGGAGGCGGACGAGGTCCTCGGGCTCCTCCACGAAAAGACGCGCCGGAAGGAGCTCACCGTCCTCATCATCACCCACAAGTTCCGCGAGGTCACCGGCTACTGCGACGCCGTGACCGTGCTACGGCGCGGGACGTACGCCGGCGCGGGCAAGGTCGCCGAGCTCACGACCGATGCGATGGCGGCGATGATGATCGGCGCGGAGACGCTCGCGAAGGCGGCGCCGCGCGCCGCGGCCCCCGTGCGGACGCCGCGGCTCGTGATCAAAGACCTCCGCGCCGATGACGACGCGGGCGCGCCGATGCTCGCCGGCATCGACTTGACCGTCCACGGCGGCGAGATCGTCGGCATCGCCGGCGTCTCCGGGAACGGGCAGCTCGAGCTCGTCGAGTGCCTCGCCGGACAGCGCCCGATCACGGGCGGCGCGGTCGAGGTGCACGCCCGCCGGTATCGTCCACGCCGGAAAGAGATGCGCGCAGCGAAGCTGCGCATCCTGCCGGAGGTGCCGCTCCAAAACGCGTGCGCGCCCGACATGACGGTGGCGGACAACATGGCGATGGCCGACTTCGACGTCCCGCCGATCGCACGCGCCCGGGCCCTCGTCTCGCGGCGGGCGATCACGGAGAAAGCACGACGCCTGATCGGCGCGTTCGCGGTGAAGACGCCCTCGCCGAGCGCACCCATCCGGAATCTTTCGGGCGGGAACGTGCAACGCGCGATCCTCGCCCGCGAGCTCTCCGACGCGTGCGACGTGCTCGTCACGTCGAACCCGTGCTTCGGTCTCGACTTCATGGCGACCGCCGACATCCGCGCGAAGCTCGTCGAGAGCCGGAACGCCGGCGCCGCCGTGTTGCTCGTGAGCTCCGACTTGGATGAGCTGCTCGAGGTATCGGATCGCCTCTGCGTCATGTTCGACGGCCGGATCGTCTACGAGGTGCCGACCGCCGAGGCCGACGTCACGAGCGTCGGGAAGCACATGGCCGGCCACGGATGAGCGCCGTCGCGGGCAACGGACGCGCCGCCGCGACCGTTCGCGCGGAGCCCTACGCGTACCGCTTCGCGCCCGCCACGCTGGCGCTCCTCGTGATCGACATGCAGCGCGACTTCATCGAGCCGGGCGGCTTCGGGGCGTCGCTCGGGAACGACGTGGCGCGCCTGAAAGCGATCGTCCCGACGGTCGCGCGCGTCATCGCCGGCTGCCGGAAGGCCGGCGTCGCCGTGCTCCACACCCGCGAGGGCCATCCACCCGACATGCGCGACTGTCCGCCGAGCAAGCGCGTCCGCGGCGACGCCGCGCTCCGGATCGGCGACCTCGGACCGATGGGGCGCATCTTGATCCAGGGCGAGGCGGGTCACGCGATCGTGCCCGAGTGCGCGCCCGCGCCCGGTGAGATCGTGATCGACAAGCCCGGTAAGGGCTCCTTCTACAACACCGAGCTCGGCGAGGTCCTCCGCTTCGCCGGCATCACGCATCTCGCGCTCATGGGCGTCACGACCGAGGTCTGCGTGCAGACGACGATGCGTGAGGCGAACGATCGGGGCTACGAATGTCTGCTGATCGAGGACGGCACTGAGAGCTACTTTCCAGAGTTCAAGCAGGCGACGCTCGCGATGGTGGGCGCGCAGGGCGGGATCGTCGGCTGGACAGCGACCGCCAATGCGTTCCTGACCAGCCTCGCGGAGGCGACGTGAGCACCAGACCGGTCTCCTGGTCCGCCCTTCCCCCGTTCGGCTCGCCGGAGGCATTCGTCTGGGAGCCGCTCCGACCGGGCGTCGACGCGGCATGGGTCTATGGCAAGGACTCCCCGGGCCCGCGCGCCGCCCTCCTCCGCTACCAACCTGGGGCCGTCGTCGCCGAGCACGAGCACCTCGGGTACGAGCACATCTTCGTGCTCGCCGGCGCGCAGAGCGACGGCACGCACGAGTACCCGGCCGGGACGTTCAGCGTGTTCCCGCCCGGCTGGTCGCACAGCATCGCGAGTGCCGGCGGGTGCGTCGTGCTCGCGGTGTGGACCGGACCGCTCGCCTTCCGCGAGCCCTAGCAGCAACTGGGTTGTGGCGCTGCCTCTGAGCGCCAGGGTTGTTGGTCGCGGGTCATCGCGTTGACGGCGGTGAGGAGCTTGCGCGCAACCGCAGCGAGGGCCGCCTTCTTGGGCTTTCCGTGTGCGACGAGCCGGGC
>JANNPN010000280.1:0-12395 GCA_031400185.1 Polyangiaceae bacterium
TCACGTGGTGCGACAGCAGGAACCGTCGCGGCGGTCCGTCGAGCACCTCGATCGCGAGCCCGAGCTCGTGGATGCGGGTCGCCGCGTGGCTTTCGATGGCGAGGAGGCCGTCCGTCCATTGATAGAGCCACCGGCACCCGCCCGGGGTCATCGCGAACGCCGACGGCACCCCGAGGAGGTGCCAGCCGTCGGCGAGCTCGACGAAGATTCGGAGCCCGTGCGCCCGGAAGAGCCCAAGGTACGAGCGGCTCGTCGAGAGGACGCGGTTGATGTTCACGTGGCCCTGCGTCACGAGCGAGTGGAAGACGCCGTCCATCCACGCGGTCGAGGTGAGCGACGCCTCGTCGGGGACGAGGTGGTCGCCGGTCCGGAGGATGTGGCCGTGGGGCCGGAGCGTCCGGCGCTCCTTCTCCTGCAGCACGACGTGGCGGTGGGCGTCGCAGAAGAACGAGAGGAGCACGCCGTGGTCGGTCTCCTCGTGTCGCCGTTCGCCGCCGAAGTGCTCGAGGAGCGTCGCGGGGTCGAGCGCGTCGCAGCGGAGGATCGGCGCCGTGCTGAAGAGCGTCGCCGCGGGGGGCGCGCCGGCGGCGCCGGCGTCACCCTCCGGCGGCGCGGCCTCGGGCAGCGCCAGCACCGCGGCGACGACCGCGACGTCGGCGTCGGACGTGACCGCGGGATGGTCCGGCGTGAGCCAGCCGAAGAACCCCGTCGTCGCGACCGCGCCGGGCGCCAGCGTCCGGGGACCGTCCTGCACCGCCGCCATTGCGTGCTCGTGTTGCCGGCGCCGCACCGGCAGCCCCGGCGCGCGGAGCGCCACGGCGTCCTCCCCCGCGCGCGTCGTGAGCCCGTGCAGCTGGAGCGCGTCGGTCGCGAACCCGACGGCGTGGCCGAGCGTGCCAATCAGCGACCACGGATGGCGGTCGCCGACCGCCAGGTTCTGGCGCGACGCGACGACGAACCCGCGCTCGGGGTGCACGAGCGGCGTGTGGTCGATGTACTGGCTCACGTAGTACTCGTTCATGCGGATCGCGCCGTACGGGGCGAGCGCCAGGTCCTGCGCGTACACCGCATCGACCGTCACGGGTGTCGTGCCCGTGTTCTCGAGCCGGAGGTGCCAGAACCACGCCGGCGCGGCCTCCGCGAGGACGAGCGTCAATGCGAAGCGCAGGCCCTGCCACTCGCCGCGCACGGCGAAGCCGCCCTCGGTCGCGAGCATCGTGCCCGGGCTCCGCGGCCCGAGGAGCGGGACCGCGTCGATCCCGCTGCCGCGGCGGCGGAGCCAGACGTTGGCCGCGCCGCCCTCGATCTCGCTGCCCGGAAAGAGGTTCAGCACGACGTCCTGGTGCTCCATCCGGCGGACCGAGCCGTTGCGGTTCAGGATGACGGCGAGGCCCGACGGGCTCGCGCAGCGGTGCGGAAACGTTCGATCGCTCACGTGATGTTCCCTCCCCGCAGCTCCTCGGCGACCTCGACGCTCCACGTGCCGTCGCCGGCGAGCACGAGCACCGTGTGATACCCCTCGCGCGGCTCGTCGTGGTTCCCGAACGCCACGCACGTGATGCCGCGCTCGGCGAAGGCCGCGAACACGGTCGCCAGGCGCCCGGCCCCGACGGTCTCGCCGAGGTTGTCGACGAACGCGAACGTCGGGCGGGCGACCAGCACGCGCGCGAGCGCCAGCGCGTGCTGATCGCGGAGCGACAGGAGCCGCTCCCAGTCGAGCGTGCGGTCGGTGCCCTCGGCGAACCCGATCAGGTCCGACGCGTCGAGCGCCGCGAGCGCGCTCCGGAGCTCGCCGTCGAGCGGAACGCTGCCGTCGCTCGCCTCCATCATCTCGCGGAGCGTGCCCGGCGGGAGATACGGACGCTCGGGGAGGAACGCGAGGTCCTCGAGCGGCGGCCGCACGACGTGCCCCGCGCCCTCGTCCCAAACGCCGGCGGTCGCGCGCATCAACGCGCCGCGCACGGTCGGATCCTCACTGCACACGAGCACCCGTGCGCCGCGCGGAATCACGAACGTGAGCGCGCGAACGAGCGCCGCATCGGCGCCCGGCACCGCGAGCGTCAGGTCCTGGTACGCCACGCGCTCGGCGTCCTCCGTCGTCGCGATGCCCGGCGGGCTCGAGGCGGTCGTGGGCGCGAGCGCCTCGGCGAGCGCGCTCAGGCGCGCCAGCACCGCGCCGTACGACGAGATCGCCTGGAACTGCGTCACGACCAGCGAGAACGCGCCGAGCAGCTGCGAGAACGCCATCGCCGACTGCGTGATCACGCCGAACTCGACCTCGCCGCGGATGTAGAGCGGGGCCACGACGAGTGCCGGGATGATCTGGATCAAATAGTTGTAGCCGGTCGTGAAGAAGCCGAGGTTGCGGTTCACCGCGATGATCCGTTTCGTGTTGTGCACCAGCCCGAGCAACCGCTCGTGGAGGCCGAGCTCGAGCTGGCGCTCGCGCCGGTGCAGCGCCACGGCCTCGGCGTTCTCGCGCACCTCGAGAAGCCCCGTCCGGAAGTCGGCCTCACGATCGGCCTGCGCGTAGTTGAGCGCGATCAGGCGGCGGCCGAGCAGCACCGTGAGCAGCGACCCGACGGCCGCGTAGACGATCCCGACGACGAAGAGTCGCGGGCTGATCGACCACAGCACCCCTGAGAACGCAATCACCGTGAGCGTACCGTTCAGGAGCATGAGGAAGAGCGAGAGCGTCATCGCGACGAACGTCCGCACGTCCTCGGTGATGCGCTGATCGGGGTTCGAGAGGCGCCCGTCCTCGTTGAGGCGGAGGTACGCGCGATCCGTGAGATAGAAGTGGACGAGCCGGCTCGTCAGCCACTGGCGCCAGAGGAGCCCGAAGCGCTCCTCCGCGAAACGCACGAGCACGGCCGCGGCCGTCGACGCCGCGAAGACGCAGAGGTAGAGGAACGCGAAGCGCACGAACATCGGCGAGTTGCGCTCTGCGATCGCGGTCATGAAGTCGCGGCCGACGTAGCTATTCACGACGTTGAGGCCGCTGATCGCGAGGAGGAGACCGAGCAGGGCCGCGAAGAAGCCGATCGCCTTGCCGCGCACGTCGGACGTGGCGAACCCGACGATGACGCCGACGAGACGGCGCCACGTTTCGCGGGTGAGGCGGGCGTCGTTCGCCGTGTCGGTGTCGCCGCTCATCGCCGGGGGTGCGCCACTCGTGTCACCCTCAGCGCCCGGCCGCGACGAACGCGCCCTTGGCGTCGAAGGGCGTGGCCTCACCCCGAGCCAGCCACGCCCCCACGAGCACCACCGCTACGACGAGTGTCCGCATGGCGTGGGCAAAGCACAGGGACGCGGGTGGCGACAAGGGTCGGGGCTTCTTCGGAGTCATGATGGTGGGCAGCCCGGCGGTTCGCACGCTCGCTTCCCCTTGGGATAGGTACACGGGACGGAGCCCCCGCGCGACGATGCAGCCACGCACTCAGTACGTGAAAGGGCCCGAGGGCCACGTCGCCTACCAGGTCTGTGGGAGTGGCTCGCGCGCGATCGTCTTCGTTCCCGATCATCCCAACAACATCGAGATCATGTGGGAAGATCCGGCGCTGTCGCGCTTCCTCGAGCGCTTGGCGACGATGGGGCGGGTGATCTGCTTCGACAAGCGAGGCACCGGCATTTCCGACCCGGTGCCGCTGGGCGCCATCCCGACGATCGAGCGGTGGATGGACGACATCACGACCGTCATCGACGAGGTGGGCTGCACGCGCATCGTCGTCTTCGGGCATGGCGACGGTGGCCCGATCGCGATGCTGTTCGCCGCGACCTATCCCGAGCGCACCGAGGGGCTCGTGCTCGGCGACACGTTCGCGCGCATGCGCCATGCCGCCGACTACCCCGACGGGCTCAGCGAGCGCGACGCCGAACGCAAGGGTCGGCAACTCTACGACAGCTGGGGGCGTGACCCTCGACCGTCGCGTCCGACCGAAGCCGGGCGCTGGGGCAGCTTCAACGATCCGTCGGCGCTCGCCTGGCGCGCGCGGTTCGAGCGTCTTTCGTTGAGCCCCGGTGCGCTCCAGACGATGTACCCGGTCTGCGATCTCGACGTCGACGTGCGCTCGGTGCTGAGCTCGATTCGCGTGCCGACGCTCGTGTTCCACCGTCGCGACAATCCTTGGATTCCAGTCGCGTTCGGGCGGTATCTGGCCCACCACATCGCCGACGCGCGCTTCGTCGAGATCGAGGGCGTCGATCACAGGTACTACCAGGGGAGCGCCGACGGCGTCCTGTCTGCCGTGCAGGAGTTCTTGACCGGCGAGCACGAGGCGCTGGAGGACGATCGCGTGCTGGCGACGGTGCTGTTCACCGACATCGTCGCATCGACCGCGAAGGCAGCGAGCCTGGGCGATCAGTCGTGGGGCGATCTCCTCGTCCGGCATCATGCGGTGGTACGGCGCCAGATCGCGCACTTTCGAGGGCGTGAAATCGCGACCGCGGGCGACGGGTTCCTGGCGCTGTTCGACGGCCCGGCGCGCGGAGTGCGATGCGGGCTCGCCGTTCGTGATGCCGTGCGTGCGCTCGGCCTCGAGGTGCGCGCGGGACTCCACACGGGCGAGTGCGTGCGCATGGGAGAAGACGTGGGCGGGATCGCCGTCCACATCGCGGCGCGCATATCCTCGGAGGCGGCAGCCAGCGAGGTGCTGACCTCCAGCACCGTCAAGGACCTCGTCGTCGGCTCGGGGCTGAGCTTCCTCGAGCGCGGTAGTCGCGTCCTCAAAGGCGTCGAGGGCGAGTGGCGATTGTTCGCGGCCACCTGAGGCT
Organism: Polyangiaceae bacterium; assembly: GCA_031400185.1. Lineage (GTDB taxonomy): Bacteria > Desulfobacterota > Binatia > UTPRO1 > UTPRO1 > UTPRO1. The sequence continues at coordinate 4,774 of JANNPN010000280.1, forward strand.
GTCGCGAAGGGCAGGACGGCATTGCAGGTCTGAGCTCGGTCGCGATCGAGACTGAGACCGTTCACTCCGCCGTGCGGCGACGACTCGCGGCCGCGTGCACGACGACACTGCTGGCCTGGACGGGCCGCGGCACCGTGCCCGTGCTCGGTCACGAGATTCCTCCCCGACTCACATCGAGAAGGGGCACAGCCGTGTCGCGCAGCGCGGCTCACGCCGGGACATCGGCGGGATCGAGGAGCCCGTAGCGGCGCCATCCGATCGTCAGAAGCCACGTCCTCGAGCGGGCAACGGGACGTCGCCGGGACGGCCCCGCTTCGCACGCTGACGGCGGCGTGCGCCGCCACCCGTCGAACCATCGCGCCGACGACGCCGGATCGAGGCGCACGACGCGGCTCAGCGCCGCGCCTGCGGCGGCCGCATGCCTGCGGGCGTTCAGCAACACGTACCGCAGCGCATGATGCACCTCGCGCGGGGTCGGGAGCACACGGAGGTGATAGCGATCCGCGAACACTTTCCCGCTTCGCCGTGCGACCCGGTTGACGGCGCGCGCGATCCGGCCCGCGATCGCCTTCATGCCGCGACCCAATGCCTCGCGATCGCGTGCCTCGACGATGAGGTGCGCGTGGTTGCTCAGCAACGAGTAGTGCACGAGCCGAAACCCCGGACGGGCACATGCGGCCGAGAAGCTCCGTTCGATCTCGCGCACGATCGGCACCAGGCGCAGCGACGGAATTCCGGCGCGCACGCGCAACGTCACGTGTGCAGGCAACGGTCGGCTGAAGGACTGCCGCGAGACATGCGGCAGTCCGGGATTCGGACCGGGCTTCCGACCGGCACCTGGCCGGCGACCACCCCAGCGACGAGGTTCGCGAAGCGCGAGTGCCAGTTGACGCGAACGCCGTGCCATCTTGATTTGGCTATATACATTATTTACTAAACTAGATCAAGAAACATCTCGTAACCGTGCTCGCTCACGGTGGCGTGGCCCATCCGACGACGCGCGCGACCGCTGCACCGCCGACTCCCTTGTCCGCCGTACTCGCCTGCCCTGTGCCGCTCCGAAACGATGCCGGACCTCACCCTCGATGGCTTTCGCCCCGTCGACGACTTTCGCGCCGCTCGACCTGGTTGCTGGTGGCTTCGGCGCCCCGACTCACGATCGCGCCCGCTACGCCGCGATCGTTCGCGCCGACGACGCGAGCACCCGCCGCAGCCCGAACCCTGCCCTTGTCTTGTCGTTCCCCCCTGCACTATGCCGCTCGCAGCAATGCCTGACTTGATGCTCGACGACTTCCGCGACGTGGCGAGCTGGTTGCCCGTGGCATCGGGACTCGCCCGTCTCACGATCGTGCCCGCCGCGGGGCCCCACGGGGGCGCCATGCGGCTCGACTTCGACTTCGGGGACGGCGGCGGGTTCGTGGTGGCGCGGAAGGCTGTCGCGGTCACGGTGCCGGAGACGTGGGCGCTCCGGTTCGCGCTCCGCGGTGACGGGCCGCGGAACCGGCTCGAGATCAAGCTCGCCGATCCGAGCGGGCGGAACGTCTGGTGGTACCGCGCGGAGGCGTTCGCGCTGCCGGCCGACTGGACCGAGATCGCGATTCCCAGCCGCGCGATCGAGTTCGCCTGGGGGCCGGCAGGCGGCGGCGCGCTCGCCACCGTCGGCGCGATCGAGATTGCGCTCGCGGCGGGACCGGGCGGGCGCGGGCACCTCGCGATCGCCGATCTCCGGATCGAGGACCGCACGGTGCGCGCGCGGCCCCTGGTGCGCGCCTCGAGCGCCCTCCCCGGCCACGCTCCCGACGGCCTCTTCGACGACCCGCCGCCGGCGAGCTGGCAGAGCGAGCGCGTCGAAGCGCCGCAGTGGATCGAGGTCGACTTCCAGGGCGAGCGCGAGTACGGCGGGCTGGTCGTCGACTGGGAGCCCGACGGCCGCGCCCGCGCGTTCGGCGTCGCGACCTCCGCGGACGGAACGACGTGGCAGCCCGCGCACGCGACCGTGCACGCCGACGCCGACCGCACCTGGGTGTCGATGCCGAACACGTGCGCGCGCCATCTCCGCCTCGCGCTCCTGGCGAGCGTCGCCGGCCGCGGCTTCGGCATCCGCTCCCTCGCCGTTCGCCCCTACGAGTTCTCGCGCTCGCCGCAGACGTTCTTCACGAGCGTCGCCGCCGAGGTGCGGCGCGGCGACTACCCGCGCTACCTCGCCGGCGAGCAGTCGTACTGGACGCCGATCGGCGTGCCCGACGGCGAGACCTGCGCCCTCATGAACGAGGAGGGCATGATCGAGATCGACCGCGGCACGTGGTCGCTCGAGCCGTTCCTGTTCGCCGGCGACCGCCTGCTCACGTGGGCCGACGTCGCGGCGACGGTGAACCTTGCGGACGATTTCCTCCCGATCCCCTCGTCGTGCTGGACCGCCGACGGCGTCACCCTCACGACGACCGCGTGGGCGCTCCGCGAAGACGGCCATCCGACCCTCTTCGTCCGCTACCGGATCGCGACCACGGCGGGTCCGGCGCGCTTCCGGCTCTTCGCGGCGATCCGTCCGTTCCAAGTGACGCCGCCGTGGCAGGCATTCGGCGCGCTCGGCGGCGTGAGCCCGATCCGCGCGCTCGCCGGCGACGCCACCACGGTCTGGGTCGACGCGCGCCGGGTCGTGCTCGCGCTGGAGTCGGCCGACGGCTTCGGCGCCGCCACGTTCGACCAGGGGAACGTCGTCGACCACCTCCGACGCGGCACCCTGCCCCCGCGGTCGGAGGTCGACGACGACTTCGGCTGTGCGGCGGGCGCGCTCCGCTTCGACGTCGACCTCGCCGCGGGTGCCAGCCGCGACGTCTTCCTCGCGGTCCCGTTCGGCACGCACGACCGTGCCGCCGCCCCGCGCGTCGCGACGAGCGGCGCCGACGCGCTCGCGCGCGCGACCGCGCTCTGGCACGACACGCTCGGCCGGACGCACGTCGCGCTCGCACCCGGGCGCCGCGACTTCGTCGACTCGATGCGGACCGCCGTCGGCCACGTGCTGGTCGAGCGCTCCGGGCCCGCGCTCCAGCCCGGGCCGCGCCGCTACACCCGAGCCTGGATCCGGGACGGCGCGATCATGGCCGCGGCGCTCCTCCGCGTCGGCTGCCGCGACGAGGCCCTGGCGTTCGTGCGCTGGTACGCGGGCTTCCAAGCCGCCGACGGCAACGTGCCGTGCGCCGTCGACGAGAAGGGCGCCGACTGGCTGGTCGAGCACGACAGCCACGGCGAGCTCGTGTTCGCCGTCGCCGAGTGCGTCCGCTTCACCGGCGATCGCGCCTTCCTCGACGCGCTCTGGCCGCACGTCGAGCGCGCGATCGGGTACATCGAACGCCTCCGTGCGACCCGGCTCGGCCCCGAGTGGGACACGCCGGAGAAGCGCGCGTTCAACGGGCTCCTCCCCGAGTCGGCGAGCCACGAGGGCTACCTCGCGCACCCCGTCCACGCCTACTGGGACGACTTCTGGGCCGTCCGCGCGCTCGGCGACGCCGCCTATCTCGCCGGAGTGCGCGGCGACCGCGCCGCGGCGGCGCGCTCCACCGCGCTCCGCGACGACTTCCGCGCGAGCATTCGCGCGTCGCTCGCGACCGTGATCGCGACGCGCAACATCGCGTACGTCCCCGGCTCGGTCGAGTGGGCCGACTTCGACCCGACCGCGACGTCGAACGCGATCACGCTCCTCGGCGAGACGCCGCTCTTCCCCTCCGACGTGCTCGCCGCGACCTACGCGGAGTACCTCACAGGCTTCCGCCGCCGCCGCGACGGCGCCATCGATTGGTCGAACTACACCGCGTACGAGGTCCGGATCATCGGCGCCCTCGTCCACCTCGGCGAGCGCGCAGCCGCCAACGAGCTCGCCGACTTCCTGCTCGCCGACCGCCGCCCACGGGCGTGGAACCAGTGGCCCGAGATCTCGTGGCGGAACCCGCGGAGCCCGGGACACATCGGCGACGTCCCGCACGCGTGGATCGGCGCCGAGTACGTGCTCGCGTTCCGGACGATGCTCGCGTACGAGCGCGCCGCCGACGACGCCCTCGTGCTCGCGGCCGGCGTTCCCGCGACGTGGCTCGACGAAGGCGACGTCGTCGTCGAGCGCTTCCCGACCTACTTCGGCGACCTCGCCTTCACGCTCCGGCGGATCGGGGCCGACGCGCTCGCGCTGTCGCTCCAGCCCGGGGTCCGCGTGCCGCGGGGCGGTATCGTCGTGCGGCCGCCGCTGCCGCGGGCGCTCATCAGCGTGACCGTCGACGGCGCCCCGCACGCCGCGTTCACGGCCGACAGCGTGACCCTGTCGCGCTGCCCGGCCGACGTCGTGATGAGCTACTGACGAATGCGCGATCCCCGGACTCCATGTCGTACCCGCGTCGCCGCGCTGCTGATGCTCGCGCTGCTCGCGACCTCGGCGCGCGCGACCCCCGCGCCCGTCACCGCCGTCGAGGCGACCGCGATCGCCGTGGAGGCGTATCGCTACGCCTATCCGCTCGTGCTCGCGGAGCTCACGCGCCGGGCGCAGACCAACGTCGGCGCGGGCGCGCCTCCGACCGCCGTCGGCGCGCCGATGAACCAGTTCTTCCACCAGCGTACGCTCCCCGACGCCGCGACCGTCGAGCCGCTCCGCCCGAACGCGGACGTGCTGACGTCGACGCTCTGGTTCGACGTCGGCACGGAGCCGCTCGTGGTGTCCATCCCCGAGAGCGGCGGCCGCCACTACGTGCTGTCGGTCTTCGACCTCTGGAGCGACGTCTTCGCATCGCTCGGCCCGCGTACGAGCGGCGGCGGCGCGCAGACGTACGCGCTCACCGGCCCCGGCTGGACCGGGATGCTGCCGGACGGCGTCCAGCACATCGCCGCGCCGACCGCCGTCGGCTGGATCGCCGCCCGCATCGCGACCCACGGCAGCCGCGACGCCGATCCCGTCCATCGCTTCCAGGACGGGTTGAAGGCGGCGCCGCTGGCCTCCTGGGGCACGGACTACACGCCGCCGCGCGGCACCTACGACGCGGCGCTCGACCGCCGGCCGCCCGCGGCGCAGCTGCTTCGGCTCCCGGTCGAGCGGTACTTCGGGCTCTTCACGAGCCTCGCGACCGCCAACCCGCCGCACGCGAACGACTTCCCGATCGTGCAGCAGATGGCGCGCATCGGGCTCGCGCCGGGCACGCCGTTCGCGCTGGAGCGCCTGCCGCCCGACGTCCGCGCCGTCGTCCAGCACACGCCGACGACCGCCGGGCAGGCGCTCTTCGACGCGGTGAAGCGCTCCGGCACGCGCGTGCACGGCTGGCGGAGCCAGCTGACCCCGATCGGCACGTACGGCACCGACTACCGGCGCCGCCAGGTCGCCGCCTACAACGCGTTCGGCTCCGAGCTCGCCGACGACGTCTACACCCTCACGACGATCGGCGACGGCGACGGCAAGCCGCTCGAAAGCAGCCACCGGTACACGATCCGCTTCGATGCGACGACGCTGCCCCCCGTCCGCGCGTTCTGGTCGGTGACCGTCTACGACGACCGCCCGCTCCTCCCCCTCGGCACCCGCCCGCGCTTCACGCTCGGCAGCCGCGACCCACTGGTGAAGAACGCCGACGGCACCCTCGACCTGTACGTGCAGACGACCGCCCCGGGTGGCGACAAGAACGCCAACTGGCTCCCGCCGCCGACGGAGGGACGCTTCGCGCTGGTGCTCCGCCTCTACTGGCCGGAAACGACGGTGCTCGACGGCGTCTGGGCGCCGCCGCCGGTGATGCGGATCGAGAAGTGAGGAAGGCTCCGGCGACGTCCCGTCCCACGGCGCGGCGCACACGGCCGGCGACCGGCGCGGACGAAATCCTCAAGTCCGACTGGAACGCCATCCGGGACGCGGGATTCCGCCTCGTGAACGCCTTCGCGGGTCCCGCGGCGGAACGACGATCGGCGCGCGCCGCGCTCCGGCACCTGCTCGCCGATCTCCGGTCCTGCTATGGCCGCACGCCCGGGCTCCTCGCGACGGAGGCGGATCTGCTCGCGACCGGGGCACCCCGCCTCGCGTTGTGGCGCGAGGCCTACCGGAAGGCCATCGCGGCCGACGACCACAAGAATGCGCTCCTCATCGCCTCGTCGCTCGCCGACTACTGGACGGACGAACGGAAGCGCCTCCGCGAAGGCCGGCACTGGGTCGCGAGGATGAAGGCGCATCTCCGGAAGCATCCGGACCGCTTGATGGCGGAGGAGGCGGCGGACTTGTCGACGCGGCTCGCAGCGATGGCGCGACGCTAGGACGCTCAGCGTCCGAGCTGCGTGAGGTCCACCACCGACAGCGTGCTCGTCGAGTGCGTCACGAACGCGCGGGTGCCGTCGCGGCTCACGACGACGGCGCGCGGGCTCGCGCCGACGGCGGTCGTCGCAGCGACGGTCTCGGTCGCGGTCGGGATGGCGCTGAGGGTGCCGTCGCGGAAGCTCGTCACGTAGACGACCTTCGCGGCGGCATCCATCGCGATGCCGACCGGCTCGGCGCCGACGGCGATCTGGCTCGAGACCGCCTGCCGCACGAGATCGATCGCGTTGACGGTCGCCTCGCGGCCGTTCGCGACGTAGGCGCGGGCGCCGTCGGGGGTGACCACGAGCCCGCTCGGCACGAACGGCAGCGTCATGCGGCGGGCCTCCTTGAAGGTCGTCGTGTCGAGCGCGATGAGCGTGCCGTCGACGCACGAGAGCCGGCAGCCGGCGACGTAGACGAAGCGGCCGTCGCCGTTCACGGCCACGTCCGACGGGTGGAAGTCGAGGAAGACGTCCTGCACCACCTGGTTGGTGGCGGTGTCGATCACGAAGAGATGGTCCTGCGCGGTGTTGCCGACGTAGATGAAGCGGCCGTCGCGGCTGGCGGCGGCGGACGGCCGCTGCGACGGCCGCCGCATCGTCCCCATCGGAACCCGCGCGGTCTGCTTCGCCTGCGCCGTGTCGACGACCGCGACCTCCTCGCCGCGGAGGTCGACGAGGTAGGCGCGGCGCGCGTCCGGCGTCACCGCGACCGCGTACGGCTCGCCGTCGACGTCGACCACCGCGGCGACCGTGCCCGCATTCGGGTCGACGATCGCGAGCTTGTTGCTCGGGAGCGCGACGTAAGCGCGCCCGTCGGCGCCGGTCGCGACGTCGACGCCAAAGTCCGGCAAGCGCACGGTCGCGAGCACCGCCCCGCCCGCCCCAGCCGATGCCGTGACGTCGAGCGCGGCGGCGCGCCTGCCTGGTCCAGCGCCGCAGGCCACGGCGCCGAGGCCCATCATGACGGATACGGTGACGAGCGCAGCCCTCATCGACGACCCTCCCTCGTGCGCGGCGAGCCCGCGCTCTGCCAGGAACGCGGCGTCACCGTCAAGCCGCATCCGGAATCTCGGTTCGATGATGCACCGGCTCACTGGTCTGTTGCGCGGGGTCTGCGGGCGGTGTCGGCGGCGGGTGGGTCGGGGAGGGCTCCTTCGGTCGCCGGGTTCCTGGCGCCCAGCGCGTAAAGCCCGCCGCAACCTCGCTGTCCTTCCCACACGCGAGGTGCACTTCTCGGTCCGGGACGCGGCCACCGGGGCGGCGGCCGGCGGGTTCGACGTGGTGTTCGACGACACCTTCCACCCGTACACCGC
>JANNPN010000292.1:0-9765 GCA_031400185.1 Polyangiaceae bacterium
CGAGGGAGCGAACGCGGAGGCGTAGCGGAGCTACGCCGCACAAGTGAGTCGACCGAGCAACGACGCAGATGGCCCTTTTTCAGCAACCTGCGTCAGCAATCTGGGGGGAGGGTGCCGGTGGAGTAGGTGTTGTGGCGCCAGCAGTTGTTGGTGCCGTTGTCCACGACGTCGGGGGTGTTGCCGAAGAGGCGATTGCCGGAGACCAGGTTGCCGCTCGAGTTGCTGGTGAGCTCGATGCCGGCGGCCGAGCCGCCGGTGATCGTGTTGGTGAGGATCTCGACACCCGCCGAGCCGAAGACCCAGATGCCGACGCCGGCGCCGCTGATCTGGTTCTTTCGGACGCGGACGCCGACCGGCTTCGCGGAGTTGTCGAGCGAGTCTTCGACGATGATGCCGCGGTTGTTCGAGCCGGAGATGACGTTGCGCTCGACGCGGAGGTCGGCCTCCGCGGGAGTGCCCCCGATGTAGATCGCGGCGTCGCCGAACCCGTTCGGGTCCTCGATCGAGTTGTTGCGGATGCGCATGCGGGTGCCTTGGAAGACGTTGATCCCGTACTCGACGCCGACGCACGTCGGCACCACCTTCACGCGGTCGATGACGGTCAAGTCGCGGCCCGTCGCATCGATGTCGTAGAAACTCCCGCCGCGGACCTCGAGCGTCCGGAGCGTGACCGCGTCGGCGGCGATCTGCACCGCCGTCAGCACCGCGCACCCCGCGTCGATCACGGCCTTCCGCCCGTAGAGCTTGAGCGGCTTGTCGATGGTGATCGACTCGAAATAGATGCCCTCGCTGACGCGCACGGTGTCGCCCGGCAGCGCCGCGTCGATGCCGTCCTGCAACGGGGTCCCGGGACCCGGGACGACGACGATCCGGCGCGCCGATGCCGGAACGGCGGACAGCACGAGCAGGCTCACGGCGACGGCGACTGCGGCGGCGGCACGGATCACGGCGCGAGCATACGCGGTTCGCGACATACGGAGCAACGATGTTTCGCCGCTTTTGATGGATCTGCTAGGCAGCCGCCATGCGGAACAATATCGGGCTGCTCCTCGCCAAGCGTGCTCACCTGAGCCCGCACATGGACGGGATCGTCGAGGTCGAGCGCGAGCGCCGCTTCACGTTTTCGAGCGTCAACGCACGATCGAACCGGATCGCCAACGCGCTCCGGGCGCTCGGGGTCGGGCCGGGCGACCGGGTCGCCCTCCTCCTCATGAACGGCGTCGAGTTCGTCGAGAGCTTCTTCGCGATTGCCAAGATCGGAGCGGTGGTCGTGCCGCTCAACTGGCGGCTCGTCGCCGACGAGCTCGCGTTCATCCTCGGCGACAGCGGCGCCACGGTGCTGGTCTTCGGCGAGGAGTTCGCCGACGTCGTGCGCGACCTCCACGGGCGCGGGGATGCGACCGCCGTCCGGCACTGGACCCAGGTCGGGGGAAGTGCGGCGCTCGCGCCGTTCGCGACGGCGTACGACGCTCTCCAGGCGGACGCGTCGGACGCCGAGCCCCCGATCGGCGCGAGCGACGGAGACGACGCGTACATCATGTACACGTCGGGCACGACGGGCCTGCCGAAGGGCGTCGTGCACACCCACGACTCCGTGCTCTGGGCCTGCTTCACCATCGCCCTCACCGCCGACACCCGCTATCGCGACCGTTACGCGATCGTGCTGCCGCTCTTCCACGTCGGCGCGCTGACCCCGCTCGTCGGCAACGTGCAGCGCGGCATGACGTCGATCCTGATGCGCGCGTTCGATCCGGTCCGCCTCTACGAGACCATCGCCGCCGAGCGCGTCACCGTGCTGCTCGCGGTCCCCGCGATGCTGAACTTCATGCTGCAGGTCCCGGATCTCGGGAAATACGACTGCGCGAGCCTCCGCTGGGTCATGAGCGGGGCGGCGCCGGTGCCGGTCACGATCATCGAGGCCTACGACAAGCGCGGCATCGAGATCCATCAGGTCTACGGGCTCACCGAGAGCTGCGGCCCCGCGTGCCTCATCAGCCCCGAGGACGCGATCGCGAAAGCGGGTTCGACGGGCAAGCCCTTCTTCCACACGGACGTCCGGATCGTCGACGACGCCGGGAACGACGTGCCGCCCGGGACGCCCGGCGAGGTGCTGGTGCGCGGGAAGCACGTGATGAAGGGCTACTGGAAGCGCCCCGAGGCGACCGCCGAAGCGATCCGCGACGGCTGGCTGCACACCGGCGACATCGCCACCGTCGACGCCGAGGGCTTCATCTTCATCAACGACCGCAAGAAGGACATGATCATTTCGGGCGGCGAGAACATCTATCCGGCCGAGATCGAGAACGTGATCCTCGCGCATCCGCAGGTGCGCGAGGTTGCGGTGATCGGGCAGGCCAGCGCCAAGTGGGGCGAGTCGCCGCTCGCGGTCGTCGTGAAGCAGGACGCCGCGCTCACCGAGGCCGAGGTCGTCGAATGGACGCGCGGCAAGCTCGCTGGCTACAAGCGCCCGCGCGCGGTGCGCTTCGTCGACGAGATCCCGCGGAACCCGGCGGGAAAGATCCTGAAGCGGGTGCTGCGCGAGCGCTTCCCGGAGCCGGCGGCGGAGTGACGGCGAGGCGAGCGCGCTGCTCGCTTCGCTCGTGCGACCGTTACTTCTTCTTCACCACCTCGGCGCAGATCGAGACGTTGTAAGTCGAGTTCGCGTCGGCGGCCTTCGCGCTCACGAACGAGATGTCGAGCGGCTGCCCGTAGAACTGCGTCGGATAGGTGCTCTCCTGCGCATCGATGTCGAACCAGGTCTGCGCATGGCGCAGGCAAAAACCCGACGGGCACGAGTCGAGGTGATTTATGATCACGAAGTTGACCGGGAATTTGTTGTTGAGCTTCACGGTGAACGGCCGGAACTGATTGCTCAGCGTGAACCACTCGAAGGTCACGTCCACCTTGACCATCGTCCCCTTCTGACCTTTGGCGAGCGTGCCCAGCACCGTCGGGGTCTCGCCGCTCGCCCCGAGATCACCGGCCTGGCGGAAACACAGGTTGGTCTTGGGCGGCTTGGCGCACGGGTACGGACCGCACGAGCTCTCGTAGACGTCGTTGACGGCCCATGTGGGTGAAGCGGCGAGCATGAGCACGCCGAGCATGAGGGCCAAGGAACTGTTGCGTAGAGGGGAAGTCGACATCGGGAAGCCTTTCTCCTGCGGTCGACCGCTTCGGATTCGCCCTCCCGTGCGAAGCACGTTGGGCAGCGGCGCGCGGTGTCAGTTTCGTAAGACGACGCGCGGGAAGATTAAAGGAAAATCCGCAGGCGAAAGCGCGAAATGCTGCGCCACAACAGCGCAGACGCATGCGCTATGGCGCGACGTGCGCCGACGTGCGCCGATTTGACGCCGGCGGCGGAGCCGTGAGAGCGTCCGCCCATGCTGCGTGTGATCGTACCGACCCTCGCGTCGCTCGTCCTCGCGATGCCTCCGGCCGCTCACGCGGCCGACAGCGAGTTCAAGGACGGATGGACGCCGAAGCTGCTCGCGTCGGAAACAGCCGAGTGCACCGAAGCGACGGTGCGCGACGCGTGGGAGAACACCAAACGCCAACAAGGTGTCGACCCCGCGATCCCCCTCGACGAGAAGATGCGGAAACAGCTCGCGCCCGAGATCGCCGCCATGAAGAAGCTCTGCGCATGCGCGATCCGGGCAGCTGCAAAGCGCTATACTCGCGCTGAAGCCGAGGCGACGCCGAGCGACCTCCAGAGCTTCATCGCCGAGACCGTCGCGACGGGCACCTGCAAGCTCGAGCGCTAGGCCGGCGACGCGCGTGCTGATCGTCCACACGCTCGACGCGGCGGCGCCCGCCGCGACCGTGTGGCGCGTCGTGACCGACCTCGACCGCTACCCCGAGTGGAACCCGTTCGTCGTCGGCTGCCGCTCGACGCTCGAACCGGGTGCACCGATCGTAATGCGGGTCCGCGTGCTGCCGTTCGTCACCCAGCCGCAGCGCGAGACCGTCTTCGAGCACCTCCCCGGCCGTCGCCTCAGCTACGGCATCGCGCCGCTGCCGCTCGGCGCGCTCGCGAGCAGACGCGCGCACGAGGTCGAGTCACTCGCGGCGGATCGCGCGCGCTACGTTTCGCGCTTCGAGCTCAGCGGCTGGCTGGCGCCGGTCGTGGAGGGGTTGCTCGGCGGTCGCCTCAGAGCCGGGTTCACCGCGATGAGCCACGCGCTCGTTGCACGCGCGGCAACGCTGCACGCAGGCCGCGCGAGCTGACGTGAACGTCCCCCGCCGAAGTGCAGCTCGGGCTCGCTGAGCAGCCACCCGGAGCATCGTCGCCGCCAGGCGGCCCGTTGAACCCGTCGATGAGGTCGGCGCCGAGAAGCGCCGACGCACGGGCGTGCGGCGTCGCCGGGCGCGGCGACACGAACAGCTCTCCATCCAGAAAGCCGGCGACCTTGTGTTCCGGCACCCGTAGAAGATCGTCATACGTCGCCGGCTTCCGGACGGGCGTCATGGGTTCCCGTGTACCACCGCGACGTCAGCGCGCGGAAGCTCGACTCCTACCTCTCCCGGCCGGCGCGCGACCGTCAGCGTCGGCGGCAGCAGAAATCCCGGGATGCGGAAGATGCGGCGCTGATGCTCGACGCGGAAGCCCGCGCGCGTCACCTGCGCGGCGAGCCGGCTCGGCGTCGTCCACCAGAGCGGCTGGCCGACGATCCGCATGCCGATCTCGAACGCGTCGGCGATGATCTCGAAGGGCGGGCTCACGAGCGCCAGCAGCAGACGCCCGCCGGGACGAAGCACCCGGTAGAGGTCGCGCAGCGCCGCGTCCTGATCGGGGAACCAATGGAACGCCTCGGTCGAGACCGCGGCGTCGAACCCGGCGTCGGCGAACGGCAGTCGGGTCGCGTCGCCGCGAACGAGCGCGACGCGTCCGGGCGCCGCACGGGCCGCGGGGGCGAGACGCTCCGCCGCGTGCGCGAGCATCCCCGCCGAGAAGTCGCAGCCGACGACGCGTCGCACTGCCGGCGCGCCGGCGAGACGCTCGGCGAGGCGGCCGGTGCCGCACCCGACGTCGAGCACGCGCGCGCACGGCTCGGTGGCGAGCACGTCGAGCACGGCGTCGTGCACGGGTCGATAGGTCGCGCGCTGGACGAGCGGGAAGTCGTAGACGCGCGACCAGGCGTCGAAGAACCCGCGCGTCGGTCCCGGCGTCGTCGGCACGCCCCGACATTGGCGACGCCGGCGCGCGCGCGCAACGGGAAGCTGCGCTCGCGCCGCCGCCGTGTCATAGCGGGCGGCATGCCCGAGCCGACGACGACACCACGCTGCCCCGAACGCGCCGACGTCGCGATCGTCGGCGCGGGCGCTGCGGGGCTCGCCGCCGCGATCTTCGCGGCCGAGGGGGCGCCGGCTACGCGGATCGTCGTGCTCGAGGGCGCGCGCTCGATCGGCGCCAAGATCCTCGTCTCGGGCGGCGGCCGCTGCAACGTCACGCACCATGCGGTGGCGCCCGAGGACTTCAACGGCGTCCGCCCGGTCGTCCGCAACGTGCTCGCAGGCTTCGGCGTCGCGGCGACCGTCGACTGGTTCGCGGCGCTCGGCGTCGAGCTCAAGCGTGAGGACACCGGCAAGCTCTTTCCCGTCAGCAACAAGGCGGCGTCGGTCGTGCATGCGCTCGTCGGCCGCTGTCGTGCGCTCGGCGTGACGCTCGCGACCGAGCACCGCGTTCTCGACGTGGCGCGCGCGGACGGCGACGGCGGCCTGCGGCTGGCGCACGCCCACGGCGTACTGCGCGTACGCCGGGTGGTGATGGCGACGGGCGGCCGCTCGCTTCCAAAGAGCGGCAGCGACGGCGCGGGCTGGGACATCGTCCGCCGGCTCGGCCACACGGTGACCCCGACCCACCAGGCGCTCGTGCCGCTCGTCTTCGCGCCGGGGACGCCGTTCGGCGACCTCGCCGGCGTGTCGCATCCGGCCGAGCTCACGACCGTCGACGCGCGCGGCACACGGCTCGATCGCCGCACCGGCAGCATGCTCTGGACCCACGTCGGCGTGAGCGGTCCCGCCGTCATGGATGCGAGCCGGCACTGGGTGATCGCCGCGGCGAACGGGGCGGCACCCGAGCTCCGCATGAGCATCTACCCGGGCGCGGACTTCGACGCGGTCGACCGCCGCTTCGCCGACGTCGCGCGCGCCCGGCCGAAGCTCTCGCTCGCGCGACTCATCGGCGAGCAGGTGCCCGAACGCGCAGCCACGGCGCTCGTGCGAACGACCGGCATCGAGCCCACGACGCCGGTCGCGCACCTCGACCGCGACCGGCGCCGCCGCGTCGTCCGCGCCCTCACCGCAACACCGCTCCCGATTGAACGGCCGCGTGGTTGGAACTATGCGGAAGTGACCGCGGGCGGCGTGCCGCTCGCGGAGATCGATTACCGGACCATGGAATCGCGGGTCGTCCCGGGCCTGCACCTGATCGGCGAGATGCTCGACTGCGACGGACGCATCGGCGGCTTCAACTTCCAATGGGCCTGGGCGACGGGCCGTCTCGCGGGCCGGGCCCTCGCGCACGCCCTCCGCACGCCCGAAGGAGACTGAGATGCAGACGACGAACCCCGCCGACCTCGGCTTCGATCCCGACCGTCTCGAGCGGCTGACGTCCGCGATCGGTGCCGACGTCGAGGCCGAGCGCTACGACGGGGCGGTCGTCCTCGTCGCACGCGCCGGCCGGGTCGCGTTGCACGAGGCGATCGGCTGGACCGACCGCGCCACCCGCCGCCGCGCCGCGCGCGACGACGTGTTCTCGATCTTCTCGGTCACGAAAGCGCTCACGACCGCCGCGGTGCTGGTACGCGTCGACCGCGGCGAGCTCGCGCTCACGACCCCGGTCGCCGACGTGCTGCCCGAGTTCGGGAACCGCGGGAAGCAGCGCGTGACGGTGGCACAGCTGCTGAGCCACACGGCCGGCATCGCCGCCGGGCTGCCGGCGCTTCCGATCGAGATGCTCGGGAACCTCGACGCGTACGTCGCGGCCGCGTGCCGCCAGCCGCTCGAGACGACGCCCGGGTCGGTCGTCCACTACAGCGCGCTCACCGCACACGCGCTCCTCGGCGAGGTCGTCCGCCGGATCGACGGCGGCACGCGCCGCTTCCGCGACGTCCTCGACGCCGACGTGCTGGCGCCGCTCGGCATGCGCGATACGTCGCTCGGCCTCCGCGCTGACCTCGCGAAGCGCAAGGTCCCGATCGTCGTCCGTGATCGCGCACCGGGCGTCTTCGAGCCCGAAATGCTGGAGTCGTTGAACGTGATCGTCACCGCCGACAGCGAGATGCCGGCGGCGAGCGCGGTCTCGACCGTCGCCGACCTCTTCCGCTTCGCCGAGATGCTGCGCCGCGAGGGCGAGCTCGACGGTCAGCGCGTGCTCGCGCCCTCGCTCGTCCGCCTGGCGATCACGAACCAGACCGGCGATCGCCCGAACGGGTTCTACGCCTTCGCCTGCGAGGAACGCGGGTGGGATCCCTTCCCGGCCAACATCGGCCTCACGTTCTTCCTCCGCGGCCAGGGCACGTTCCCGACCTACCTCGGCACCACCTCGTCGCCGCGGACGTTCGCGGGCCTCGGCGCCGGCTCGTCGATGTTCTGGGTCGACCCGGAGCGCGACCTGACCTTCGTGATCCTCACCGCCGGCCTGATGGAGGAGACCCGCAACCTGGAGCGCTGCCAGCGGCTCTCCGATCTCGTCCAAGGCGCCGTCATCGACTGACCCGACGACACGTCGCACTTGCGTGCGCGCGTCGGTCCGATACCCTAGCGGACCACGTGGACGGGCTCACGGAAACGTCGTCGTCGTACTGGCCCTCGGCACTGCCGAGCGTCGCGAGCATCACGAAACAGCTCGATCGGCTCGCGTACCACACGCAGCAGTGGTCGCTCCGGATGCCGCTCGCGACCCTCCGCTACGCGACCCTCGCCCTCTCACCGCACGCGCGGGAATCCGGTCCCGACGGCGCCGCGGCCCGCGCGTTCGAGCGGCGCTATCACGAGCTCCTCGAGCACGATCTCGCGAACGTCGAGGCGGGTCTCTACCCGCGCGCGCTGCTCTTCCAGATGCCGCTCGCGACGTACGCGATGCGCCTCCCGCGCCTGCTGGCCGACATCCCGTTCGTCATGCAGCGGGTGTGGAAGCGCGACTACCGAGCGCTGCCGGCCGCGGTCGACGTCGCGCGCTATCCGGCGTACTTCCGGCGCACGTTCCACTGGCAGACCGACGGCTACTTCAGCCGGCGCTCGGCCGAGCTCTACGACGTCGGCGTCGAGCTGCTCTTCGCCGGCACCGCCGACGTCATGCGCCGGCAGGTCATCCCGCCGGTTTCTCGAGCCCTCGCCACCGGCGCGCTTCCGCGTGACACGAGGCTCCTCGACCTGGCGTGCGGGACGGGTCGAACGCTCGCGCAGATCGCGGTCGCGCATCCCGGGCTGCGGCTCACCGCGCTCGATCTCAGCCCCTACTACCTGCAGGAGGCGCGCGCGGCGCTCGCCGACGTTCCGGACGTGTCGTTCGTCTCCGAGAACGCGGAGCAGCTGCCCTTCCGCGACGGGCACTTCGGTGTCGTCACGTGCGTCTACCTCTTCCACGAGCTGCCGCGGGCGGCGCGCCGCCGGGTCATCGCCGAGGCGTTCCGGGTGCTCGTGCCCGGCGGCCTCTTCGTGATCGAGGACTCGATCCAACCCGCGGAGAGCGACGATCTCGCCTTCTTCATGGGGCGCTTCGCGGCCGAGTTCCACGAGCCGTTCTACCGCGACTACCTCGAGGACGACGTCGCTGGCGCGCTCGCCGCGGCCGGGTTCGTCGTCGAGTCGGTCGCGCCACACTACCTCGCGAAGGTGTTCGTCGCGCGGAAACCGTTGGAGGGTTCCATCTCGTGACATTCGGCAACTTTGTCACGGAGCGTGCGAGGCGCGCGCCGGCATCTGGCCGGCAATGCGCGCGCTCCGCCCCCGTCGACCTGGCACCGCAGTTGCTGTCCCGTTCGCCCATGCGCTCGACCACCACCATTCGCCTCGTCACTTGCCTTGTCGGTTGTGCCGTCACCGTCGCGTTCGCCTCCGGCTGCGTCGCGCCGCCGTCCAAAAGGACGGTCATCACCAGGAACGCCCCGAAAGCGGCAATCCCCGCGATCGACCCGAGCATCGGCGAGGTGCCGCCCGCCGTCGACAAGGTCATCAAGGTCGGCCACTTCACGGGGTACGTCCCGCGGGACGGCGAGACACCCGGTGTCATCGGTCAGAACAGCGTCTATCGCGTGTCGGCGGGCCAGAACCTGCTCGACATCGCGCGCGAGGGCGGCCTCGGCTTCCGCGAGCTCCGCGACGCCAATCCCAGGATCGACGAGTGGGAGCCGAAGGCGGGCGTCGAGATCCTGATCCCCACCCGGCGCATCCTGCCGCGCCCGGCGCGCTACGAGGGGCTCGTCATCAACATTCCCGAGTTCCGCCTCTACATGTTCCCGACCGACACCCAGCCCGGCGAGCGCGAGCCGATCATGACCTGGCCCGTCGGGCTCGGCGCCGAGCACGCGCCGAGCCCGATCCAGGCGTTCCGCGTGAAGTCGAAGGACGAGAAGCCGACGTGGGTCGTCCCCGACTCGATCTACGCGAAAATGGAGGTTCCGAAGCGCGTCGTCCCGCCGGGACCCGACAACCCGCTCGGCGACTACCGCATCCGGCTCGACTTCGACCTCTTCGCGATCCACGGCACCAACGACCCCTGGACGGTCGGACGGCTCACGACGCACGGCTGCGTCCGGCTCTACC
>JANNPN010000357.1:0-14732 GCA_031400185.1 Polyangiaceae bacterium
GTTCGCGCTCGGCCGCATCCTCGACGACACGCCGCCGGGCTCGCCGCCGCTCGATCCTTCGGCGTACGTGTTGCCCGGCGACTGGGCCGGCGCGCAGCTGCCGCGGCTTCGCGAGATCGCGGATCAGTTCAGCGTGCTCGGCACGTACTCGACCGATCGCGGCGATCACCTGCGTGCACGCATCGAGGAAGTCACCGGTAGTCCGTCGCAGGCGGACCCGGGCATCCTGACGCGCATCGCCGCGGGCCTCGACGCCGCGGGATGATGTGGATGAACGCCTCGTAGCAGTTGAAGAGCCCGTGTCGTCCGGTCAGGAGATACCCCTCGAGCCAGCCCTGGCAGAGATGCTCGGAAAGGATCTCCATGACCCGCCCGTCGGGGGCGAGCCCGTCGTCCTCCGGTCGCGTCTCGGCGAGCCAGGTCCGGCCCGTGACTTCGAAGACGTCGCTGAGCCGGTTCGAGGCCGTCTCGTCCGGCCCGAAGATCCGGAAGTTGTCGGGGTTCTTGACGATGACGTCGCGGAGGAAGCTACCGAGCACGCGCGTGGCCTCGCTCGAGCTCGTCGCGGGGGCCGTGACCTCGACCGCGTAGTCACGGAAATCGGGCAGGACGAGGTCGCGCATCAGCACGCCACCGTTGGCATGCGGGTTGGCGCTCATCCGTCGCGCGCCTTCGGGCGCGAGCGCGGCGAGCTCGGGGACGAGTCGGCCGTCGGCATCGAACAGCTCCTCTGGCCGGTAGCTCCGCAGCCACCCCTCGAGCTGGCGCACGTGCGCCTCGCTGTCGCGTACCGCGGCCATCGGCACTTGATGCGAGCGCCAACTGTCCTCGGTTTTCTTGCCGTCGACTTCCTTGGGCCCGGTCCAGCCCTTCGGCGTGCGCAGGATGAGCATCGGCCAGGTCGGGCGCACGACCGCGTCGCCCTCGCGCGCCGCGCGCTGGATCTCGCGAATCTCCTCGAGCGCTTCGTCGAGGGTGGCGGCGAGGCGTTGGTGGACGAGCGCCGGATCTTCGCCATCGAAGCCGCCCGTGACGAGGAGCGGCCGCCAGCCGTAGCCGACGAACAAGGCGATGAGCTCTCGCTCGGGAATGCGGGCGAGGACGGTTGGGTTCGCGATCTTGTAGCCGTTCAGGTGCAACACCGGCAGTACGGCGCCGTCGGTCTTCGGGTTGAGAAACTTGTTCGAGTGCCAGCTCGCCGCCAGCGGCCCGGTCTCGGCTTCACCGTCGCCGACGACGCACGCCACCAGCAGATCCGGATTGTCGAACGCGGCGCCGAAGGCGTGGACGAGCGCGTACCCGAGCTCGCCGCCCTCGTGGATCGACCCCGGCACTTCCGGAGAGACATGACTGGGAATGCCGCCGGGGAAGGAAAACTGCCGGAACAGCTGCCTCAGCCCCTCCACGTCGCGGCCGATGTTCGGGTAGACCTCACTGTACGTGCCCTCGAGGTACGCGTTCGCCACGAGCCCCGGCCCGCCGTGGCCCGGGCCGGTGATGTAGATCGCATTCAGGTCGCGGGCGCGGATCTGCCGGTTCAGGTGCGCGTAGACGAGATTGAGTCCCGGTACCGTGCCGAAATGACCGAGCAGGCGAGCCTTGACGTGCTCAGGCTTCAACGGCGTGCGTAACAGCGGGTTGTCGAGCAGATAGATCTGCGCGACGGAGAGGTAGTTGGCGGCGCGCCAGTAGGCGTCGATCAGGCGCAGCTCTTCGCCGGCAAGCGGTGCCGCCGCTCCGATGGTCGGTGGGTTTCGTGTCATGTCGTCTCCTCGCGCGCGTCCATGGGACGGCGGCTACCAAGTCTTGACTCGTGTCGTGAGCGCGAGCCGTCGGACCCGGACGCGGGCGTCGACCGCGACGCAGCGATCCGGGAGGGCGAGCACGGGATTGAGGTCGAGCTCGGCGACGGTGGGGAAGTCCTCGCCCAGGCGGGCGAGGCGCAGCAGGAGGTCGACGAGGGCCGCGGCGTTGGCGGCTGGGGCGCCGCGAAAGCCGCGAACGAGCCACCCCGCTTTGCCGCCGTGGACGAGCTCTTCCGCATCGTGGTCGGTGAGCGGCGCGATCCTGAACGCGGCTTCGCCGATCAGCTCGGCGAAGACCCCACCGGGACCGAAGGCGACCAGGGGTCCAAAGACGGCGTCCTGGACGACGCCGGCCAGAAGCTCGGCGCCGCTCGCGATCATAGGTTGGACGATCAGGGGCCCGCTGATGCGCTCGGCCGCGGCGCGGACGGCGCCGGCATCCGCGAGGTCGAGGGCAACGCCGCCGATCGCGGTCTTGTGCGCGCCGGGAGCCGCGGTCTTGACGACGACCGGGAACCCGAGATCCGTGGCCGCGGCCGCGGCTTCGTCGGGGGTGCCCGCAACGCGCTCCGGTACGAGCGGCAGGCCATAGGCCAGAAGCAGCTCGCGCGTGTCCGCCGGGGTCAGCCAGAGGTCGTCGTGGCCCGCGAGCGCGCGCGCGACGACCCGCTCGGCAGCTTCGCGGTCGATGCCCGCGAGCGCCGGGATCGTTCCATACGGCTGCCGCAGCCACTCGGCGCGTTCCGCCAGCCGTCCGAGCGCGCGCGCCGCGGACTCCGGGTAGGGAAACGCGGCGACCCGCGCCTCCTTGTGGCGCAGGGCGCGCGGGATGCCGTTGGCGCTCAGCACCACGGCGAGCACCGGCTTCTCGCTCGCGGCGAGCGTGGTGGCGCGGTCGATGGCCTCCGCGACCTGGTCGGCAGTTGCGGTCACGGTCGGTACGAAGAGCACCACGACGGCGTCGACCTGGGCGTCCTCGATGAGGCGCGGGAGCGCCGCCGCATAGATCTCCGCGGTCGCGCTGCCCAGCATGTCGACGGGGTTCGCGACACTGGCTTCCGGGGACAGGAGCGCGGAGAGCGCCGCTCGGGTCTCGGCGCCGAGCGGCGGCAGGGTGAGACCCGCCGCTTCGCAGGCGTCGGTGCAGAGGATCCCGAGACCACCCGCGTTCGTCAGCACCGCGACCCGGCGGCCCTGCAGCTTCGGTTGGCTTGCGAGCAGGGTCGCAACGTCGAGCAGCTCCTCGAGCGAGGCCGCGCGGATCACGCCCGCCTGGTGAAAGAGGGCGTCGACCGCCGCGTCGGAGCTGGCGAGCGCCGCGGTGTGCGAGCTCGCCGCGCGCACGCCGCTCGCCGTCGTCCCACTCTTGAGCGCGAGGATCGGCTTCGTGCGGGCGACGCGGCGCGCGAGGCGGCCGAAACGGCGCGGGTTGCCGAACGACTCGACGTACATGAGCACGACCTCGGTCGTGGGGTCGCTCTCCCACCACTCCAATAAGTCGTTCGTCGACACATCGGCTTTGTTGCCGATCGACACAAATGCCGAGAGACCGAGGCCCCGCGACTCGGCGGCCTCCAGGAGCGCAAGTCCGAGCGCGCCGCTCTGCGAGGAGAACCCGATGTTGCCGGCAGAAGCCGAGCGGACAGCAAAGGTGGCGTTGAGCTTGGGCGCAGCAACGGCGATGCCGAGGCAGTTGGGCCCGATCAGTCGGGCGCCGTAGGAGCGCACGAGTGCGAGCAGCTGGGCCTGCCGCTCCACACCTTCGACGCCAATTTCAGCGAAGCCGGCCGAGATCACGACGAGAGCGCGGACCCCCTTCCGCAGCGCCTGTTCCGCGGCCGCAATGACCGCGGCGGCGGGGAGGGTGATCACCGCGAGATCGACCGCATCGGGGATCTCCGCGATCGAGCGGTAGGCGCGTACGCCAGCCACGGGCTCGCCGTCGCGGTTGACGGGGTACGCCGCGCCAGCGAAGTCGCCCGCGAGCACGTTGCGGAACAGCTCGCCGCCGATCGAACCGCGCCGCTTGGAGGCGCCGATGACGGCGATGCGCTTCGGCAGGAAGAAGGGCGTGAGAGAGGCCACGACCGCTTCGTGGTCGCGCGCCGCGACGTGCTCGCGGTAGGCCTCCGTCGCCGCGATCGGGAACTGCACTTCCACTTCGCCGCCCTCGAGCTCACGGCTCAGCTCGAATCCCGCCGACTCGAAGACGCCGAGCATCGGTCGATTGTCCGAGAGCACCTCCGCGACGAAGCGCTCGATTCCGACGCGGGCCGCGCGCTCCGCGAGCTGCTCGAGCAGCCGGGTGCCGATGCCGCGACCTTGATGCTGGTCGGCTACCGCAAACGCCGCCTCGGCGAGCGTCGGGTCGCGCAGGCGGACGTAGCTCGCGACGGCGACGACTCGCTCGGTCTCCTCGTCGACGAGGGTCCCCAACAGTGCGCCACGCTCCTGCCAGTCCGACGCCACGATCGATTCGACGAGGCGGGCGTTGAGCTGCGGGAAGCCGTGGAAACGGAGGTAGAGGCTGCGCCGCGACAAGCTACTGAAGAAGGCGAGCAGGGCGTCGGCGTCGTCACGCGTTGGTGGGCGCAGTCGGAGGGTGCGACCGTCGCGAAGGATGACATCGGCGTGTTGCATCGGAACCGGGTCGGATGTCATGCGTCCCCTTGTCGGGACTTCGTCGATAGTCAGGGATGCTCCCGGTGCGGCGAGTTGCGCGCCCAACCTCGGTCGCGAGCGGAATGATTGCGCTCCCCATCCCCAAGCCCCGTCCCCCTTTGCCGCCGGGAAGGGAGGAGCATAGGGCGTGCCGCCCCGGATCACATGGAAAGCCGAGGCTCGCACTCCCTCAGCGATCACTCGTAGCAGCGTCCGGGTCAGGGGATTGGCGCCCCCGCGACAGAATCCTGGCCACCATCCACGGGTCCGTCGCTTGAAACCCTTGGAGATGGGGAACGACAGGCGGCAGATCCATCGACAACGCCGGACAGGCGCCTGACGCGCGATCGAAGACTCTACAGCAATTGCATGGAGATCGCGTCAGGCCGGGCGGGACTCCCGTCGCAGGCGCGTATGCGTTTCCGCCGCGTCGCGCACAGGGCGGCTGGGCCGGCACCGTGCGTGCTACGACGTCATGAAAGACGACGTCCTCCTTGTGCTGAGGTGCGGGCGGGAGCGCGCCGAGGCGGGTCTCCGAAACGACGCGCCACCGCGGACTGAGTGGCGCGGCTGAGGTCGTCGATTCTGCAACGCGTGTGGCCATCGACCGTGACCCCTCGCGACATCGAAGAGCCGATCCGAGGGGAGATCTTCGGTCGCGAGCGTCTCGAGCAGCACGCCGAGAGTCTCGCCGCCGCCCAGCGCGTCACGGCGAGACCCGCCGCCGGCCGCGCGTTGGCACCGCGCCTTCGTGACAACGGGCGCGTGCTGCTCGATGCCTATCGAGCCATCAATGCCGCCATTCACGAGAATCAGGCGATCACTCCGGCCGCGGAGTGGCTGGTCGACAACTTCCACGTCGTCGAGGAGCAGATTCGGGAAGTCCGCGACGATCTCCCTGGGGGTTTCTATCGCCAGCTGCCCAAGCTGGCGGAGGGGGTGCTCGCGGGGTATCCGCGCGTGTTCGGATTGGCCTGGGAGTTCGTGGCGCACACGGACAGCCGTTTCGACCCGCACCTGCTCTGCGGGTTCGTCCGCGCGTACCAGCGCGTTCAGCCGCTGATGATCGGCGAGCTGTGGGCGGTGGCGATCACGTTGCGCATCGTCCTCGTCGAGAACCTCCGCCGCGCGGCTGATCGGATCGTGAGCAGCCGCGCGGCGCGCGGGGACGCCGATGCGCTGGCCGACCATCTCCTCGGAGCAGGGAGTCTCCCCGTGGCGCCGGGGGAGACGGAGGCGGCGCTGCGACGGCTCGGACGGACGCCGTTGTCGAAGGAGTTCGCGGTGCAGCTGGCGCAGCGGCTGCGCGATTGGGATCCGGCGGTCACGCCCGCGCTCCGGTGGTTGGACGAGCGCCTCGCGGCGCAAGGGACGACGGCCGATGAAATCATCCGCGAGGAGCTTCAGAGTCAGGGCGCGATGAATGCGACCGTCCGCAACGTGATCATGAGCATGCGGCTCATGTCCGCCGTCGATTGGACGGAGCTCTTCGAGAGCGTCAGCCTCGTCGACGAGGTGCTTCGTGCCGAGGGTGACTTCGCTGGGATGGATTTCATGACCCGCGATTGCTACCGGCATGCGATCGAGGATCTCGCGCGCGGCTCCGGCCATGCGGAGCTCGACGTCGCCCGGCGTGCCGTTTCGGCGGCCCAGCGCGCGCGCCCTGCGGCCGATGACACCACGCGCCGCGAGCAGGATTCGGGCTACTACCTGATCGCGCGCGGGCGTCGCGCGTTCGAGAAGGATCTCGGGTTTCGTCCTCCCATGGCGGAGTGGGTGACTCGTGCCTATCGCGCCGCGGGGCTCCTCGGCTATCTGGGAACGATCGCGCTCCTCACCGCCGCCGCCCTCGTCGCGTCGGGATGGATCATGGAGCGAGCCGGCGTCGATGGCTCGGCGCTCTGGGTGCTCGTGCTGCTCGTGATTCCCGCGTCGGACCTCGCCGTGGCGCTCGCGAATCACCACGTCACGAACAAGTTCCTGCCGATCGTGCTGCCGGCAATGGAGCTGCGGGACGGGGTGCCGGCGAGCCTCCGTACGATGGTCGCGATGCCGACACTCTTGATGACGCGAGCGGCGATCGAGGAGCAGATCGAGCGGCTCGAAGTTCACCACCTGGCCAGTCCGGACGACGACCTCTACTTCGCAATGCTCTCGGACTGGACGGACTCCGCCACCGAGCGTGCGCCGAATGACGAGGTGCTTCTCGGCGTGGCGGCTGAGGGCATCGCGCGGTTGAACCGGCGCCACGGTCCGGCGTCGGATGGCGACCGATTCCTCCTGCTCCATCGTCGGCGGGTGTGGAACGAGGGAGAGGGAAAGTGGATCGGTTGGGAGCGCAAGCGCGGCAAGCTGCGCGAGCTGAACGGACTGTTGCGCGGCGCGACCACCACGACGTTCGTCGCCGTCGGCGACCATCCGCTCACCGTTCCCTCCGGCGTCCGCTACGTGATCACGCTCGATGCGGACACGCAGCTGCCGAGAGGCGTCACACGACGTCTCATCGGGAAGATGGCGCACGCGCTCAACCGTCCGCGGTTCGATGCCCGCACCGGCTGCGTGGTCGAGGGACACGCGATTCTTCAACCTCGGGTGACGTCGATGTTGCCGATGGGTCGCGAAGGATCGTTCCTCCAGCGCGTCCTGTCGGGTCCAGGGGGCCTGGACCCGTACGCCTTTGCCGTGTCCGACGTCTACCAGGACGTCTTCGGGGAGGGCTCCTACACCGGCAAGGGCATCTACGACGTCGACGTCTTCGAAAGCGCGCTCCGAGGAAGGGCCCCCGAAAGCGCGCTGCTCAGTCACGATCTGTTCGAGGGCATCCTCGCGCGCGCGGGCCTGGTCTCCGACCTCGAGGTCGTCGAGGAATCCCCGTCACGATACGACGTCGCCACGGCTCGTCAGCACCGGTGGGCGCGCGGCGACTGGCAATTGCTGCCGTGGATTCTCGGCCGTGGGCGGGGGATCCCAATCGTCGGCCGCTGGAAGATGCTCGACAACTTGCGCCGTACACTGGTGGGACCAAGCACCTTTCTCGCCCTGCTCGCCGGATGGGTGACGCTGCCGGTCGGCACCGCCGCGATCTGGACCGGGCTCGTCGGCGCACTCCTGGCGTTGCCCTCCTTCCTTCCGGCGCTCTCGGGAATCGTCCCGCGCCGGATCGGGGTCTCGAAGCGCAGCCACTTCGGCGCGAAAGGCGGGGATCTCGTGCTCGCGCTCTCCCGCGTCGCGTTCTTGGTCACGTTTCTCGCCTACCAAGCCTGGCTGATGACCGATGCCATCGTGCGCACGCTCTTCCGAGTGTTCGTGAGCCGCCGGAATCTGCTCCAGTGGGTTAGCGCTGCACAGGCGAAACTCAGCGCGCGACTCGATGTCGGCGGATCCTACCGGCGGATGGCAGGGGGCGTGGTCCTCGCGGGTGTCGCGGCGGCCTGCGTCGTCTCTTTCGGCGGTGCCGGGCTGATCGCGGCTCCTTTCGTGGCCCTGTGGATGGCGTCGCCGATAGTGGCGCGGTGGGTGAGTCGGGCGCCGCCCATCGCGGGTCATGCGTCCACCGACGCGGATGCGTGTGCGCTGCGCCTGGTCGCACGCCGCACGTGGCGCTTCTTCGAGGTCTTCGTCACGGCCGACGATCATTGGATCCCGCCCGACAACTTTCAGGAACGGCCGAAGCCCACGGTGGCGCATCGGACGTCGCCGACGAACATCGGATTGTATCTGCTGTCCACGGTCGCGGCGCACGATTTCGGTTGGACGGGGTTGTGCGAAACCATCGAGCGGTTGGAGGCGACGCTCGCGACGATGAACGGTCTCGAGCGCTTCCGCGGCCACTTCTACAATTGGTACGACACCCAGGACCTGCGTCCGCTGGATCCGCGATACGTTTCCTCCGTCGACAGCGGAAATCTGGCCGGCCACCTGATCGCGGTCGGTAACGCCTGCCGCGAGATGCTCGGCCGCCCGGTGCTCGGTCCGCACTGGCTGATGGGCATCGCGGACGCCCTCGCGCTCACGCGTGAGTCCCTGGGCGGACTGGCCGAGGATCGCCGCATGCAGACGGTGACGCCGAAGCAGTTGCACGAGGCGCTCGATGCGCTCGCTGCCTCGCTCGCGCCGCCTCCCGCCACTCCCGCCGCCGCCGCCGCGACGCTGGCGGATCTCGGGCGGCATGCCGAGACCGTCGTCGACATTGCGCGGACGCTCGCTGCGGAACGGGCCGATGACGCCAGCGGCGACGTACTCACGTGGGCGGAGGCGCTTCGTGCGTCCATCGCGACGCATGAGCGCGACCTCGAGCACCTCATGCCATGGGCGTGGGCCGTCGCCCGCGACGCCGCGTCCAGCACGGGCGCGAGCTTTGCGGGCGGATCGTCGGAGCAGACGGTCGGGGGCCCGTTCGACGCGATCCCGACCCTGACCGAGCTTCGCGAGCGCGTTGAGACGGCCGGCGCGATCCCCGAGCGGCCCGGGGCGCTGGCCGAAGCGCTCGCACATTCCGCTCGTTCGGCGCGTGCGCTCGAGCGGCGCCTCGCGACACTCACCGAGCTCACGAAGACGATGTTCGATGCGATGGAGTTCGGCTTTCTCTTCGATCCTGCACGCCAGCTTCTGTCGATCGGGTATCAGGTTGCTGGCGGCAACCTGGACCCCAACTGTTACGACTTGCTTGCGTCCGAGGCACGGCTCGCGAGCTTCGTCGCGATTGCCAAGGGCGACGTGCCGGTGCGGCATTGGTTTCGGCTCGGACGCGTCCTGACGCCGGTCAACCATGGCTCGGCGCTGGTTTCGTGGTCGGGGTCGATGTTCGAGTACCTGATGCCGTCGCTCGTCATGCGCGCGCCGGCGGGCAGCCTGCTGGAGCAAACGAGCCGCCTCGTCGTCCGCCGCCAGATTGCATACGGGGCCGAGTGTGGCGTGCCGTGGGGCGTCTCGGAATCCGCGTACAGCGCACGAGATCTGGAGCTGACCTATCAATACTCGAACTTCGGCGTCCCCGGCCTCGGACTCAAACGCGGGCTGAGCGCGGAGGTCGTCGTCGCCCCGTACGCGACGGCGCTCGCCGCGATGGTGGATGCCGGTGCGGCAGCGCAAAACTTCGCGCGCCTGGCCGCTCTGGGGGCCCGCGGGGGCTACGGTTTCTGCGAGGCACTCGACTACACACCGACGCGCGTTCCGGACGGCGCGTCGATGGCCGTCGTGCGGGCGTACATGGCGCACCACCAGGGAATGACCATCGTCGCGGTCGCCGACGCCCTCCAGGCCGGAGCGATGCGCGCTCGCTTTCACGCCGAGCCGATCATCCAAGCCACCGAGTTGCTGCTGCAGGAGCGGCCCCCGCGTGACGTCGCGGTGGCACGTCCGCGAGCGGAGGAGGTGACGGCGGTCACCAACGTGCGCGAGCTCGTTCCGACGATGGTGCGGTGTTTCCGGTCGCCGCACGGCTCCGTTCCGCGCACCCAGATTCTTTCCAACGGCAGGTACAGCGTGATGGTCACCGGGGCGGGCTCGGGCTACAGCCGCTGCCGGGATCTCGCGATCACGCGTTGGCGCGAGGACGTGACCTGTGATGCCTTCGGGTCCTACGTCTTCCTGCGCGACACGCGGAGTGGCAGCGTGTGGTCGGCGGGCTATCAGCCGAGCGGTGTCGAGCCCGACAGCTACGACGTGGAGTTCTTGGAGGATCGCGTCAAGATCGTTCGCAGCGACGGAACGATCTCGACGACACTCGAGATCGCGGTCTCTCCCGAGGCCGATGCCGAGGTCCGCCGCGTGTCGATCTCGAACCTCGGGAGTCGGGTCCGCGAAATCGAGGTGACGTCCTACGCGGAGCTGGTGTTGGCGGCCCCCGCGGCCGACGCGGCACACCCGGCCTTCTCCAAGCTGTTCATGCACACGGAGTTCGCCGCCGCCGCCCGCACCATTCTCGCCACCCGCCGCCGGCGGTCCCCCGAGGAGCCCGAGGTCTGGGCGGCGCACCTCGCGGTCGCGGAAGGCGAGACCGTGGGCGACCTGGAGTTCGAGACCGATCGGGCGCGCTTTCTCGGGCGCGGGCAGGGGATCCGGACGCCGATCTGCATGTCGGACGGCCGACCGCTCTCCGGCACCGCAGGCCCCGTGCTCGATCCGGTCTTCAGTCTTCGCCTCCGCGTGCGAATCCAGCCGGGAGGTACGGCGCGCGTCGCATTCTGGACGCTGATCGCCGCGTCGCGCGTCGAGGCGCTCGCGCTGGCCGACAAACACCATGATGCGGCGGCGTTCGATCGCGTGGTCACGTTGACGTGGACGCAGGCACAGGTCCAGCTCCACCATCTCGGCGTCGGCCCCGACGAAGCGCACCTCTTCCAACGCCTCGCCAACCACGTCGTCTATTCCGACCCGAGCCTGCGGCCTTCGTCGGAAGTGCTCGGCTCAAACGAGCGCGGACCGTCGACGCTCTGGGCGCACGGAATCTCGGGCGACCTGCCGATCGTCCTCGTCCGCATCGATGACGGCGAGGATCTCGGGATCGTCAGGCAGGTGCTTCGCGCCTACCAGTACTGGCGAATGAAGCGGCTGGCCGTCGATCTGGTGATCTTGAACGACAAGACCACGTCGTATGCGCAGGATCTGCAGGGCGCCCTGGAGGCGCTCGTCCGGACGAGCCAGTCTCGGCTGCATACGGACGCGAATGGCGCGGGGGGGAGCGTCTTCGTGCTCTGCGCGGACCTCGTGGCACCCGAGGTGCATGGCCTGCTCGAAGCCGCGGCGCGCGCGGTGCTTCGCAGCGAGCGTGGAAGCCTTGCCACGCAGCTCAAGCTGGAGGAGACCCGGCTCGCCGCAACGCCCGCGTCTCGGCACGCATCCTTTCCCATGCGCACCCGGAGGTGGGTCAGGGCGAGGTCGGCAAACACGCCCGTGTCGGCCGCAACGCCGCTTCCGCAGCTCGAGAGCTTCAACGGCCTCGGCGGCTTCGCGGCGGGCGGGCACGAGTACGTGACCATCCTGGGCGAGGGGCAGTGGACGCCGGCGCCCTGGATCAACGTGATCGCCAATCCGTCGTTCGGCTTCCAGGTCTCGGCCGAGGGCGGCGGCTACACCTGGTCGCTCAACAGCCGCGAACGTCAGCTCACCCCCTGGTCGAACGACCCCGTCAGCGATCGGCCGGGCGAGGTGTTCTACGTGCGCGACGACGTGACTGGGGCGCTCTGGGGTCCGACGGCGCTGCCGATCCGCGAGGACGCGGGGCCGTACGTGAGCCGGCACGGGCAAGGGTACACCCGCTTCGAGCATGCCTCGCACGGCCTGGCGCTCGAGCTGCTGCAGTACGTGCCGCTCGAAGATCCGGTCAAGATCTCCCGGCTGACGATCCGCAATCAGTCGGGCCGCGCTCGGCATCTGTCGGTCACCGCGTACGTGGAGTGGGTGCTGGGCGCATCCCGCGACGCCGCGGCACCCTTCGTGGTGACCGAGATCGATGCTGAGACCGGAGCCATGCTGGCGCGGAACCCGTGGAGCGCCGGATTCGGGGAACGCGTCGCCTTCGCGGACCTTGCCGGGCAGCAGCGCGAGTGGACGAGCGATCGAACGGAGTTCCTCGGTCGCAACGGCACGCTCGATCGTCCGGCGGCGCTCACTGGCGATACCGCGCTCTCCAATCGAGTGGGCGGCGGATGCGACCCCTGCGCGGCCTTGCAAACGTCGCTGACGCTCGCGCCGAACGGCGTCGCCGAGATCGTGTTCTTCCTAGGCGAGGCGGCGACGAAAGTGGAGGCACGCGCGTTGATCACGCGCTACCGCTCCATGGATCTCGACGCGGTCTGGCGCGCCGTGACGGAGCACTGGGACACCGTGCTCGGCGCGGTGCAGGTGGCCACGCCGGATCGCGCCCTCGATATTCTGCTCAACCGATGGCTGCTCTACCAAACGCTCGCGTGCCGGGTGTGGGCGCGCTCGGCCTTCTATCAGGCGAGCGGTGCCTACGGCTTCCGCGACCAGCTCCAAGACCTGATGGCGCTCGTGCCCGCGACGCCCGAGCTGACGCGCGCGCATCTCCTGCGCGCGGCGGGGCGGCAGTTCATCGAGGGGGACGTCCAACACTGGTGGCTGCCGCACTCGGGCCAGGGCGTGCGCACGCGGATCTCCGACGACCGCGTCTGGTTGGCGTATGCCGTCGCTCACTACATCGACGTGACGACCGACGTCGGGGTTCTCGACGAGAGGGTGCCCTTTCTCGACGGCCCGGTGCTCCGCGCCGGCGAGCACGACTGCTATTTTCGACCCGAGGTCGCCGGGACATCCGCCACGTTGTTCGAGCACTGCGCGCAGGCCCTGGACCGGAGCCTCGCGGTCGGTGCGCACGGCTTGCCGCTGATCGGCGGTGGAGACTGGAACGACGGCATGAACCGGGTGGGCCACGAGGGCGCCGGAGAAAGCGTCTGGCTCGGTTGGTTCCTGCACGCCACGCTCTCGGCCTTTGCGCCCCTGGCGGACGGTCGTGGCGAGGCGGCGCGCGGCGCGGCGTGGCGTCAGCACGCCGAGGCCGTGCGGGCGTCCCTCGAGGACAAAGCCTGGGACGGGGGCTGGTACCGGCGGGGCTACTTCGATGACGGGACGCCGCTCGGCTCGGCGTCGAGCAGCGAATGCAGAATCGATTCGATCGCGCAGTCCTGGAGCGTGATTTCGGGGGCCGCGGATCCGGCGCGCGGCGCGGCGGCCATGGCGGCGGTCGACGCGTTGCTCGTCAAGCGCGGGGACGGCGGTCTGGTGCAACTGTTCGCTCCGCCGTTCGATCGGACTGCGCTCGACCCCGGTTACATCAAGGGATACCCGCCGGGGATTCGCGAGAACGGGGGCCAATACACGCACGCCGCGATGTGGACGGTGATCGCGTTCGCGATGCTCGGCGACGGCGACAAGGCCGCCGAGCTGCTTGCGCTGCTGAATCCGATCAATCACGGCAATACGCGCGCGGGCATTCAGCGTTACAAGGTGGAACCGTACGTCACGTCCGCCGACGTGTACTCCCAGCCGCCACACGTCGGGCGCGGAGGATGGACCTGGTACACCGGCTCGGCCGGATGGATGTATCGGGCCGGCTTGGAGTGGATCCTTGGGTTTCGTCTGCGTGGCGCGATGCTGGTGGTCGATCCCTGCGTGCCGCGGGCGTGGCGCGGCTTCACGATCGTCTTCCGCTACCACGGTGCGCGCTACGACATCGTGGTCGAGAATCCCTCCGGCGTCAGCCGCGGTGTCGCTCGCATGGAGCTCGACGGCGACCTGCTGCCAGGAAACTCGATCCCCTTGGTGGACGATGGCAGGACGCATCAGGTGCTCCTCATCCTCGGATGAACGCGACCGCACTCGTCCCGGGAGTGCGTGGCCGTGATCGTGGACGTGTACGTCAACCACGCGCGTCGAATTCCCGATGCCAACCGCGTGCTTCCAAATGGTTCATCTTCTGGCGAAGTTGAGAGCCTCCGTCACTGATCCGGTTTGCGCCCCACCCACTTGCGCCCTTCGCTGAACCAGAGCACCCCACTGGCCATTGCCACGCACAGCAGCCACTGCTCGAGCGTCAAAGGCACGGTGCCGAACGCGAGGTTGAGCACGCCGACGTGGACGACGGCCACCTGCAGCACCACGGACAGCGCCACCGCGGCCCACAGCCAGCGGTTGTCGAACAAGTGCGTGAACGCGCTGGCGGTGTCCGATCGCGCGGTGAAGCAGCCGAACAGGCTGGTGAAGACCAGCACGGTGAATCCTGCCGTACGCGCCGTGGCGATGTCGTGGCTGCCCGCGATCAGGCCGCCGGGCAGGACCATGTCCATCGTCAGCAGGGTCAGCACGGCGATCAACAGGCCCGTCTGGATCACGCTGGACCACATGCGCGCATCGATCACGCGCTCGCTGACGTGGCGCGGCTGGCGGGTCATCAGGTCGTCGCCGGGCGGGTCGACCCCCATCGCCAGCGCCGGCCCCGAATCGGTGACGAGGTTGATCCACAGCAGTTGAGTGGCCAGCAGCGGCAGCACCACCGCGCCACCGGCCGTGGATTTCAGCCCGATCACGCCGGCCCCGACCACGCCCAGGAAAACCGTCAGCACCTCGCCGAAGTTGGTCGACAGCAGGTAGCGCAGGAATTTGCGGATGTTGTCGAGGATGGCGCGGCCTTCGCGCACGGCCTGGACGATGGTGGCGAAGTTGTCGTCGGCCAGGATCATCTTGGCGGCCTCCTTGGTCACCTCGGTGCCCGTCAGGCCCATCGCCACGCCGATGTCGGCCGCCTTC
>JANNPN010000391.1:0-27656 GCA_031400185.1 Polyangiaceae bacterium
TGAGCTTCTGGCGCTTCCCCTTCTTCGTGTGGGCGCAGTTCGTGACGTCGTTCCTCCTCCTGCTGGCGTTCCCGCCGCTCGAGGTCGGCGCGTTCTTGCAGCTGATGGACCGCGTCACGGGGTCGAGCTTCTTCCTGCCGAGCGGCCTCGTCGTGAGCGGCGCGCCGCTCGAGGTCGCCGGCGGCGGCAACCCGCTCCTCTGGCAGCACCTCTTCTGGTTCCTCGCCCACCCCGAGGTGTACGTCCTGATCCTCCCCGCGATGGGCATCGTCGCCGAGGTGCTCACCAACAACACGCGGAAGCCGCTCTGGGGCTACACCGCGATGGTCTACTCGATCATCTTCCTCGGCTTCATGTCGTTCATCGTGTGGGCGCACCACATGTTCATGACGGGCATGGGCTCGGCGATCGCGGCCTTCTTCCAGACGACGACGATGATCATCTCGGTGCCGTCGGTCGTGATCTTGGCCGCCTTGTTCTTGTCGCTGTGGGGCGGGTCGATCCGCTTCACGACCCCGATGCTCTTCGCGCTCGCGTTCCTGCCGATGTTCGGCATCGGCGGTCTCACGGGCCTGCCGCTCGGCCTCACGTCGTCGGACATCCAGCTCCACGACACGTACTACGTGATCGGCCACTTCCACTACGTCGTGGCCCCCGGCACCGTCATGGCCTTCTTCGCGGGCATCTATTACTGGTTCCCGAAAGCGACCGGGCGGAAGATGAACGAGACGTTCGGCAAGATCCACTTCTGGCTGACGTTCATCGGGATGAACGGCGTATTCATGCCGATGTTCTGGGTCGGCCTCGCCGGCGTGTCGCGTCGCCTCTACGACGGCGGCGCCAGCTACGCCCATGCACAGCACGTCCTCTGGTTGAACGGCGTGAGCTCCTGGTCGGCGTGGTTCATGGGCGTCGCGCAGATCCTGTTCATCATCAACTTCTTCTGGAGCATCTGGCGCGGCCAGGCGGTCGACAAGAACCCCTGGCACGCGACGACGCTCGAGTGGGAAGCGCCGTCGCCCCCGCCCCACGGCAACTTCGTGAAGGACGTCGTCGTGTACCGCGGCCCGTACGACTACAGCCCGCACGGCTACAGCGCCGACTTCCGTCCGCAAGCCCAGGAGGCCTGAACGACCATGTCCGCCGAGCTCATTCCGTACATCACCGAGGAACGGCCCGACACCGGGCTCACCAACGGCAAGATCGGCATCTGGTGCTTCCTCGCCTCCGAAGTAATGCTCTTCGGTGCCTTCTTCGCGAGCTACATCGTGCTCCGCACGAGCGCCGTCGAGTGGCCGCACGGCTCGTCGATCCTGAACGTGCCGCTCGCGACCACGAACACCGTCGTGCTGATCACGTCGTCGGTCACGATGGTCATGGCGTGGGCCTCGCTCATGCGCGGCGACATGTCGAAGTACCGCATGTTCCTCGGCATCACCGTCGGCCTCGGCTTCTGCTTCCTCGGCATCAAGTACGTCGAGTACTCAGCCAAGTTCGAGCACGACCTCCTGCCGAGCAAGAACAACTTCCTCGCGATCTACTTCATCATGACGGGCCTGCACGGCCTGCACGTGATCGGCGGCATGATCACCAACGCGTACTTTCTCTTCGCGGCGAACAGCTACCTGCCGCACGACCGCCAACTGCTGATCAACCGGGTCGAGAACTCCGGCCTCTTCTGGCACTTCGTCGACCTGGTGTGGATCTTCCTCTTCCCCATTCTCTATCTGCTCTAAGGAGACGCGCACGATGTCCGACAGTCACGCGGGACACGCCGGACACGATCCGGCTGAAATCGACAAGCACGTCCGCACCTACGTCATGGTCTTCGCGAGCCTGCTCGTGTTGACCGTCCTCACCGTCGCGGTCTCGTACCTCCACCTCGAGATCCACGCCGCGGTCACGGTGGCGCTCATCATCGCCAGCATCAAGGCCTCGCTCGTGGCCCTCTTCTTCATGCACCTGATCTCCGAGCGTCAGATCATCTTGCTGATCATGGCGTTGACGGCGGCGTTCGCCGTCGTCCTCTTGCTGTTGCCGGCGATCACCAACCACGACCACATCATCACCTCCAACATGCCCGCGGCCACGACCTCCACGGTGACGTCGTCGGAGAGCGCTGCCCATCACTAGGATCATGCATGTCGCTGAAGCACATCCACGTCGTCTTCATCGCCGCGGCGACCGCGCTCTCGGTGGTTTTCGGGGCGTGGTGCTACGCGCAATGGAAGACGGACGGCGGCGCGGGGATGCTCTTCGGCACGGTGGGCTCGGCGGCGACGGCGGTCGGTCTCCTCGCCTACGGCCGCTGGTTCCTGGTGAAGATGCGGGGGATCGGCGAATGACGGTCTCCGCGATCCTCGCCGCGGCGTGCGCGGTGCTCCTCGCCCTCCCCGGCTCCGCCGCGGCATGTGCGGTCTGCTTCGGCGACCCCAGCGCGCAGATGACGAAGGGCGCCGAGCAAGGCGTCTGGTTCCTGCTCGCGGTCATGGTGCTCGTCCAGGCCGGTTTCGGCATCTTCTTCTTCTATCTTCGGCGCCGCGCGAAGCGTTTCCGCGATCCGATCGGACGCCCGGTGTTCCGCCTCGTGAAAGGCTAGCCTCAGAAAGGCAACCCATGGACGCACAAAAGCTTCTCTACCTTCCCGAGCTCGCCTCCGCCCACGGCGGCGACCTCGATCGCCTGACCCTCTACATCCACATCCTGATGGCGATCCTCTTTGTCGGCTGGGGCATCTACTTCGTCGTCGCGCTCGTGAAGTTCCGCGCCTCCGCGCACCCCGTCGCCAACCCGGACGGCGTCCAGAGCCACGCGTCGAGCTACATCGAGGTGGCAGTGGTCGTCGCCGAGGCGATCCTGCTGCTCGGCTTCTCGGTGCCGCTCTGGGCGGCCCGCGTCGACCAGTTCCCGACCGAGAAGGATGCGGTCCGTGTCCGCGTGGTCGCCCAGCAGTTCGCGTGGAACATCCACTACCCAGGCGCCGACGGCATCTTCGGCAAGACCGACATCACGCTGGTCGACGCCCAGGCGAATCCGCTCGGCATCGACAAGAAAGACCCGGCCGCGGCCGACGACTTCACGACGGTCAACCAGCTCCATCTGCCGGTCAACAAGCCGGCGATCGTCTACCTGTCCGCCATGGACGTCATCCACAGCTTCGGCCTCCAGGAGATGCGCGTGAAGCAGGACGCCATCCCCGGCCTCGTGACGCCCGTCTGGTTCGAACCGACGGTGACGAGCGACGACATGAGGAAGCGGAAGGGGGACGACAAGTGGAACTACGAGATCTCCTGCGCCCAACTCTGCGGTCTCGGCCACTACCGCATGCGCGGCTACATGACGATCGACACCGCCGAGCAGTTCGCGACGTGGACCGCCGAACAAGCGAAGGCCGCGCAGGAAGCCGCGAGCGGCGACGACTGGGGTTGATCGCGGTCGGGTGACGCACCCGCCGGCCCGCCCGAGCAATGCGGCGGGGCGGCGTAGTGCCGCAGTTTGATTCTCGCGCGGCGGAACACTCGGAAGGGGTGGCAGCAGGCGGGCGAGTCGGGGATGGCTTCTACGGTCGCCGGATCACTGCCACCCAGCGCAGACACCCCGCCGCAGCCTCGCTGGCTTTCGCACACGCGAGGTGCGGCTCCCCGAAACCATCCCCGACCCGCCCGCCTGCTGCATCATCTTCCAACTTCTCGAAGCCGTCGGGTGCCGCACGGCGACGCTGGGCGCCGGTCGATCGGTCCGGGTTCGACGCATCGGCGGCGGGTGGGTCAGGGAGGGCTCCGGGGAGCCGCACCTCGCGTGTGCGAAAGACAGAGAAGCTGCGGCGGGCTTCATGCGCTGGGTGGACGGAACCCGGCGACCGTAGGAGCCCTCCCTGACCCGCCCGCTGCCGACACCGCACGTAGACCGCTCGCGGCAGACCGGGGCTCCGGTGCTTTCAAACTGAGGCACTACCCGGGGCGGACGTCGCTCGCGACCTCGCTCATTCGTTGATACCGTCGCGGGCCCATGGGGACATGGACGCGTGTCCGCGATCGCGCACGAGGCTTCGTTCCTCGACTCCCACCCCAGCTGCGTCGGGACCGCATGCGAGCGATCGTTCTCAGTTGCGACCGCTACGCGCCGATGGCGGCGCACATGGTGCGCACCTACCGTACGCTCTGGCCGGCTCATCCCTTCGTCTTTCGCGTCCCCTTTCAGGATGCCCACTGGCCGGGAGCGTGGAACGACCCTGCGATCGAATTCGTGCCGTCACCGGCACCGATCGTCGCGACGATGGAGACGTTGCTCGGCGACCTCCCCGACGACGAGTGGGTCTACTGGTGCATCGACGACAAATGGCTGATCGACGTCGACGTGGCGGCGGTCGAGCGGCTGCATCGATGGGTAGCAGCGCTCGACGATCCCGCCGTCCGCGGACTCATCTTCTGCCGTTGTCGCATGCTCCTCGACGACGACCACGTGTGCGCCGAGGGCGGCACGACCACCCCCGACGGTGAAGTGCTGCTCCGGCGGCTCGACTATTTCCAGTTTTGGATTCACCAGTACGTGCGCGTGCGCGTGCTGCGCGACGCGTTCCGGCGCTTCCCCGCCGAGCCCGCGCCGGCGAAGCAGATGGACGCGTGGATGGGGCAAGAGCCCGGCTCCGGCGCGATCTGGAAGATTCCCGATGGCGAGCACCGGTACGTGACGAGGCGGAACCTCGCCGTGTTCGGCGAGAGCACCGACGGCGGCCGGCTGTTGTCCGCCTGCGCCGCCAACATGGAGCGGCTCGGCATCACGCCGCCGACGCTCGATCGCATCGATGCCGACGTCCGCATGGGCGCCCCGTTGACATGAGCCTCCCCCTCCCGAACGAGCGCGTCTGCGTGACCGGCGGTGCCGGCTTTCTCGGCCGTCACGTCGTGGCCGCCCTCGAGGCGCACGGCTGCCGCGACGTGATCGTCCCGCGGCGGACCGAGTACGATCTCCGCGATGCGGCCGCCACCGCGCGTCTGTTCGCCGCGACGCGACCGACCGTCGTGATCCACCTTGCCGCGATCGTCGGCGGGATCGGCGCCAACCGCGCCTCTCCCGGCTCGTTCTTCCACGACAACGCCATGATGGGTCTCCACGTCGTCGAGCACGCGCGCCGCGCCGGTGTCCGGAAGCTCACCTGCGTCGGCACAGTGTGCGCCTACCCGAAACACACGCCGCTGCCCTTCCGCGAGGACGACCTGTGGAACGGGTATCCGGAGGAGACCAACGCGGCCTACGGCCTCGCCAAGAAGATGCTCCTCGTGCAACTGCAAGCGTACCGGCAGGAGTACGGTTTTCCCGGCATCTATCTGTTGCCGGTGAATCTCTACGGACCGCACGATCGCTCCGACCCCGAGACGTCGCACGTGATCCCGGCGCTCATTCGCAAATGCTGTGACGCCCGCGATTCCGGCGCGCCCGCGATCCTGTGCTGGGGTGACGGCTCCCCGACGCGCGAGTTCCTGTACGTCGAGGACGCCGCGCTGGGCATCGTGCTCGCGACCGAGCGCTACGACGATCCCGAGCCCGTGAATCTCGGCTCCGGGCTCGACATCTCGATCCGCGAGCTCGCGCATGCGATCGCGAGGGAAACGGGGTTCACGGGCGCCATCCGCTGGGATGCCCTGCAGCCGAACGGCCAACCCCGCCGCCGTGTCGACGTCAGTCGTGCGCGGGAACGCTTCGGGTTCGTGGCTCGTACGAGCTTCGCCGAGGGCCTGCGCCGGACGGTCGCATGGACCGAGGCAGCGCGTCGCACGGAACGATCGCCTCGACCGACGGTGCCCACACCAACGTCACCGGGATGAGCGCGATCGCCGCCCACGCGTAGACCCGTCACCACCCGCCTCGCTACGACCCGCTGCGTAACGGGAGCTCCAAGAGACCTCCCACCACCAACCAGAACGGGCCGTCAGGCGCCGATGCCCATGCCGCCCGAGACTCCGAGCGTCTCGCCCGTCACGTAGGAGGCTTCCTCGGCGGCGAGGAACGCGACCGCGGCCGCCACCTCCTCGGGCCGGCCGAGGCGGCGGAGCTCGGTCGCCGCCGCCATCGCCGCGACGATCCGGTCGCCGCGGTCGCGTGTCCGGAGCGCGTTCAAAAGCGGCGTGTCGATCGGCCCGGGTGCCACCGCGTTCACGGTAACGCCGAAGCGCGCGCATTCGCGGGCGAGCGAGCGCGTGAACGCAATGACCCCGCCCTTCGCGGCCGCGTAGACCGCGTTGGCCTTCGCCCCGAGCCGTCCGGCCTCCGACGCGATGTTGACGATCCGCCCGTAGCGCGCCTGCTGCATCGCCGGCAGCGCCGCGTGCGTGCAGGCGAGCACGCCCTCCAGGTTGATTGCGAGGAGACGCCGCCAGCGGGCCGGCGTCATCGCGTCGAAGAAATCGAAGTCATCGACGCCGGCGTTGTTGACGAGCACGTCGAGCGGTCCCGCGTCCGCGACGACCTGCTCCGCCGCGACGGCATCGGCGACGTCCAGCGCGACCGCGCGGGCGCCGATCCGCGCCGCCAGCACCTCCGCCGCCGCGACATCGAGGTCGCCGATCACCACCGACGCCCCTTCCGCCGCGAGACGCTCGGCGATGGCGGCGCCGATGCCGCGCGCGCCGCCGGTCACGAATGCTCTCCGTCCCGTGAATCTGGTCGTCACGCTCACCCTTTCTGATCTCATATGCCTCGGTGACCTTGGAGCGCACGCCGAGCGAAATCGCGGAGCACGCGGCAACGATGATCCTCGACGGGATCCGACCGCGAGCGCCCGCACCAGCGCAGCGCCCCGACCGCTAGCTGCCGCCGCCCGTCATCACCCGCCCGAGATACGGCAGCAGCATCTGCCGCGCGTCGACCTCCGACCCGAGCTGCTTGCTGATCCCCGAGAGCAGACCCAGGACCCGGCCGATCAGCAGCACGTCGCCCGGGAGCTCGACGACCGGGTTGGCGCGCATGACGCGCGGCATCTCGGTGTTGAAGAGCTTCAGCATCTCGGGGTCGGCGTAGGACTTGTTGTTGCGGATCGCGAAGCCGAGGAACGCCTCGCCGAGCCACCACAGACTCTCGTCGGACGCGTCGCGGGTCTTGAAGCCGAGCGCACGGAATGCGGCCGCCACCGTTGCGCGGTCGCCGCCCAGGATCGCGCCGACGAGCTCGGCGATCCGCCCCGAAAAGCCCGGCGGCAGGTCCTTCGCGAGCCCGAAGTCGAGCAGCACGATGCGGCCGTCGCGCTGCACGAGGATGTTCCCGGGATGGGGGTCGGCATGAAAGAAACCGTGGATCAGGATCTGGTCGCAGAAGATCTCGACGAGCCGGTGGGCGAGATCCTTGGGGTCGATGCCGAGCTGCGTGAGCGCTGGGATGTCCGTGAGACGCACGCCCGGCTCGTACGACATCACGAGGAGGCGGGTCGTCGAAAGCTCGTGGACGATCGCCGGCACGACGACGTCGCGGCGCGCGGCGAGCGCCTGCCGCATCCGGTCGGCGTTCGCCGCTTCGTTCCGGAAGTCGAGCTCGCGCGGCACGTACTTCTCGACCTCGTCGATGATGATGCGGAAGTCGAAGTTCGGCTCGATGCGGGCAAGCACGCGGATCAGGAACGCGAAATTCCGGAGGTCGATCGCGACGAGGCGCGCGATCTCGGGGTACTGCACCTTGATCGCGACCTCGCGGCCGTCGTGGAGGCGGCCGCGGTGCACCTGCGCGAGCGACGCGGCCGCGAGCGGCACGTCGTCGAGCGCGGCGAACGCATCCGGCCACGGCCGGCCGAGCTCGCGCTCGATCGCGGCCGTGATCGTCTCGAACGGGCGCGGCGGGACCCGGTCCTGGAGCGCCGAGAGGATCGTCACGTAGTCGTCCGGCAGGACGTCGGCGCGCGAGCCGAGGAACTGACACACCTTGATCGGCAGGCCCTCGAGGCGGATCGCCATGCGGTAGACGGCGCGCGCGCTCCGGCGGTCATGGCGGGCGTAGCGTGCGGCGGCGTTCGGCCAGCCGAGCCGCGTCGTCACCTGGATGAGCTTGTAGCCGGCGTAGATGCGCGCGACGAGCACCGCGACGATCGCGAAGCGCCGCCGCGCGCCTTCGGGTCGCGTGCTCATGCGATGAGCCGCCGCCCGACCCAGCGTACGGCGAGCCCATAGCTCACCGCGAGGACCGCGAGCAGCACCGCGAGGTGAGCGATCGTCGCGACCCCGACGGTGCCGGCGACGCACGCCCGCGAGAGCGCGACCGCGTGGGTCAGCGGTAGGCACCACGCGATCGCCTGCGCCCACCAAGGCAAGCTCGCGAGCGGGAAGAAGATGCCGGAGAAGAAGTACATGACCGAGATCACGAGCGTGAAATAGTACGTGAAGAAGTCGTAGGCGTGCGCCCGCGACGAGACGACGAGTCCCATGGCCGCGAAGACGAGCCCGATCACGAGGGCGACAAACGGCAGGACGACCGCCCACGCGCTCGTGACGAGCCCGGCTGCCGTCGCGACCAGCAGCACCGCGGTGCCTGAGAGCGTCGCCTTCGACGCCGCCCAGAGCGCATCGCCGGCGACGATCTCGCGGATGCCGATCGGGGTCGCGAGGATCGCGTCGTAGGTCTTCTGCTCGGTCATGCGGGTGAACGATCCGAACGTCGCCTCGAAGCTCGCGGCGTTCATGGCGGCGGACGCGAGGATGCCGGGCGCCAGGAACTGCGCATAGCCGATCGTCTGGCCGGGCAGCTCCATGTCGACGAAACGCCCCAGGCCGTAACCGATCGCGAGCAGCGACAGGATCGGCTCGCCGAGCGCGCCGACGAGCGACGCCTTGTAGTACTTCCGCCAGCTCTCCATGTCGCGGCGCCAGACGCGGAGCGCCCCGCCGACGAACCCGACGGTCACTCGCGGAGCTCCCGGCCCGTGAGCGGAAGAAAGACGCGCCCGACGGTCACTCGCGCAACTCCCGCCCCGTGAGCGGAAGAAAGACGCGCCCGACGGTCACTCGCGCAACTCCCGCCCCGTGAGCGGAAGAAAGACGCGCCCGACGGTCACTCGCGCAACTCCCGGCCCGTGAGCGTAAGAAAGACGCGCCCGACGGTCACTCGCGCAACTCCCGGCCCGTGAGCGTAAGAAAGACATCTTCTAACGTCGCGCGGCGATGGACGACCGGCTCGTCCGCGAGCGCTGCGAGCGCCCCCCGCGGGTCGCGGCCGTCGTCGAGGTAGAGGATCACGTGGTCGCCGATCGTCTCGACACGGCCGCCGAGCGTCCGGCAGAGCGCCAGGACGCGCTCACGCGCGCGGGGATCGTCGCCGGTCGCGACCTCGATGACGTCGCGCCCGACATGGGTCGCGATCAGCGACGCCGGCGTGCCCTCGGCGATGATGCGTCCGTGATCCATCACGACCAGACGATCGCAGAGCTGCGCCGCCTCTTCCATGTAGTGGGTCGTGAGCAGCATCGCGACGCCGTTGCGCTTGAGCTCGCGCAGGCGCTCCCAAACGAGGTGACGCGCTTGCGGGTCGAGACCGGTCGTCGGCTCGTCGAGCACGAGCAGGCTCGGGCGATTGATGAGGGCACGCGCGAGGACGAGGCGGCGCTTCATGCCGCCCGACAGCGTCGGGATGCGGTCGTTGGCGCGATCCTCGAGCTCGGCGAACGCGAGCAGCTCGGCGACCCGCGCCCGCGCCTCGCCACCGCCGATCCCGAAGTAGCTCGCGTAGATCGTGAGATTCATCGCGACCGTCAGGTCGGGGTCGAGGTTCTCCTCCTGCGGCGCGAGGCCGAGCTTGCTCTTGATCGCGCGCGCGTTCGCCGCGTTCACCGCGAGGCCGAACACGCTGAGGCTTCCGGCGTCGATCGGCGCGAAGCAGGTCAACATGCGGATCGTCGTGGTCTTGCCGGCGCCGTTCGGTCCGAGAAGCCCGAAGCACTCGCGCGGCCGGACGGTGAAGTCCACCCCACAGACCACTTCGTGCTTGTCGTAGCGTTTGCGCAGCCCGACGGCCTCGACGATCGGCGCTTCCACCCCGGCCGACGTACCACAGCGAGTGACGCGGCACACGTCGTCGCAAACGCCGAGGAACACCCACGACTCTCAACTCACGGCGCCGCAATGCCGTAACGCTCTACACGATGTCGTCGTCGCGCCATCCATTCCTGCGGCTCCTCGGGGCGTCGAGCCTGAGGCTCGCGACGGTCTCGGGGCTCGGCCTCGCCGCCGCAGCCGGGCTCGCGCAGGTCGCGATCGCCGGGCCCCAGGCGGGCATGGCGCCGGCGATCGAGCCGTCGCGGCGGCCCGACGCGGTCGTCGTCACCTATCGCGAGCTGCAAGGCGAGATCGGCGGCACCGAGCGCGGGCCCGTCCTCACCGTCTACGGCGACGGGCGCGTGGTCTCGCATTACCCGGTATTCATGAAGCGCGCCGGGGACTGGGAGCACCGCCTCGCCCCCGGCGAGCTCGACGCGCTGCTGCGCTCCCTCGCCGACAAAGGGGTGCTCGACTTCGATGCGCAAGGCGTGCGGGCCGCCGCCCGAAGCGCCGCCGCCGACTCCGTTCAGCGCGCCCGCGCCGCGAACACCCCCGTGGTGCTCTTCGAGACCTCCGACGCGTCCACGACCGTGATCGAGGTGACCGTCGACCGCTACGTCGCCGCGACCCCGGGGGCGCACGCGGTCCAAGGCTTCACCAAGCGCGTGGCATGGACCGGAGTCCGCGGCGACGCCGAGCGCCACCGCGGCGTATCAGCGCTCCAGAACCTCGCCGCGGCCGAGCAGGAGCTCCGCGCGCTCCGCGACCGCCCCGGCGCGGCCCGCGTGCGCTGATGCCGACGACGATGCCGCGAGCGTTCCTGCGGCGCGGACGGCGGGGCACCGCCGCGCTCGCGGCGTTGGCGCTCGCGACCGCCGGCCTGCCGCGCCCCGCCGCGGCCGGCTCGTTCATCTTCGCGGGCGAGATGTACGGCGTGAACGTCGTCACCCATCCGCGCGGCTACAACGGCACCGGCGGAGTCGTGAACGTCACCGTCTGCATCGACCCGACCTCGGCGAACGCCGCGAGCATGGTGCAGTCGGTGCAGAACGTCGTCAGCACCTTCAATGCCCTCGCGCCCGCGAGCCCGAACCTCCTCTTCGGCGGCTCCAACAACATCGCATCGAACCAGATCGACTTCGAGTCGACGGCGCTCCACGAGGTCGGCCACTGCCTCGGACTCGGTCACGTGAACCTGTCGACGGAGTCCGGACTGAGCGGGAACGACCAGAACTACACGAAGTCGACCGACGGCGCGGACAACGTCCACAACCTCGACGACGGCGCCGACAACGTGATCGGCTCGAGCGACGACGCCCGCGGCGACGACGTCAACATGCACTGGTTCCGGATCTCGAACGACGACCCGTTCACGGTCGCCAGCACCGTCGACGCGTCGACCTACACGCGGGACGTCGCGAGCCTGCCGAGCGGCCACGCGTTCCCGACCAATGCCGACCGCACCGTCGCGACGCTCCTCGGCTACGGCAACACCGAAGCCGTCATGCAGCAAGGGGCGTTCTACGACGAGGATCAGCGCCGGCTGGCGGCCGACGACGTCGCGACCTTCAAGCTCGGCATGAGCGGGCTCGACCTCACCGCCGGCACGTCCGACGACTACACGGTGACGCTCAGCTACGCCGGCCTCACCGACGCCTGCAACATCGTCCTCGACTTCGACGACGGCGCGACGGGGTTCGCGCAGTGCAACACGAGCGGCACGTTCCTCTCGGCGACCCACGTCGCGGTGACGAGCGCGCGGGTCTACTTCAACGGCGGGTACAACTGGTTCTTCAACAACGTGGTCGCGGCGACGCCGACTCCGACGCTCTCCGCGACGCCGACCCCGACGCCGACGGCGACCCGCACCGCGACCCCGAGTGCGACCGTGACGAGCACGCCGACCGCGACGGTGACCGCGACGCGTACGGCCACGCCGACCCGCACCGCTACGCCTACACGGACCGCGACGCCGACCGCGACCCGTACGGCCACCCCGACGACGACGCCGACCGGCACCGCGAGCGCGACGCCGACCGCAACGCCGACCACGACCCTCACCGCGTCGCCGAGCGCGACGGTGAGCCCGACCCCGACGGCCACCGCGACCGCGACGGAGACCACGACGCCGACGCCGACGGCGAGCACCACCCCGACGGCGACCGTCAGCCCGACGCCGACGGTCACCGCGACGCCGTCCGCGACGACGACGGCGACACCCACGGTGAGCCCGACCGCCAGCCCCACCGACACGGCGACACCGACCGTGACCGCGACCCCGAGTCCAACCGTCACCGTGACCGCGACGCCGACCGCAACCGCGACCGTCTCGGCGACCACGAGCGCCACGCCGAGCCTGACACCGACTCCGCGCGAGACGTGCACGCCGCTTCCGCCGCCGATTGCGGAGCAGCCAATCACGAGCGGCGCCGCGAAGTGCAAGCGGGTGATCGCGAAGGAGGC
Source organism: Polyangiaceae bacterium (assembly GCA_031400185.1). Taxonomy (GTDB): domain Bacteria; phylum Desulfobacterota; class Binatia; order UTPRO1; family UTPRO1; genus UTPRO1. The sequence goes on from JANNPN010000391.1 coordinate 12,477, forward strand.
CTCGAAGTTCCTCGTGGCGCAGACGCGTGCGCTCGAGCGCTGCAATCAGGCCGTGGTGAAGCACAAGATCCCCGGCCCGTGCCCCGACGCCGGGGCCGAGATCAAGATCGCGAAGGCCGCGAGCACGCTCGCGACCGGCATCGGCAAAGCCTGCGGCGGCGACGACAAACGCTGCGGCGGCGACCTCCTGAACGAGGAGCCACCGACCGGGCTCGGCTGGCCGCCGGTCTGCCCGAGCTTCGCGGGCGCCGCGGCGCCCGAATGCACGACCGCGATCGCCGACTGCAACGACATCGCCGCCTGCATCCGGTGCGTCGGCGCGGCCGCCGTCGACCAGTCGCGGACGCTCGCCTACGGCGCGCTCACCGACAGCGACCCCGCCCAGGCCCTCAACAAGTGTCAGCGCGCGATCGGCGCCGCGACCGCGCGCTTCGCGCTCGCGAAGGAGCAGAGTCTCCGCCGGTGCTGGGACGCGCGCGCCGCAGGCAAGCACGCCGACGGGTGCCCGAACGCGGCGGCGGCCCCGAAGATCGCGAAGGCCGACGCCAAGCGCATCGCCACCATCTGCAAGGCGTGCGGCGGCACCGACAAGCTCTGCGACACGACGGTCGTCGCGCTCGACGAAACCGTCGTCCCGGGGAGCGGCGACAGCGACGACTTTGCACCCGCCGCGATCGGCTTCACGTCGACGTGTCCCGGCCTGCAGATCCCCGACGGCGGCGCCTTCTGCGATCGCCCGGTCGCGACCCTCGCCGACGTCATCGAGTGCACCGCATGCATAGTGGAGCACGAGGTCGTCTGCATCGATCGTCTGCGGGTGCCGCAGTTCGCGAGCTACCCCTGCGAGTGTACGCCCGCAGGTCCCTGAGAACGTCCGATCTGCGTGCGGTCGCTTCGCTCCGCCCTTCCGGTGCGCTTCAAGGGTCGGCGATTTCCTCTAGCTCTCGTTGGGCAGTCTCGGGGAGCGCGGCGAGGGCGACGGGGACGAGCGCGAGCGGGAGCAGCATCCAGCTGATTGCAGCGCCGTGGCCGCCGGTCAGATTGAAGAGGGCGCCCTCGAGGGCCAGGCCCAGCGCGGCACCGCAGGTGGCGGTGACGGCACGCGCGGCGGACGCGGTCGAACGGTAGGCGGTCGGGAAGAGCTCGCTCCCGAGCGCGCTCATCATCACGTCGACGCCGAGATAGGCCGCCATCATGACGAGCCACCCCGCGAGGACCCACGGCCCGTCGCCGCGGTAGAGCAGCAAGGTGCCGGCGGCCATGAGCGCCAGCGTGGCGAGCACGGCGGGCTTTCGACCGACGGCGTCGCTCACCCGTCCGACCGCGAGCTGGGTGAGCACGCTCACCCCGCCGCCGACGAAGTAGAGAAGTGCCACCGCCGCCGGCGTGTAGCCGTGCGCCTCCTGGAGGAACTTCGATTGGAACGAGACCGCCGGCGCGGTCACGAAGTAGATCGGGAGGATCATCGCGGCGAGCGCGAGGACGCGCGTGGGGTGCGTCCGCACGAGCGCCGTGAGCGGGGCCCAGAAGCCGCTCGTCGCGCCGGCATGCCGCGCGCGGTGCGCCTGGAAGCGGCGGGTTTCGACGAGGCTCCGACGGAGCCACGCGACCACCGCGAGCGGCACGGCGCCGGCGAGATAGAGCAGCCGCCACCCGTAGGGTCCGCTGCCGACGACCGCGTAGCTGACGGCCGCAAGCCCGTGCCCGACGCCGCCGAGCGCCGCCAGCACGCCGAGCGCGAGCCCGCGCCGGACGGCCGCGATCTCCTCGGCGGCGACGACCACCGCGAGCGTGTCCTCCGCGGCGATGAAGATGCGCGCGACGAACTGCGCCGCGACGAACGTGCCGACGCCCGGCGCCCCGGCGGTCAGCACGGTACAGATCGTGAAGCCGACGATGGTCGCGAGCAGGAGCGCGCGCCGGCCCCACCGGTCGGCGAGGACGCCGAGCCCGAGCGCGGGCAGCATGCCGAGCCGGATCACGGCGAGCAGCGTGCCGACCCGGTCCTCGGGGATCGCGAGCGAGACCTGGATCGCCGGGAGCGCGAGCGTGAGGATCCCGAGGTCGTAGCCGTTCACCGCGTTCGCGGTACCGAGCAGCGCGAGCAGGCGCGATTCGCGCGCATCGATGCCCGCCGCGCGACGCGCGCGGTCCGCGAGGCGACGTACGGCCGCGGCGATGCGCTTCACGCGCGCGCGAGACCGAGCGCCAGCCGATAGACCGCGCGCCGATTGTGCCCGCGCTCGCGCGCGCGCGCGTCGGCGACGTCGCGGACGCTCGCCCCGGCGGCCCGGCGCCGACGGATCTCGGCCACGAGCGCGGCGTCGTCGGCGTCGACCGTGGCCGCGGCGACGACGGCGCCCGCGACCCCGATCACGAGCTCGCCCTTGGTGACGAGCGTGTCGGCGCGGGCGGCGAGGGTCACGAGGTCGTCGCGGACGATCTCCTCGTGGAGCTTCGTGAGCTCGCGCCCGATCGCGGCCGGCCGCGCCCCGAAGGTGGCCGCCATGTCGGCGAGCGACGCCGCGAGGCGGGGACCGGTTTCGTAGAAGAGCAACGTCCGGGTCTCGGCGGCGAGCGCCGCGAGGCGCCGGCGCCGCTCCCCGGCGCGCGCCGGCAGGAACCCCTCGAACGCGAAGCGGTCGGTCGGGAGACCCGAGACCGGGAGGAAGGTCGTGAACGCCGCGGGGCCCGGGATCGGGACGACGCGGACCCCGGCCGCGATCGCCGCCTGCACCAGGCGGAACCCCGGGTCGGCGATGCCGGGCGTCCCGGCATCGGAGACGAGCGCGATCGACCGCCCCTGGAGCAGCTCCTCGACGAGGGCCGGGGCGCGGGCCGCCTCGACCGCGTCGTAGTAGCTCCGCATCGGCGTCCGGATGCCGTGGTGGTCGAGGAGGCGACCGGTCCGACGCGTGTCCTCGGCGGCGATCAGATCGACGGCCCCCAAGGTCGCGATCCCGCGCGCCGTCATGTCGCCGAGGTTCCCGATCGGCGTCGCCACCACATAGAGGATGCCGGCCATCCGCGCCTGGCTAGGTGTCACGGAACCGCGCCGCCGACAACCGCCACCGAGCCCTCGTGGGGCATGACGCGGTGCCGCGGAGCGCGGCGCCTCCGCACCCCAAAAACACAGCAGAACATGCTGATTTTCCTTGACACTTTGCATGCCACTTCGTCATAACCACGACCGCCGTTGCGCCACCCAAGGCGCACCCGTTTGCACCGTATTCCATCCCGCTTCCGTATCGGAGGAGACCATGATGGCTTGCTGCCCCTCTCGCCAGCGTGCGCATTGCGCGCCGTTCGTCGCCCTGCTCGTTGCCTTCGGAGTAGCGCTCGCCCCTGGCCTCGCGCTTGCGCAATCGTTCTCGAGCAAGAGCGCCAACACCTCCGGCAGCACCGGCAATGGCGGTGACAGCGAGGGCTCGGTTCGATCGTCGGTCGACATCCAGGTGAACGGCACGACCCAGTTCAAGACGCGCTACGCGTGGAACGTGAGCTCCGACACCACCGTCGGCTCGACGCGCGAAACGAACGCCACCGCGCGGCACGTGCTGAACTTCAACGTCACCGCACCCGGCGGCTACCGCCTCGACATCACGCAGCAGCGCATCGGCATGATGCAACGCAACTCCGACGCCAGCGGCTGCGACGGCTCGGCCGACATCAGCGGCGTGAGCGGCAGCCACACCGGCGGCACGCTCACCTCCGGCAGCCTCGGGCTCGCCGATCCCGGCTCGATCGGGAACGGCGGCGGCGACGCGAGCACCGCCATCAACCAGTCGCAGCCCGCGGCGATCGCCGCCAACAGCAACGGTGGCGCCGTCGGCCACAACCTCGCCTTCACCTGGACCGGCATGGGCCGCAGCAACTCCTGCGAAGGCGCGGTCCGCATGGGCGAGGGCACCAGCGTGACCGGCTGCGGCGCCTGCGAGTATCCGGGAAGCCCGAGCCGCACCCAGACCAGCGACGGCCACTTCGTGACGGTCGACCTGGTGAACTTCTGCGGTAACGGCGTCATCGACGACGTTGGCCCGGTCGACGAGGACTGTGAGCCGCCCGGCACCACCTGCTGTACGTCGAGCTGCCAGTTTGCCTCGAGCGCGACCCAATGCCGCGCGTCGGCCGGCATCTGCGACCCGGCCGAGAACTGCACCGGCTCGAGCGCGACGTGCCCTGGGAACAGCTTCTCGTCGAGCAGCACCCAGTGCCGCGCCTCCGGCGGCGTCTGCGATCCGGCCGAGAACTGCACCGGGTCGACCGCCGCGTGTCCGGCTGACGCCAAGAGCACGGCACAGTGCCGTGCTTCGGCGGGCATCTGCGACGTCGCGGAGAACTGCGACGGTGTGGGCAACGCCTGCCCCGCGAACTCCTTCGTTTCGTCCGCGACCCAATGCCGCGCCTCCGGGGGCGTCTGTGATCCGGCCGAGAACTGCACGGGCTCGGCGGCGGCGTGCCCCGCCGACGGGAAGAGCACGGCCCAGTGCCGGGCGTCGGCGGGCATCTGCGACGTCGCGGAGAACTGCGACGGCGTGAGCAACGCCTGCCCCGCGAACGCCTTCGTCTCGTCTGCCACGACGTGCCGGCCCTCGGGTGGTGTCTGCGACGTCGCCGAGAGCTGCACGGGCTCGACGGCCGCCTGCCCCGGCGATGCCAAGAGCTCCGCGGTCTGCCGCGGCTCGTCCGGCATCTGTGACGTCAGCGAGAGCTGCGACGGCGTGAACAACAACTGCCCCGCCGACAGCTTCGTCTCGAGCGCGACGGTGTGCCGCGGCTCGGCGGGCGTCTGCGACGTCGCCGAGAATTGCACGGGTTCGTCGGCCGCCTGCCCCGGCGACGACTTCGCGGCGAGCAGCACGGTCTGCCGAGGCGCCGCCGATGTGTGCGACACGGTCGAGAACTGCACCGGGTCCGGCGCTGCGTGTCCTGCCGACGCCGTCGAGCCGACCAGCACGGTCTGTCGTGCGGCGGTCGACGTCTGCGACACGGCCGAGAGCTGCGACGGGACGGCGACCGCCTGTCCTGCGGACGCCGTCGAGCCCATCACGACGGAATGCCGTCCGACGGCCGATGTCTGCGACACCGCGGAGAGCTGCGACGGTACCGCGGTCGACTGTCCGACGGACGCCTTCGAGCCGAACACGACCGAGTGCCGGGCGTCGGCCGGCGTCTGCGACGTCGCCGAGAGCTGCACGGGCACCGGCGCCACCTGCCCCGCGGACGTGGTTGCGGCCAACACCACCGTCTGCCGCGGCGCGGCCGGCGTCTGCGACGCGGCGGAGAGCTGTGACGGCGTCGGCACTGCGTGTCCGGCCGATGCGCTGGAGCCGTCGACCAACGTGTGTCGGCCGACCGCCGGTCCGTGCGACCTGGCCGAGAGCTGCACCGGGTCGAGCACGACGTGTCCGATCGACGGCTATGAGCCGAACACGCATGTCTGCCGGTCGAGCGGCGGCGTGTGCGACGTCGCCGAGGTCTGCACGGGTACGGGCCCGAACTGCCCGAGCAACAGCTTCGTCTCGAACGCCAGCGTCTGCCGGCCGTCGACCGGCGGGTGCGACCCGGCCGAGAGCTGCACCGGGTCGGCTGCGGCCTGTCCCGCGAACTCGCTTTCGCCGAACGGCACGCAGTGCCGTCCGTCGGCCGGCGTGTGCGACGTCTTCGAGGTGTGCAGCGGCTCCAGCCCGACCTGTCCCGGCGACGGCTTCGCGGCGAGCACTGCGGTCTGCCGCGGCGCAACCGGCGTCTGCGACGTCACCGAGAGCTGCACGGGGTCGTCGGCCACGTGTCCCCCCGACGCGTTGAAGCCCACGACCGAAGTGTGTCGCGCCGGGGTCGGCGCGTGTGACGCCTCCGAGCATTGCACCGGATCGGGCGTGGCGTGCCCGGCCGACGTGCTGGAACCGACGTCGACCGTCTGCCGCGCGGCCGTCGGTCCGTGCGACGCCGCCGAGACCTGCGACGGGGCGACCAATGTCTGCCCCGCCGACGTGCTCGAGCCGGCGACGACCGTCTGTCGGCCCGATGCAGGGGATTGCGACGTCGAAGAGACCTGCACCGGCGCCGGCCCGACGTGCCCGACCGACGTCATCGAGCCAGATGCGACGCCCTGCGACGATGTCGCCGCCTGCACGAGCGGCGACATGTGCGTCTCGGGCTTCTGTAGCGGCGAGTCGACCCAGTGCGGCGACGGCGCCACCGACAGCGGCTGCAACGAGGAATGCGACGACGGGAACACCACGAGCGGCGACGGCTGCTCCGCGACGTGCCAGGCAGAGTTCGCCTGCTCGCCGACTCCCGACACCGGATGCCGTCTGCCGGTCCAGTCGGGCAAGGCGCAGGTGCAGCTCTCCGACAAGAGCCCCGACAGCAAGGACCGCCTGCAGTGGAAGTGGCTGAAGGGCTCGCTCACGACCCTCGCCGACTTCGGCTCGCCGATGACCACCACGGACTACGTGCTCTGCGTCTACGACAACGGCGCGCTGAAGGCGCGGACGCGCATCCCGGCGGGCGGCCTCTGCCTCGGGAAACCGTGCTGGAAGTCGAAGCCGACCGGCTTCCAATACAAGGACAAGGACGGGTCCCCGGACGGCATCCAGCAGCTCGACCTCAAGATGGGTGCGACCGGCAAGGCGAAGATCCAGGTGAAGGGCGCGAAGGACAACCTGCCGATGCCGACCCTGCCGCTCACGCTGCCGGTCCGGGTCCAGCTGAAGAACAGCAACGGCGTCTGCTGGGAAGCGAACTACGGCGCCCCGGCGGTGAAAAACCTGTCCAACGTCTACAAGGACAAAGCCGACTGATTGACGATCCCGCGCGCCGCTGCCCTACGCGGCGGCGCGCGGGCTTCTTGCGGTCTTCCGTCGCGCTCGCTCCGGCGGCCCGCGCTCGGCGCACCGGAACGAGCGACGCCTGATGGGGAAGAAGGCACGCGAGAAACGCGAGCGGTCGCCGGTTCCAGCCGCCGCACCCGAACGAGCGACGGTAGGCGCCACGCCGACCGCAGCCGCACTACGCCGCCTCCCAGCGCTCGAGTGGCCGACCTGGTCCGCCGGCGAGACCATCGATTGGCGCGCGGTGCTCGCCCTCGCCGCGCTTGCCCTCGTGATCCGGGTCGTCGCGCTCACGCAGATGACGTCGACCCCGTATCTGCAGATCGACAACATCGACGCTCGCGGGTACCAGGTCTGGGCGTCCGAGATCCTCGCGGGCGGCTGGTGGCCGGCGCGGCACTTCTACCAATCGCCGCTCTACGCCTACTACCTCGCCGCCGTACAGACGCTGTTCGGCGGATCGCCATGGCCGCCGCGCGTGATCCAGATCCTGCTCGGGAGCGCCAGTACGGGCCTCCTCGTGATGATCGGCACGGAGCTCTTCAGCCGCCGCGTCGGCATCATCGCGGGGCTGCTGCTCGCGACCTACGGGCCGATGATCCTGGAAGAGATCTCGCTCGGGAAGACGGCGCTCCTCATCTTCGGCGGTCTCCTCGGGTTCCACCTGTTTCTGCGCGCGCTCGCGGGGCGGCGACCCCGGCTCATGGCAGTGGCCGGGCTCGTCTTCGGCGTCACCATCGTCGGCGTCGGCCAATGGTTGCTGGCGCTCGCCGGCCTCACGCTCTACGCCGCCTGGACACCCGACCTCTCGCGGCCGCGCGCACGCCGGCTTGCCGCGCTCTTCCTCGCGGGCGCGCTCACCGCGCTCCTGCCGATCATTCTGTGGAACAGCACGCAGGGCGGCGGCTTCATGCTGACGAGCGGCGACGCCGGCCTGAACCTCTACCTCGGCAACAACCCGCTCACGACCGGACTCTCGGGACGCCCGAAGGGTCTCCGCGACGTACCGGAGTTCGAGGAGCGCGACTCGCGCGTGCTCGCCGAGCGCGATGCCGGGCACACGCTCACGCCCTCGGGTGTGTCGCGTCACTGGGTGCGGAAAGCCGTCGGTTGGGCCTTCCAGCACCCGGTCGACTTCGCGAGGACGACGGCGCGGAAGATCACGGTGCTGTGGAACAGCTACGAGATCCCCGACAGCTACCACTTCGCATTCATCCGGGCCCAGTACATGCCGTGGCTCTTGGCAGGCACGAGCTTCGCCATCGTCGGTCCGCTCGCCCTCCTCGGGCTGCTGCTCGCCGCCTGGCATCGCGGCGCGCGCCCCCTCTACGTCGTCTGTCTCGGATATCTCGGCGTGATCGCGCTCTTCTACGTCCGCTCGCGCTATCGCATGCCGGCCGTGCCGTTCCTCATGATTTTCGCCGCGGCGGTCGTCGACTGGGCGATCCGCATCCTGCCGCGCGAGGACTGGCGACCGCTGGCCGCGCTGGTCGGCGGGCTCCTCGCAACGGGCGCCTTCGTGAACCACGCGTACTGCGAGCCGGCGGCACCGAACGCGCCGGCGATCTGCCTCGACGGCGACGTCTGGTTCGACAGCGAATGGCAGAAGCTCGCGGAATGGTACGAACGGCGCGGCGAGCTCGCGAATGCGCTGCTATATCTCCGCCGCGCCGAGGCCGGCGAGTCGCAGCGCGGCCCGGGACAGACGCAGCTCTGGATCGGCCGCCTCGAGCTCGCGCTGGCGCAACGGACGAGCGACCCCGCGACGCAGGCGCCGCACCTCGCGAACGCCGTCCCGGCACTCGAGCGCGCCGTGCGGCACGGCTTTCACGTCTGGGAGGCAGAGACGTATCTCGCGACCGTCTACCAGCTGCAGGGCCGGCCCGAGCAGGCGCTCGCCGCGAGCAACGCCGCCCTCCGCTCGCGCCCGCGCGACCCGATCGTCGTACTGTCGGCGCTCCGGGTGCACGCGGCGCTCGGCCGCTGCGACGATGCTCGTCGGCTGCGCGAGAACCTCCGACCGCTCCGGCCGAACGACCCCGAGGCAGACCAACTACTGGCGCGCTGCGGGACGTAACGCCGCGAACACCGTGTCGGCGATCAGGCGGTGCCCCGCCGCCGTCGGGTGGTGCCAATCCGCTTGATAGAGCCCGCCGCCGGTCGCGGCGACGAACGCCGGCTGGGTGTCGATGAGCGGGATGCTCGCGCTCTCGGCGGCCTCGCGGATGATCGCGTCGATCGCGATCTCGCCGGGCTTCCGGTCGTGGATCAGGTAGTCGGCCTCGCCGATCGGCGTCCGCCCGAAGAGCGCGTGGTAGTACTCCGTCCGGGTGTAGGGGTTCGGCGGCAGATCCTGGTGCGGGTAGGTGAGGAACGCGCACGAGACGCCGGACGCGATGCACATGGCGGCGATCCGCCGAAGGTTCGCGTTCGCGATCTCCTGATACGCGCGGAAATCGTAGAGCTGCATCGCGGTGGTCTGCGGCACGACCTTCACGTCGTCGAGGACGAGCGTCCGGCTGCCGTAGGTCGCGGCCTGCTTCAGCACCCGGTAGAGCCGCGAGCGCGAGAGCCAGAGGTCGGCGCGGGCCGTCCAGGGAACGTCGCGGGCGTGCTCGGCGGCCCACGCCGCGAAATCGCCGTCGTTCGCGTTCCAGCCGGTCATGACGAGCACGAGGCGCGCGTCGCCGGCCTTGAGCGCGCGCGCGACCTGGAGCATCGCGACGGAGCTGCTGGCTCCCGGCTCCGCGAGTGTCCGCACGACGACGTCGTGGTCGCCGGCCGCGCGGAGCCGCGCCTCGAGGAGCCGCGGCCACGCCTCGCTCGGGTCGACGCCCTGCCCCCACGTGAACGAGTCGCCGACGCAGTAGACCACGTTGGCACCCGGCCGCGCCGTGCCGAGCGCCTGGTCGCGCCGGAGCACCCACCCGGCCGCGCGCACCGCGCCCTCCGCGAGCGCCAGCACCGCGACGAGCCAGATCATGAACGCGAGGACGCGACGGGTGGGGGACACGGCGGGGCGGGTCTAGCGCGCTTCCGTCGCGGACGGCAATGCATCGGCGTACAACCGGCGCACGTCGTCGTACGTCACGTCGAAGACGTAGAGCGAGCTGCCGACGCGTTCCGTCGGCGTGAGACGGTCGAGCCACGACCACTGCCCGCGCCGCACGCCGACCATGCGGCCGGGGGTATACGTGAGCGCGTACGGATAGCCGGCGAGAAAGTTCGCGCTCACGACGTAGCGCCCCGCCGCGGGCGCGGTCGGCGGCAGCGTGTAGTCGAGGCCGTAGATCGCCGGATCGACGTGTCCGAAGTACGCGAGCGAGACATGCCGATCCCCGCGGGCCGCAAGCGCGCGCTCCAGACGGCCGAGGTCTTGACCCCAATCGAGGTTCGAATCGAGCAAGAGCCGGCGGCGATGATCGGTCGGGCCGGCGAGCTCGTTGAAGTACGCGAGGTGGTGGGGAGCGTTCAGCAGCGTCGATGCGAGCTGCCACGCGAGCAGGAGGACCAGGAGCCTCGTCGCCCGCCGCTCGCGCAGCATCGTCTCGGCACCGAAGGCGGCGATCACGAACAGGAACGGCAGCGCCGGCAGCAGATACCGGACGCCGTAGTTCTTCCCGAAGTGGACGGACAACACGTACAGCAGGAGGAGCGGTGGCAGCACGAACCACAGGTCGCCGCGCACGCGTCGGCGGGCGACGGCCGCGCACCCGACGAGCAGCAGCAGGATCGTCGCGAGCGGCGTCTTCACCGCGAAGGCCGCGAGGAAGTAGTACCACCAGCCCGTCTGCGACCACTGGCCGTTCAGGAACGCTGGGAACTCGCCCGCGCTGCCGGCGTTCGCCTGGAAGCGGATGCCTTCGAGGACCGGCGCCGGTAACGGAAATCCCGAGAACTGATAGACGGCGAGCAGCGCCACCCACGCGACGACCGCCAGCGCGACGAGGCCGTCGGCGAGCTTCACGAGCCGCTCGCGGTCCCAGCCGTGCCATCCGACCGCCGCGAGCACCGGCACGAGCGGCAGGAAGATGAGCGTGACGCCCTTCCCGGCGACGGCGAGCCCGAAGAGCGCGCCCGAAAGCGCCGCCCACGGGCGAAGCGCGGTCGCCGTGAAGCGCGCGAGCGCGAAGAACCCGGCGAAGATCAGCGCCGCCACCCCCATGTCGAGGGTCGCGATCGCGCCGTGCGCGATGACCGTCGGCTGCGTGCAGAACAGGAAGAGCGCGACCAGCGCGGCGAGCGGCGGCAGAACCGCACGCGCCCACCACCACATCAGGAGCCCGGTCGCGAGCGCGAAGGCGATCGTCGTCGTGCGCGCGGCGAAGAACGCGTCGAAGTAGCCTGCGCGGTTCACCTCCATGAAGCGCGTGCCGTAGATCCACGGCCCCCATCCGGTGCGATTGTCGCGCCAGCGCGGGTCGCGCTCGAGCGCGAGGTCCATCGCGAGGAGCGGCACCGCCATCGCCATCTTGAGAAACGGCGGATTCGTCGAATCGAAGGTGAGGTCGCCGGTGCGGAGATGGTAGTAGCCGGCGGGGAGGTACACGAACTCGTCGACGGTCGGCGTGTCGGAGCGCGCGACGACGAGCGCCAGGACGGCGAAGATCGCGAGCAGCAGCGCCACCACCACGCGCTCGGCCCATGCGCGCTCGATCCAGGTGGCGGTGGTGCTCGGCGCGGGACGACCCTCAGCAGCCCCAGTCGCGGGCATAGCGGAAGTCGCGGTCGATCGTGCGCGCGGAGACCTTGGCGATCACCGGCAAGCGGCGCTTGAATTGCGACCGTTGCACGAGGCCGACGACCCGCTCGACGAACGCCGGCGCGAAGCCGGCCGCGACGAGCTCGTCGGTCTCCCAGCGCCCGTCGACCATCAGATAGAGCAGGCGATCGACCTCGCGATACTCGAAGCCGAGCTCGTGCTCGTCGGTCTGGCCCTGCCAGAGGTCGGCGGACGGCTGCTTCTGGATGATCGGCGCCGGCACGCCGACGTGCTCCGAGAGTGCCCACACCTGGGTCTTGTAGAGGTCTCCGAGCGGGTTCAGCGCCGACGCCATGTCGCCGTGCAGCGTGCCGTAGCCGAGCAGCAGCTCGGTCTTGTTGCTGGTCCCGAGGACGAGCGCGCGCCAGCTCGCCGAGTGGTCGTAGAGGATCGTCATGCGCTCGCGCGCCATCTTGTTGCCGCGCCGGAGCGGGGTCGCGTCGGGGATCGCCGCGAAGTACGCGTCGATCTGCGGCGTGATCTCGACCGTCTCGGTCGTGATGCCCGTCGCGTCGATCACGAGCTGGGCATGCTCGAGGCTTTCCTTGCTGGAGGCGCGATACGGCATGCGGATGCCGAGGACGTTCTCCGGCCCGAGCGCCTCGGCCGCGAGGAACGCCGCGAGCGCCGAGTCGACGCCGCCCGAGAGGCCGAGCACCACGCGCTCGACGCCGACCTTCCGAACCTCGTTCCGAACGAAGGCGACGAGGATGCGGCGCAGGACCGGCGCGTTGAGCGGGATGGCCGGGAGACTCGCGGGGCTCGGCCGCGCGACGCTCATCGCCGCCGCGCCGCCTTTTTCGGCTTCGCCGCCTTTCCGGTCTTGCGCGGCGGCGTCTTCGCGTTGGCCGTCCGACGCGAAGACGTCGCGCGCGCGGCGGCCGCGGCCTGCACGGTCGGCAGCGTCTTCACGACGCCGGGGCCGGCGCTCTCACGCCCGCGGATCCGCACGAGCTCGTTGATCGTCAGGTCGAGGTTCTCGTCGCGCAGCATGGGCGCCGCGATACGCTTCCGGCGGACGGCGGCGAGGTTCACCTCGGCGGCGATCATGTCGGGCTCGTAGTACTTGGCGCGCGCGAGCACCTCGCCGCTCGGGCCGAGGATCTCCGAGCCACCCCAGAACCCGACCCCGTCCTCGAAGCCGACGCGGTTCGCGTAGACGAGGTGCATGCCGTAGGACTCGGCCGTGACCGCGTTCACGCGCTGCCAGTACGCGGCGTTCTCGGGAAGCTCGCCGCGCTCGAGCCCCCAGATCGGGCTCGCCGACGGCACGAACAGGGTGAGCGCACGGTCCATGGCGGCGATGTAGGCCGTCGAGGGATGCCAGAGGTCCTCGCAGAGCAGCATGGCGCTCCGCCCGAAGCGACTCTCGAAGGCGGCCACTCGGTCACCGCGGGCGAGATACCGGAGCTCGTCGAAGAGTCCATAGGTCGGGAGGTAGACCTTGCGGTGCACGTGCGCGAGCTCGCCGCGGTCGAAGAGCATGGCGGCGTTGTAGAAGCGGTACTCGCTCGTCTCCTCGACCGCGCCGGCAACGAACGCGACGGTCTCGCGGCTGAGCTCGCGGAGGCGCTTCAAGAGGGGCGAGCCCGCGTCGAGCGCCACCGTCGACACCATGTCCTTCAAGAAGTAGCCGGTGAGCGAAAGCTCCGGGAAAAGGAGCAGGTCGATGCCACGGCCCTTGGCCTCGCGGAGCGCGTGCTCGTACGCGGCGAGGTTCGCCTCGACGTCGCCGAGCCGGCAGTCGATCTGGGCGACGCCGACGCTGAAAGTCGTGGACATGGAGAGGCTATTCCATACCTGGGCGCCGAGCGCGAGGCGCGATAGATAGCGCCCAGCATGGCTCCGACCGCCGACGACCGTTCGACTCCGCCGACGCCGCAGGCGTCGGCGGCGGACATCGGCGCACCCGCGCGCAGGCCGCCGCGCCTCGCGAAACGCATCCGCCGTTGGCTCGCGGCGCGGCTGATTGCGCTCGCCGCGCTCGTGCTCCCCCGCCTCTACATGGCGTACATGAGCCTCGTGCGCGTGACGTCGCGGGAGGACGGCCGGCGGCTCGACGAGGTGCTGTTCGACGCGGCGAATCGCCACGATCGGGCCGTCTGCGCGCTCTGGCATGAGGAAGTGTTCACGGTCGCGTACAACTACCGTCACTTCCAGGGGCACACGCTCGCGAGCGTCAGCGACTTCGGCGAGGTCATCAGCGAGATGCTTCGCCGCTGCAACTTCGTCGTCTTCCGCGGCGGGTCGGGGTCGAAGTCGCGCCGTCGCGACGTGCTCGGCGACCTGATCGAGCACATGGAGACGGTGCCGCGCGTGCTCTACGGGCTCACCGTCGACGGCTCCCAGGGCCCCGCGTACCGCATGAAGCCCGGCGCGGTCGCGATCGCGCGCGCCTGCCGTGCGCCGGTCGTGCTCGTGCGCACGCACTATCGGCGCGGGATCACGCTTCGCACGTGGGACCGGACGCAGATTCCCCTCCCCTGCAATCGCCGCCTCACGCTCGCGAGCGGCCCGTACTGGATCGCGCCCGACGCCGACGAGGCTGCGTGCGAGGGCTTTCGTCGCCACCTCGAGAACGAGCTCCTGGAGCTCACCGCGCGCGTCGCCGTCGAGCTCCAAGGCGACCACGGGCCCTACTGGGGCTTCCCGCCAGGGTGGACGCCGCAGTGGAAGCCCGCGCAGCTCGGCACCCCCTATGGCCCCCACGACCTCGACCCCGCGCACCCGCCCGCGTGGGCACATCGAGCGCCCGAAACGCCTTGCGCGCCCGGACCCGTCTCCTCTAAGACCTTCCGACGATGACTTCCCGAATCGCAATCAGGATCGCCGGCCTCGTCTTGGCCATCGGCGTCGTTTGGTACATCACGCACCTGAACGCCGAGATCGCGCGCATGCGCGCCAACGCCCCGACGGCCCCTGCCGCCCAACCCGCCGAGCGTGCCGCGGCGGCGGCGGCGCCGGCCCCTGCAGCCGCGCCCGCCGCCCCGCTTGCCCCTCGCGAGCTCTCGGCCGAGTCGCGTCAGGCGATGCTCGACAAGCTGAACGCCAGCCCGGGCCGCCCGGTCTGGTTCGCGATCGTTCCCAACAATCCGGAAGCCGCGAACTTCCAGAAGCAGCTCCAGAGCGTGTTCCAGGCCGCCGGTTGGGAAGTGAAGAACACGTCCACCATCCGCTTCGCGATGAAGCCCGGCGTCTTCATCTTTGCCGCCGACGAGGAGCCGCCCGACTACCTGTCGAGCGTGAACGACGCCTTCGAGGCCGCCGGCATCACCGTCACCTCCGGCCGGGGCTACCGCGAGTTCGTGCGGCAGAAGAAGGAAGAGAACAAGGAATGGGTCGGGCTCGAGCTCGGACCGGACGACGTCTACGTGATCGCGATCGGCCGCGCCGGGTAAGATCTCCACCACGCTGTCCGCTCCGGACGCGCAGCCGACTTCGAACTACGACCGACCGCTACTCACTTGCACTTGATCGTGCCGACCGGGGCCGTGTACGCGCACGCCGGACTCGTCGGGCCCGGGAAGAGCGCGTCGCCGCACTGGTTCGTCGACGCGTAGGGCGGGTCGAGGATCACCGTGC
>JANNPN010000449.1:0-9664 GCA_031400185.1 Polyangiaceae bacterium
CGTAGAAGCCATCCCCGACCCGCCCGCCTGCTGCCACCGCTTGCTCACACGCTTGCACCCACGCCGGCGAGCCGTTAACGAGGCGCCATGCTCGCACCGCTTCGCATCGCGGCCTCTGCCGGCGTCGACATTGCGAAGGCGCTCAGCCGGCTGCCCGGCTCCGGCAAGAAGGGTAAGAAGCGCGTGAAGAAGGCTTTCAACGGCGTCTACACGCGCTGCGAGGACGCCGGTCTGATTCCGCGTATGCCCGCCTACATCGAGGACTACGGCGCCGACTATCCCGAGCTGCTGCGGCTCGAAGCGGCGCATCCCGACATCCGAAGCGAGTGCGAGCGCCTGCTCGGGTTCCGCTCCCGCATCACCGACATGTCGAAGCTCGGCGGCCAGTACACGGAGCGCGGGATCCACACGATCAAGTGGAAGGCGTTCATGCTGAAGTCGGGGACGTTCATCGAGGAGAACTGCGCGCTCGCGCCGAAGACCGCCGCGGTGCTGCGCCCGTTGACGAACGTCTACAACGCCTTCTTCTCGATCCTCGAGCCGCACCAGTACGTGACCCCGCACTGGGGCTACTACAAGGGATTCCTCCGCTACCACCTCGGCGTGGTCATCCCGAACGACAACGCCGACGAGAAGTGTTGGCTCCGCGTGAACGTCGACCGCGCCGACAACGCCAAGCGCGACAAGGCGCTGATCGAGCGCGCCCACAAGTTCCACTGGAGCAATGGACGCGGGGTGATGTTCGACGACACGAACCTGCACGACGCCGCGAACGAGAGCGACGAGGTGCGGGTCGTGCTCTGGCTCGACGTCGCGCGGAAGCTGCCGCGGACGCTCGACCTCTACAACCGTGCGCTCCTGAAGGCGGTGTACTACGAGCCGTCGGTGCGACGGTTCCGCGAGAACGCGGTCGTGCAGCTGCCGGACGCGGCGCACGCCTGACGGGCCTGCACGCGGGTCCAGTGCGACCGACGGACCTCCACGGGATCGCCGCCGTCACCTTCGCCGGCCCCGAAATCCCACGACGCTGACCGCGGCGGGCCTCCCTTGGAACCGCGCTCAGCCGCGGGCGACGTCGCGCTCGTCCGGTAGCACGCCGCGCACGAGCTCGATGCGTCCGTCCTCCACGCGGTAGACGAGGTCCGCGACCTCGACCAGGTGGCCGTGGTGGCAGATCGCGACCAGCGTCACCGCGCCGCGGAGCGCACGCAGCGTCTCGCAGATTTCGCGCTCGGTCGCGGGATCGAGCGCGGTCGTCGCCTCGTCGAGCACGAGCAGCGAGGGCTTCCGCACGAGGGCACGGGCGAGTGCCAGGCGTTGACGTTGTCCGCCCGAGAGGCGGAGCCCACGCTCGCCCACGACCGTGTCGACGCCCTCCGGGAGCTCCGCGACGAACGTGCTCGCGCCCGCCGCGGCGAGCGCGGCGGTCACGGCGGCCGGCGGCACCGTCGGGTCGCCAAGCGTCACGTTCTGGGCGACGCTCTGGTGCAGCATCAGGGTCTCCTGCGGCACGTAGCCGATCTGCATGCGCCACGCGCGGGCGGCGATCTCCCGGAGCGGCACCCCGTCGATCCGCACCTCGCCGGTGTCGGGTTGGAGGAGCCCCACGATCAGGTCGACGAGCGTCGTCTTGCCGGACCCGGAGGGCCCGGTGATCACCGTGAGCGAGCCCGCCGGGACGACCATGTCGGCGCCGCGCAGCACCGGGGCCGTTTCATGCGCGAACGTGACGCCGTCGACGCGGATCTCGCGGGTGAACCGCACGGGCCGTGTGCCGGTCGCGACCTCGGCGGCGCTCTGTGCCTCGCGGAGCTGTTTCTCGATCGCCCAGAAGGCACCTTCCTTGGTGGCGAGCCGCTGCATGCTCTTCTGCACCTTGCCGAGGTCGCCGACGATGCGGGCACAGAGGAACACCAGAATGATCAATTCGGCGAGCGGCATCTCGAGGGTCGTGAGCCCGACGTAGAGCGCGCCCGCCAGGAACAGCATGATCAGCGGATCCTGCAGTGCCTCGAGATAGGCGCGGCTCATCACCTCGTGCTCCAAGGCGTCGTTCAAGCGTTTGGTCTCGCCTTCGAGCACGGGTCCGATCAGCGGCTCGCGCGCCATGGCCTTCAGCGGCTTCACGGCCTGGAGCGTGTCGGTGAGCCGCGCGAGCAGCTGGCGGATCCACTTCATCTGGCGGCGCCCGGACTTCCGCGACGTGCGCACGAGGCGATTCAGGAGGAGCGTGATCACCGAGCCGACGGCGAGCGCCCCAAGCGTCGCCGGCCACGACACCAGGCACGCGATCACCGCGAAGACGAAACACTGCACGAGAAGCGCCAGCACGGTCGTCCCGTGCTGGTACGCGTCGGCGGCGGCCTGCGCTTCCATTGCGACCGAGTTCGCGATCGCGCCGACCGGCTTGTGGACGAAGTAGGACCACCGGGTGGCGAGCAGCGCCTGGATCAGCTGCAAACGAAGCGAGGTGCCGACGTAGGCGACCGCATAGCCGACTTGGCGGTGGGCGAGCAGCGCCAGCACCCCCTTGAGCACGATGCCGACGAGCACAATCGCGAAGAGCGTCCCGGTCGTCGGCTCGAGACCCACGGCGCCGAGCACGCTCGTGAGCCCGCGCTCGAGCGTGGTAGTGCTCGCCGGGGCGCCGGTCGGGTCGTTCGCCGCCAACCGGATCACCGGGAGAAGGCTCGTGATCCCTATGCCCTCTGCGAGCCCCGCGAGCACGAGACAGACGAGGGTGAGGAGGGTCCGCTGCGGATATCGGCGAACGATCAGCAGCAGCAACTTCATCCGGAAATGCTTGTATCAAGCGTCGGCCCGCGGCGGTACCCGCCGCGATTACTTGACCCTTCACGGGGGGTGCCATATGCCGGCCGTCGCGTGAAGCAGGGCACGAGGGTTCTGGGCGCTGTCCCCGCCGAGGTGGGCGGCAAGATCCGCGAGGATCCGGGCGGGGCGCCGGTCGAGGTGAGGCCCGTCGGGTCGCGGCGCGAGCTGAGCGCGTTCGTCGAGGTCCCCTACACGCTCTATGCGGACGATCCCGCGTGGATCCCGCCGCTCCGGGCCGAGCAGAAACACAATTTTTCACCGTCGAGCGCCTTCTTCCAGCACGCGCGGGTGCGACTGTTCGTCGCCTATCGCGACGGTCAACCGGTCGGTCGCATCAGTGCTCAGATCGACGACCTCCGCATGCAGAACTACGCCGACGCGACCGGCCACTTCGGTGTGCTCGAGGCGATCGACGATCCGGCCGTGTTCGCGGCGCTCCTCGGGGCGGCGGAGGAGTGGCTCCGCGCGCA
This sequence comes from Polyangiaceae bacterium, assembly GCA_031400185.1. Classification (GTDB taxonomy): domain Bacteria; phylum Desulfobacterota; class Binatia; order UTPRO1; family UTPRO1; genus UTPRO1. The sequence continues at coordinate 3,303 of JANNPN010000449.1, forward strand.
GGGCATGAAGCGCGTGATCGGTCCTTTCAACCTCTCGATCAACGGCGACATCGGCATCCTGCTCGACGGCTTCCAGCACCCGCCCGTGTTTCTCACCGGTCACGGGCGGCCGTACTACGACGCGCGCGTCGCGGCCCTCGGGTACCACAAGGTGAAGGACGTGGTCGCCTACTCGCTCAACACGACCGCGACGCCGCCGCGTACGATGGTCGAGGCGGCGCGTCGTGCGCGCGAGGCGGCCCGCGTCAACATCCGGCCGCTCGACAAGTCCCGCCTGAAGCAAGAGGCCGGCCTCATCAGCGAGGTCTTCTGCGACGCGTGGGAGCACAACTGGAGCTTCGTGCCGTTCACACAGGCCGAGTTCGCGGAGCTCGGAAGCGCGCTCAAATACCTCGTGCCGAGCGACTTCGTGCAGTTCGCCGAGGTCGACGGAGAGACGGCGGCGATGCTGGTCATCGTGCCGAACTTGAACGAGCTGATCGGCGACCTGCATGGCAAGCTCTTGCCGCTCGGATGGGCGAAGCTCCTCTGGCGGCTGCGCACGCAGCGTCTGCACTCGGCGCGGGTCGCGCTGATGGGCGTCCGCCAGAAGTTCCAGACGAGCTCGCTCGCCGTGGCGCTGGTGTTCGGAATGATCGAGGCGGTGCGTTTGTCGCCGGCGGTCGAGGGCATGCGGTTCATGGAGATGGGCTGGGTGCTCGAGGACAACTTTCCGCTGCTGCGGATGATGCGTCTCCTGGGCGGTCGCCAGTACAAGACCTACCGCGTCTACGAGAAGCCCCTCCCCTGACCGACGCGACCACGTCCTTCACCGCGCTCGTCATGGCGGGCAGCCGCGCCGGCGCCGATCCGCTCGCGGTCGCGAGCGGTGTCACGCACAAGGCGCTCACGCCCGTGGCCGGCGTCGCGATGCTGGAGCGCGTGCTCGCGACGCTCCGCGCGAGCCGCCGTGTCGGACGCGTCGTCGTCTGCGGGCTCGACCCCGCGGTCGCGGGTTATCTCGGGCCCACCGCGGGCGGCTCGCCGGTCGAGCTCGTCCGCGGCGACCGCACCCCGAGCGCCAGCGCCGCGCTCGCGATCAAGGAGCTCGGCCTCGCACCGCCCGTGCTGATCACCACCGCCGACCATCCGCTCCTCTCGTCGGCGACGCTCGACGCCTTCTGCGAGCGCGCGACCGCGATGAACGCCGACGCGACCTTCGGTCTCGTACCGGTGAGCCTCGTGCAGTCCGCCTTCCCCGGCATCCGCCGTACCGCCTTCCGCTTCCGGGACGGCGGCTTCTGCGGCTGCAACCTCTACGCGCTCCTCACCACGAAGGGCTACACCGCCCTCCACGAGTGGACCGCGGTCGAAGCCGAACGGAAGCGCCCGTGGCGTATGCTCCGCCTCCTCGGCTACGGCACCTTGGCCCGCTTCGTTCTCGGGCGTCTGTCGCTCGCGGATCTCACGGGCGTCGTGTTCGCGCGCACCGGCCTCTCGGTGCGCCCGGTCCTGCTCACGGATCCCGCCGCCGGATTCGACGTAGATACGCCGGAGCAGCGCCTCGCCGCCGAGAAGTACCTCCTCGCGAAAGCGTCGTGAGGGTACGACCCTAAGCGACGGCGGCCGGCAGCTGCTCGAACGTGACCGCGCCTTCGCGCGCCACGGCGCGGCCGCGATCACGCGTGATGCGTGTGAAGAGGTCGAGCTTCGGATCGAAGATCCACTGCAGCAAGACGAGCGTCAGCGAGCGGTGCGCGTAGAGGGGCTCGTAGAACTCCGGCGCGAGCTTCTTCACCTTCGGCAGGTGCACCCACGGAACCCGCACCAGGTCGTGGTGCTCGTTGTGGTAGCCGATGTTGAACGAGAGCCGGTTCAGGATGCCGTAGTACGAGTACGTCTCCTGGCCCGCTACGAACGTGTAGTGCTCCTGGATCCAGCGCCCGCCGAGCGGGTGCAGCCCGATCCCGATGAAGGTCGACAGCAGCACGTAGGCAAGGCCAGGGGTTCCGCACCACTGCCAGATGAGCCAGTCGGTCGCGAGGATCAGGAGGATGTTCGCGACGAGCCACGGATCGGCGAACTGGCCGCGGATGCGGAGCGGGCGGATGGTCTCGACCCCCCCGAACACCAGGAGCCAGAGCGCCTTCCGGAGCGGCGACGTGCCGACGAGACGCGCTTCCCAGTTGAAGGCGAGGTCGGCGTCGTAGTCGTACTCGTCGAGGTGCCAGTGGTGCAGCAGGTGATAGGTTCGGAAAGACATCGCGCTCGGGAAGCCCTGCCCGACGTTGCAGAGCATGCCCATGAAACGATTGGCGCGGGTGCCCTCGAGAACGAGGTTGTGGCTCGCGTCGTGGATGAGCACGAAGAGCCCATGGCTCGCGAAGGCACCGATGAGGTAAGCGGCGCCGAGGATCAGCAGCCAGTGCGCGTCGCGAAGCCAGTAGGCGATCGCCAGCTGCGCGGCGACCACTCCGACGATGCAGAGCGCGGAGAGGTAGAACGGGCCGAAGAGCTCGCGGACGGCCGGGTAGCGCTTGATGAGCTCCTTCGCGCGCTGCACGTGCGGGCTCGGGTCGTCGACGAGGGTGTACTGGCTGCGCACGGGGACGTTCTACCGCTCGCCGCCCGCGGGCAACGCCTCGCGCAGCGACTCCTCGTGCACCCCACCACCGCCCTCCGAACGCGCCCAGGGACCGGCTGCCGCGAGCGGCACCGCGTCGCCGAGCTTCGACACGAGCGTACGCGCACGCGGAAGGTCTTGCAGGTAGTCGATCTCCGCGAAGCGGGCATCGCCAATCCCGACCGCCTGCACCTGCCCACGTCCGGCGAGCAGGTTCACGGCGGAGAGGTACCACCGCTTCGAGCCTTCGGGCTCCCGCAGGATCTCGTCGAGAGCGGCCGTGAAGAGCTTGGGGCCGCGCCCGCGGTAGAGCGAGAAACCGATGGCCTCACCATGACTTACGTCGGCCGTGAGGTCCTTGCCGACGCGGATGACACGCGCGCCGAAGCGCGAGACCTTCATGTCGTCGGCGTCGTAGGCGGCCTTCTCCGCGATCGCCATTGCGACCGGCGTCTCCTGGCTCGCGAGCAATCGCGCCACCACGGAGCCTTCGGCGAGCGTGTCGCCGTTCAAGAGGAGGAAGTCTTCGTCCATCTCTGGGCTCGCAACCGCACAGCTCACGAGGTTGTCGGCGCGGTCGTACAGCTCGTTGAAAAGCGTCCGCACCTGCATCCCCGGCGGCGTGATTTGCGGGAGCCGGCGCTCGACCTCCCCCGCCCCGAAGCCGACCACCACCACGACGTGATGGATGCCAGCCGACGCCAACATGCGCAGCTGCCATTCCAGCACCGTACGTCCGCCTACGCGGATTAGGCACTTGGGTAGGTTCGTCGTCAGCGGCAGCAAACGGCGGCCCTGACCCGCACTGAGAATGATCCCCTTCAATCCCCGTCCTTGAATAGACCCGATGACCCCAACCCCCAAATCACCACCCAGTGAGCAAAGTGCTACGGTCGTGTGACAGACAAAGGCCCAAGCGTCAAATGATGCGGGGGGTCAGCGGAAGGCGCCCGCCCGATAGAGCCGCCAAGCCTCGGCGCCGAGCGCCAGCAACGGGTGGGGTTTTTGCCGCCAATCCCGGTCGATTGCAACACCCGAGTGGCGCTGGATCTTCCAGAGGACGTAGTCGACCCCGCCCTCGAAAATCAGGCCGTTGCGCAGCATTCGCAGAAGGAAGAAGCCTTTGGCCTGGAGGCGCCGGCGCGACCAGGCGCGCAGCGCACGCCGCCGCTCCGCGGCCGGCAGCGCGACCGAGTAGCGCGGGGAACCCTCCGTCCCCGGCCCCGGGAGGCTCGTGGACGGCCACGGCAGACTGGCGAGCGCGAGCGGGGTCGCCTCTTCGAAGCGCGCGGCACTGCGGGCGTAGAACGCGTCGGCGGCGCCGGGCCGTTCGGGACGCACCTCGGCGCCGTAGGTCGCCTGCCAGGCCTTCGTCCAGAGCGCGTGGCCGTCGAAGACATCGTCCGCGAACGGCACTGCGAAGCCGACGAACGTCTTGATCGCCCCGGCGAGCGCCGCGACCACCGTCGTGCGGGCCTCGGGATCGGCGGCGTACACGAGCGCACACGGCTGCGCGAAGCGCGCCCAGAAGTACGGCTCGGTCGTGTGGCGCGACGTCAGGCGGCCGAGGTCCGGGAGGGCCAGGACTGCGTACTTGCAGCGGACGTCGTACCGCTCACCGCGCGCCTCCAGATAGAAGACGTTCGGCGGGAGCGCGCGGTTGATGCCCGCGAGGAGCGGCTGCTGCGGGTACGCGCTCGGATAGCTCGACACCAGCGCGTAGAGGTCGAGCACGCCTTCGCTGTCGTCGTCCTCGCGGAGGTTCGAGCCGTACATGAGGACCGCGCGGAGCGCGCTCCCGAAGTGAATGCGGAGGCGCTCGGCGAGGAGGTGCGCGCCCGGCGGCACGGGGCGATCGAGCTCGCGGGCGACGAGCGCTTCGAGCGCGGTAAATGCGGCCGTCACGGTTCGGCCCTCAGGAAATACGCCGAGCGGCGCGCGGTCAGCACGAGGCAGCGCGCGTGTCCGCTCGGCTCGAAGAGCTCGCCGTCGAGCGTGAAGCCGCCGTCGAAGGTGATCGCCACCTCGGCGACGTTCCGGCTCTGGTAGCCGTACTCCGGCCGGAGCCACCGGCTGTCCCGGCCCCGCAGCGCCGGGACGATCGCGCGCGCGAGGTGCTGCGGCCGGTCGTGCATCGCGCTCGCCCGGATCGGTCCCGGCCCGGTTCCCCAATAGGGGCTGACCCCGAGGAACTGGCGGTCCATCGTCGACGTGAGGATGCCGAAGTAGCGGGCCGGCGGGAGCGCCGTGCCGTCGAGCCGGACCTCGGCCGCGAGGGGCGGAAACATCGCCCCGGCACGGCCGGTGAGCACCCGGGTCACGAACGTCGCCAGCGCGATACCAGCGCCGAGCTGGCCGCGCATGCCGTGAGTCGCGAGCTGGCGGCGCGCGAACACGATGCCGTCGTAGACCGCGCCCGCCCCGAACATCATCGCGTACTGCGGCCCGTCGGCGAGGTCGACCGACAACACGGCGCGACGCTCGACGTGGCCGGCGAGCGTGCCGCGCGCAGATTCCTCCAGGAGCCGGCGGAGCGCGGCGAGCGGATCGCGTCCGTAGCCGACGTTCCGGGCGGTCGTGTTCGTCGTGCCCCCGGGCAGAACGGCCAGCAGCGGCAGGCGGTCGAGCGGCATGCGCAGCATGCTGGTGAGCGCGGTCTGCACGGTGCCGTCGCCGCCGTTCAGGACCAGGATCTCGGCGTCGTCGGCTAGCGCTGCTCGGGTCGCGTCGGCGATGCCGCCGAACGTCGCCTCTTCGAAGTGAGCGACGGCGGGGTGCGACGCCAGCAGCTCATGGATCGCCTTCAGCAGACCACGGCGCGCGTTTCGTCCGCTCGTCGGGTTGCTGACGATCGCGACCCGAATGGGGTGACGGCGCGGCTCTTCACCGGGCCCGCGGGCATAGCCGATCCGCGGCGGCGGCGGTTCGGCCGTGGCCGGATCGGCCACGAGCTTCAATGCCTGTGGACCGCGCGAGGACAACCCGTGCTTACTGCACGAGATGGCGCACGGCGGCAAGGTCTGTGACGAACGGTCGCGCCCACGGCGGCAGGACCTCCGCCTCGTTGCCGAGCTCCTCGATCCACGGCCTGAGCGACTCCGAACGCGCTTTCGCTCGCATTCCTTGCAGGAGGCGGATCGCCAGCACGACCGACGAGAGCACCGTCCACACCGCCACGGCGGTGAGTCCCGCGCCAGGAAAACCGGCGAGATAGGTCACCGTCAGCAGGATGAGGTTCGGGTTCCGGCGTGCCATCACGAGCCGGAAGTACGAGTCGAACGGCCGCCAGGCGAAGAGCGAGCCGCCCCCGACCGCGTGCTTGAAGAAGCTCTCGATGAAGCGGCCGAGAATGTAGAAGGCGACGATCGCGAGCAGCAGCGGCACGACGCCGAGGATGCCGGCAACGCCGGTCACGCCGAGGGCCCACGCGATGTACCAGATCGGCGGGTGCACCGAGTCGATGGTGTGGTCGAAGTAGTGGCCGAACGGCGTCGACGTGACGGTGACGCGCGCGAGCTTGCCGTCGACGGTGTCGAGGAACGTCATGATCCACGCGAGCAGGAGGCCCGTCCCGAACCAGCCGAGCGCGAAGAGCACGGTGGCGCTCACGACCAGAATGAAGCTCACCGACGTGACCGCGTTCGGCGGAATGCCGTAGCGCGCGCAGATCCCGACGACCGCGCGTGCCGGCCGCGGCCACACCCATTTCGTCACGAGGTCGGTGACGCCCTTGTAGGAGCCGTCGAAGAGGTGGCGCTCG
>JANNPN010000467.1:0-11439 GCA_031400185.1 Polyangiaceae bacterium
CCGTCACGGTGAGCTCGCGCGCAACCTCGTCGAAGGACGCCGGTACCGTGAGCACGACGTCCTGCTCGGCGAGCGGGTCGTTCGGGTGCTCGGCGTCCCACGCGGCGCGGAGGTGGGCGAGGAAGCGCGTCGACGCGGCGACCGGTGAGAGCTTTGCCACGTCGTCGGCGGCGCCCCACGGGAGGATCGCCGCGGTGCGATCGACGGCGGCGTGCGTCAGCCACGACTTCGCCGACGTGACGAGCCGGCCGGGTACGCGCGCCCCCTGGATGCGCGCCAGCTCGCCGACCACCTCGCGGCCGTCCGCCTGCCACGGGAGTGCCAGCGCCCCGGCGGGGACGTCGTGCGCGCCGGCGCGGTAGAGCGCGGAGGGCAGCGTCGGCCGGTCGGCCATGCGGCCCTCGCTCACCAGCTGCGGGATCGGGACCGTCGCGATCGTCCGGCGCCGCACCCGCGTGTCGATACATGCGAGCGCCGAGTTCGTCGTTCCCAAGTCGATGCCGACGACGTAGCGCGCCCCGTGCAACGTTCCGCTCGCTATTCGTGCGGCTGACGGACGCCGAACTCGAGCTTCCAGCGCTGATCGCCCGTCCGTGCGACGCACCAGAGCTCGAGGGTGCCGATCTCGGTCAGGTGCACGCGCAGGCGCACCGGGACGAGCGTGCCGTCGTGGTCGCGCCATTCGAGTGTCGTGACGAGCGGAGTCAGCTCCTCGACCTCGTCACCCCAGTCCTCGAGCACGGTACCGAGCGTGTCCTCCTCGCGGCTGCTGGAGCCGAGCATGCGGAACTCCGCCGCCTCCCCGACGACGAGCCCGAACTCCTGTCCGGGAAGCTCGAGCTCGCTGCCTTCCTCGGTCCCCTGCGGTACGAGGCAGATCGCCTTCAGCGGCCGCGCCATGCCGGGAACGGCCGGCATCGCGGTCTCGACCCCGATGTAGTACGCGCGCGCCGCGCCGCCGCGGATGCGGACGCCGCGGCCGCGGCGCGCGAGCCCGTGGTACGCGGCCCCGCGCGCGACCGCCTGATCGAGGTGGATGCCGCTGAGCTCGCGGAGCTCCGTGCCGCACCACGAGCGGAGGACCGTCAGCAGGCGCTCGCGGAGCGCACCGGCCTTCATCACGCCGCCGTTGAAGAGCACGGCGGTCGGGGTGCCCGCCTCACGGTGGCGTGCCAGGAACTCGGCGAGGTGCGCGGTGAGTCGCGGGTCGGCGGCGTACGCCAAGCCCATCTCGGTGAGGCCGGTGCGACGGTCGCGCTGCGGCCGTGCGTCGGCGTCGACCTCGGGGAAGAAACCGTCGACGAGTATCCGTGCGGCGTCGGCGCGCGTGAGCGTGGTCTTGAGCGCGCCTCCGATCACCTTCCGCGACCGCCCGAGCACGGCGACCGGCGCTTCGTCGGGTGCCGCGGCGGCGAGCAGCGTCTCCTTGGCGCCGCGGCTCGCATGGACGAGCGCCCGCGTCTGCCAGACGTCGAGGGTCGTCCCGGCGGCCACGAGCTGCGACCGGAGGTGGTACGCGAGCGTGAGATCCATGTTGTCGCCGCCGAGGAGGATGTGGTCGCCGACCGCCACCCGGCGCAGCGCGAGCCCGCCGCTCTCCTCCTCCGCCGCGATCAGGCTGAAGTCGGTGGTGCCGCCGCCGACGTCGCACACGAGGACGACGTCGCCGGGGCGGAGCGCGCTCCGCCAGCGGTCGCCGCTCGCGTCGATCCAGGCGTAGCAGGCGGCCTGCGGCTCCTCGAGGAGCGTGACGTGCTCGAGCCCGGCGTCCTTGGCGGCCTGGACGGTGAGCTCACGCGCCGCCGCGTCGAAGGAAGCGGGGACCGTGAGGTAGACGTCCTGCGCTTCGAGGCGCGCGCCCTTCTCGCCGGCGTGCGCGGCGTTCCACGCCTCGCGGAGGTGGCCGAGGTACGCCGCGGTCGCCGCGATCGGCGACACCCGCCGGGCGCCGTCCTCGGCGCCCCACGGCAGAATCGGTGCCGTGCGGTCCACGCTCGCGTTGCAGAGCCATGACTTCGCGGAGGCGACGAGCCGTCCCGGCACGTCGGCGCCGCGCGCGCGCGCGAGCACGCCGACGGCGACGTCGCGGTCGCGCGCCCACGGGAGGTCGAGCGACCCGACCTCGTCCGGTCCCGCGAGGTAGAGAAAGGACGGCAGGAGGTCGCGCGCCTCGACCTGCTTCGGCGCCACCACCTGCGGGATCGGCACGACCGCGATCGCCGCCGGCTCGACGGTCGTGTCGGCGGCGGCGAGCACGCAGTTGGTCGTTCCGAGATCGATGCCGACGACCCAGCGCGCAGGCGAGGCCGCGGAGTCGCGGGGAGAGGACGAGGCGCGCGCCATGCGGTCAGAGCACCTCGACCTCGGCCGGGGCGAGGATCGTGTGGTCGCGATCGCCGGTCGAGTCAGGCAAACGGAAGGCCGCCGAGCGCCAGCCCGGATGGCGGAGCACGCCATGGTACGGCGGCTCGCCGCGTACGTTGCCGATCACACGCACCGCGGCCGGATCGAACCCGCGCTCGACCGTGACGGTCGCACCTTCGGCGCCGGGGAGGATCGGTGCGAGATCGAGACGGTCCTTCAAGACGCCGCGGCAGCCGCTGTGGATCGAGCGGACGGCAGAGCCGATCTGCGCGTCGGAGTACGGCGCGAGGTCCTCTTCCAGGAAGTCGACGAGCCGCCCCTCCTGCTGCATCAGCGCGAGCATGCGGAGGGCCGCGTCGCCGCGATCGACGGGCGGTTGTGGCGGTGCGGCCGCGGCCGGTGCCTCGACGCTCGCCGCCACCTGCGGTGCCCGCGGCGAGCCGCCGCCGAAGAGCGCCGTCAGGAGGGCGGCAAGGAACGGTGCGGCGACGACGGTTGCGGTCGCGACCGGCGTCGTCTGCCACGTGCCCGGGATCCCGCTGCTCGCCGGCCCGAGGACCTGCGTCAGGGCGTACGCGGCGGCGCCCGAAAGTCCGCCGCCCGCGAGCACGGCACCGATCCAGCGCAGCGCCGGCGAAGGCGAGCGTTCGGTCGTCATCGGAAGTCCTCCATGCGTGTCGAGGTGTGCGTGACCCTGCCCGGACGGGCAGCGGGGCCGTACCCTAGCCTGGCGGGAAGGCATGGTCCAGGCAACGCACGGCGCGGGGCTACGTACGGTCGAAGAGAACGGAGAGGGTGGGATTCGAACCCACGGTAGGTGTTACCCTACACACGCTTTCCAAGCGTGCTCCTTCAGCCACTCGGACACCTCTCCAACTCGACTCGGCCCGCGCGTCGGCGCGCCGCTGCACCGCCAACGAAAAGAACGGAGAGGGTGGGATTCGAACCCACGGAAGCTTTCGCCTCACACGATTTCGAGTCGTGCCGTTTCAGCCGGGCTCACGCACCTCTCCGTGCGACTGCAACCCGTTCCCGACTGGTTCTCCTGTATCGCCGGCACTGTCAAGCCTCGGGCGCGGCCTGGACTCACCGACCGTGCGGCTCTACCCTGCCCGGTTCATGTCCAGCGCCGCGACAGCGACCGCGCGCGTGACGCGCGCCGGCGAGGGTGAGCTGGCCTCGCTGCTCCGGCTCGCCGGCCCGGTCATCGCCGCCGAGATCGGGTGGATGGGCATGTGGCTCGCGGACACTATGATCGTCGGGCGCCTCGGCGCCGAGGCGATCGGCGCCGTGAGTGTCGGCGGTGGCATCTTCTTCGCCTTCGCGATCTTCGGCATCGGCATGCTGCTCGGCCTCGACTACGTCGTCGCGACCGCGTTCGGCGGCGATCGCATGGCCGACGTGCACCACGCCCTCGTCGACGGCGCGTGGCTGGCGCTCGGATTGAGTGCGATCCTGACCGTGCTCCTGCACCTGATGATTCCGCTGCTGCCCGCCACCGGCATCCAGCCCGCGGTGCTCGTCGACGGCATCCCGTATCTGTACGCGTCGATGTGGACCCTCGCGCCGTTGCTGCTCTTCACGGCGCTCCGGCGCTACCTGCAGGCCCTCGGCCTCGTGCGGCCGATCATGGTGACGGTGATCAGCGCCAACGTGGTGAACGCCGCCGCCTGTTGGGTCCTCGTCTTCGGCAATCTCGGCGCGCCCGCGCTCGGCCCCGCGGGTGCGGGGTGGGCCACCACCGCATCGCGCGTGTACATGCTCGCGTGTCTCGTCGCGTACGTCGCGTGGCGCGAACGCCGCCGCCCGACCGGTCTACTCACCGTGGCGCTGGCACCCGATCGCGCCCGCCTCCTCACCCTCGCGCGGCTGGGGTTCCCCGCGTCGTTGCAGATCACCGCCGAGGTCGGCGTGTTCACCGTGGTGACGATGCTCGCGGCCCGTTTCGAGCCCGCGATCCTCGCCGCGCACCAGATCGCGCTCAACTCGGCGGCGTTCACGTTCATGGTGCCGCTCGGCCTCTCGTCGGCGACCGCGGTGCGCGTCGGGCAAGCGCTCGGCCGCCACGACCTCGCGGGCGCGCGCCGCGCCGGCTGGACGGCGCTCGCCCTCGGCCTCGCGTTCATGGCAACGACCGCGGGGCTCTTTCTCGTCGCACCGCGCCCCATCCTGGCGCTCTTCACGTCCGACCCGCGCGTGCTGGCGAGCGGCGTCGCATTGCTCCTCGTCGCCGGCTGCTTTCAGCTCTTCGACGGCACGCAGGTGGTACTGACGGGTGCCCTGCGCGGCCTCGGCGATACCCGCACCCCGATGATCGCGAACCTCGTGGGCTACTGGCTCCTCGGGCTTCCGATCGGCTGGCTCCTCTGCTTCGAGGGCGGCGCCGGGGTCATGGGCCTCTGGATCGGCCTCTGCACGGGCCTCGTCATCGTCGCCATCACGCTGTTCGTCACGTGGAGCCGCCGGACCGCGGGTTTCGTGTCCGCGGCCTAGCCCACCCCGCGATCAGAGAGGCGACAACGTCAGCGCGGGGACAGGATGACGATGGGGATCTTCCGCTCCGTGCGCGCCTGGTAGTCGTCGAAGTCCTTGTTGAACGCGATGAGCTTCGGCCAGTAATGCGCGCGCTCGGTGTCGTCGGCGGTCTTGGCGCGCATCTGACGGACGGCGCTGCCGATCTGGATCTCGACGTCGGGGTTCGAAGACAGGTTCAGGTACCAGAGAGGGTGCTTGTCCATCCCAGCCTTCGACGCAACGACGATCACGCGCTCGCCGTCGGCGAGGAAGACCAGGGGGAACGTGAGCCGCCGGCCGCTCTTCCGGCCGGTCACCGTCATCAAGAGGATGGGCTCGCCGTGGAGCCACTTGTTGCCGAGGCGGCCGCCGGTCACGCGGTACGCCCACGTGTTCAGGCGGCTCATGATGCGGATCATCGGATTGGCGATCGCGACCTCGGTCGCCGTAAAGGCTCGGTTGGCCATAGCGGAGTCCTGTCCCTGCCGGCGCTCGAGCCGGCGTCCGTGCCGGCGCTAGTGCCGGCGCTCGAGCCGGCGGTAGATGGCGAAGTGCCGGACGGCGTCCTGCTTTCGTCCGGAGTGCTCGTAGAGCAGCGCCAGGTTGTAGTGGGCGTCGGCGAGATCCGGATCGGCGGCGATCGCGCGCTCGTAGGCGGTGAGCGCCTCGTCGGGCTGCTGCCGATCCTCCAGCAGCACGCCGAGGTTGTACCAGGCGAGCGCATGGTCATCGGCGCACTTGAGCGCCTTCCGGTAGTGACGCTCGGCCGCGGCGTGGTGGCCGGCGGCGTGCAACAGGCACCCGAGGTTGATGAGCGCCATCACCGACGTCGGGTCGCGCTCGAGCGCGTGGCGATAGGCGGCCTGTGCCTCGACCGGCGACTCGTGCTCGAGCTCCATGGCGAGGTCGCACCATTCCTCCGCGCTCGCGGTCGGCGGCTCGTGCGTGCGCTTCTCCTTCGTCCGCCGTTTCGGCAACGCCGCCACCCGGCGCGCGCCGTGCACGAGGCGCGCGGTTTCGAAGTTGAAGAGGAACTGTCCCGAGTCCGGTTGCCAGCGGCTCCGTCCGTCCCACGCGACGACGCGGTCGCCGTCGGCGTAGATGGTGAGCTCCGTGAGCGCGCGCGCGCCGATCTGCCGGCGCAGCGAGCCGAGCACACGCCCGATGCGCGGCACCGCGACCCCCTTCGCCATGAGCCCGCGCATCGTCCGCAGCACGACGAGGTCGACGAACCCGAACTTCATCCGGCCGCGCGGGTCGCGCGGCGGCTCGAGCAGGCCCGCATCGACGCACTGGCGGAGCCGGCGCGGGGTCACACCGACGATGCGCGCCGCCTGCGCGGCGTCGAAGTGCGCCGATCGTTGCATGGCGGGCGCGGCCACGCCGTTACTTCTTGCGCGCTCGCTTCGGCGCCGCCTCTGCATCGGCGTCGACCCGCGCCGCCGCGGTGGGCTTGCGCAGGGCTCCCTTGGCAGCACGGTCGGACTTGCCGGCACTCGCGGCCTCGCGTCCCTTCGGCCCCCGTCCGCGCGCCAGGCTTTCCTTCAGCGCGTCCATGAGGTCGATCACCTGCGCCCGCGGCGCGGCGGTCTCGGTCGCCGCGACCTCCTCGCCTGCGATCTTCTGCTCGACGACGGCCTGCACGCGCGCCCGGTGCGCGTCGTGGTAGCTCTCGGGACGGAACTCGTCGTTCGAGAGCTGGTCGATGAGCTTCCGCGCGAGCTCGACCTCGGCCGGCCGCGCGGCCACGGCCTCGGCGCCGTCGGTGATCTCGCGGAGGCTCCGCACCTCGTCGGCGTAATAGAGGGCGTGCATGACGAGCCCGTCCTCGAGGGCGCGGATGAGCACGATGTGCTCCTTGCCGTGGCTCGTCCATTGCGCGACCGCGACCTTGCCCGTGTCGTGCATCGACTGCACGAGCAGGCGGTAGGCCTTGTCGGCGCCCTTCTCGGGCCCGAGGTAGTGGGCGTTCTCGAAGTAGATCGGGTCGACCTTGGTGAGCGGCACGAACTCCTGGATGTCGATCGAGCGGTTCGCGGCGGCCTCGAGCGTTTTCAGCTCGTCGTCCGCGAAGAGCACGTACTGGTCTTTCGCAAACTGGTAGCCCTTGACGATCTCGCTGCGCTCGACGACGCGCTCGCAGGTCGGACAGAAGAGCTGCTGCTTGATCCGGCTCCGACAGGGCTCATGAAGCATGTTGAAGGACAGCGACTCGGAGCTCGTCGCCACGTAGAGACGAACCGGAATCGACACGAGACCGAAGCTGATGGTCCCGGAGCCAATCGACCGTGCGGCCATACCCACCCCCTCTCCGGCCAAGGGTCTAGCACAGCTCCGCCGCCATTCGGTAGCGCCGAAGGGCGCTTTTTCACCGGCGTGCGGCGAAGAACTCCTGCAGGAGACCACGGCTCCGCTCCGCCGCGATTCCGGCCACCACCGCGATGCGATGGTTCAGCCGGGCATCCTGGGTGAGATCGTAGAGCGACCCTGCCGCACCCGCCTTCGCGTCGCGGCAGCCGAAGACGAGGGTCGCGATGCGCGCCTGGAGCGCGGCGCCGACGCACATCGCGCACGGCTCGACGGTCACGTAGAGGACGGCGCCGGGCAGGCGATAGTTCCCGGCGGTGCGCGCGGCTGCACGGAGCGCCACCACTTCGGCGTGCGCCGTCGGATCGACGGTCGCGATCGGCGCGTTGCCGGCGGCGGCGAGCACCGCGCCGTCGCGCACGACGACGGCGCCGATGGGGACCTCGCCGGCGGCACCCGCCCGCTCCGCTTCGGCGAGCGCAAGAGCCATCCACGCGTCGTGCTCGGCGCTCACGCGAGAGACGTGCCCGAGCGCGGGGGCATTCACAAGACGCGCTTGCGTGGTCGCAGGTCGCGCCGTAAGGACGTCGCGTCGATGCGCGCCGCGTACTTCACGGGTCTCGGCGACCCCTCGATCCTGACGATCGTCGACGCACCCGCGCGGGAACCCGGCGCGACCGAGGTGCAGCTCCGTGTCACGTCGGCAGGCTTGAACCGCGCCGACGCGAACTACCGGCGCGGGCGCTATCTCGTGAAGTCGCCCGGGGCGAGCCGGAGCGGCTTCGAGGGCGCCGGCATCGTGACCGCGGTCGGCTCCGAGGTCGGCCCATGGCGCGTCGGCGACCGCGTCGCGGTCCTGCCGTCCTCCTTCGACGTCGTCCACGAAGGGGCCTGCGCCGACTCCATGACGGTCGCGGCCGACGCGCTCGTCGCGACACCCGCCACCGTGAGCGACCGCGACGCCGGGTCGATCTGGATGCAGTGCCTGACGGCCTGGGGCGCGCTCGTCGAGATCGCCGAGATCGGCGCCGGCGATTGGGTGATCGTGCCGGCCGCGTCGAGCTCGGTCGGGATCGCCTCGATCCAGCTCTGCCGCGCGCGCGGCGCGAGGGTCATCGCGACCACGACCTCGACCGCCAAAGTCGAGGGGCTTCGCCGCTTCGCACCCGACGCGATCGTCGACACCCGCGCCGAGCCGTACGTCGAGCGCGTGAAGGAGATCACCGGCGGGCGCGGCGCACGCGTGATCTTCGACCCGATCTACGGCCCGATCGTGAACGACCACATCAAGGTCGCGTGCCGCGACGCCATCGTGTTCGTCTACGGCGCGCTCGACGCGACGCCGCTCGAGCTCGGGCTCGGCGGCATGCTGCGGAAGCAGGTGCGCCTCCAGGGCTATACGCTTGGTCCGCTGCTCGGCGACCCGGCGCGCCGCGCGCGGGCGCTCCGCGAGATCACCGCGCTGCTCGACCATGGCGACTTCGCGCCGGTCGTCGACTCGTACTTCCCGCTCGACCGCATCCAGGACGCGCACCGCCACCTCGAGTCGAACCAGCAGATCGGCAAGATCGTCGTCGTGCCGTAGTCCACCGAGGGAGCTCTTCCCTCGCTCCCTCGGCAAGCCCGACGAAGCCGCGCGCCCCGGCTCGCTCGCGCGCGGTCCGCGCGCCATGCGCGCGGGTGGCCCGCCTTCACCCCGCTTCGCGAGCTTCGCATTGACTGGGCGAGGCGCCCGCCGCACGGTAGGCCGCCCATGTCGTCCGCCCCGTCGCGCCGCCTCACGATCCTCGCGTTCGCGGCGGTGTATCTCGCGTGGGGCTCGACCTATATTGCGATCCGCATCGGGGTCGGGCACGTCCCGCCGACGGTGCTCGCGGGCACGCGCTTCCTGATCGCGGGCGGCGGTATGCTGCTGGTCCTTGCCGCGACCGGCCGGCTCGCGCCGACGCCGCCCCGCGAGCTCCGCGCGATCGCGATCATGGCGCTCACCATGTTGATCGGCGGGAACGGCCTCGTCGTGTGGGCGGAGCAGTCGGTGCCGTCGGGCTTCGCGGCGCTCCTGGTCGCGACCGTGCCGATCTGGATGGCGGGCCTCGCGGCGCTGGCGCCGGCGCGGGAGCGCCTCCCGCGGGCCGGCGTGGCCGGAATCCTGCTCGGCTTCCTCGGCGTCGCCGTGCTCGTCCGCCCGAGCGGCGGCGGGGACGTCGTCGGTAGCCTGGCGCTCGTGCTCGCGTCGTTCTCGTGGTCGGTCGGCTCGATCTATGCGCGCCACGCGGGGCTCCGCGCCGACCCGATCACGGTGACGGCCTGGGAGATGTTCTTCGCCGGTCTCATGTTCCTGGCACTGGGGACGCTCACGGGCGGCGTGTTCGCGGCCCGCTTCGACGCGGCTGGCATCGGCGCGATTCTGTACTTGATCGTCTTCGGGTCGTGGATCGGGTTCACGGCCTACGTGTGGCTGCTCGCGAACGTGCCGGCCGCCAAGGCGGCGACGTACGCGTACGTGAACCCGGTGATCGCGCTCTTCCTCGGGTGGTTCTTCCTCGACGAGCCGATCACCCCGGCGATCCTGGTCGGCTCGGCGATCATCGTCGTCGCGGTCGCGCTCGTGACGTCGGCGCGCGTGCCCGTCCCCACGCCGACGCCGGCCGCGCGCGTGGTTGACCCGCTGGACGCGCCTGCGTAGAAGTCGCGGCCTTCGGCGCGACGCCGACCACGAGGAGGACGGCTGATGAAGACACGGATGATCGTGGGAGCGCTCGGCATGGTGCTGCTGCTCGGCACCAGCGTCCCGGTCCGGGCAGAGGACGCGAAGCTCGGCACGGCGGGCGGCATCAAAGAGGCGCTCGCGAAGCTCGGCGACGGCCGCGACGTCGAGCTCGTGCTCAGCAACGGCAAGTCGTACCGCGGGAAGCTCGGCGGCGTCGGTGCGGAGACGGTCCTTCTCACCCAGATCGCCGGCAGGGAGTTCTTCGACGTGTTGATCGACCTCGACGAGGTGGCGGCTGTCGAGCTGCGTGTCCGCGGCAACTGAGCTGCCCGCGCGAAAAACCCACCTCGCCGGCCGCACCTCGGGCCGCTAGAATCGCCCGACCCGCGGCCCTGGACGTTACGTCGTGACCTCCCAAGACACGCAACGCTCGTTGATCTTCGTGATCGGACCCCCGCGCTCCGGGTCCACGCTCTTGATGCGCATGCTGAGCTCGCACTCGGCGATCTACAGCCGGGCCGAGCCGCACCTTTTGACGCCGCTTGCCCACCTCGGCTTCTACGACACCGTCGACAAGGCGCCCTTCGACCACCTGCAGGCGCAGCAGTCGACGCGCGAGTTCGTCGCCGATCTCCCGGGCGGCGAGGCCGACTACCTCGACGCCTGCCGCGCTTACACCGACGTGCTCTATGGGCGCATGCTCGCGGCCTGCGGCAAGGGCAAGCCGCTCTTCCTCGACAAGACGCCGGCGAACGCGCTCATTCTGCCGTTCCTCGCGAAGCTCTATCCGGGCGCGCGCTACGTCGTGCTGACGCGCCACCCGGCGGCGATCTGGAGCTCCTACGCCAACTCGTTCTTCGACGGCGACTACGTCGCGGCGCGGAAGTACAACCCGATCCTCAATCGGTACGTGCCGGCGATGGCGCGATTCATCCGCGAGGCCCCGGTCCCGTTCGTGCGGGTCGGCTACGAGACGCTGGTGCAGAGCCCCGAAAGCGAGATGCGGCGGGTGTTCGAGTTCCTGGAGGTGCCCTTCGAGGCGAGCGCCATCAACTACGGCGAGCACGAGCACGAGTCGAAGGGCCTCGGCGACCCGCTCGGCGTCAAGAAGCACTCGCGTCCGGTCACCGGCTCGGTCGAAAAGTGGGCGCACGAGCTCGCAGGCGACCCCGCAAAGCTCGCCATCGTACGCGAGATGGTCGGGACGATCGACGACGCCGACCTCGAGACGTGGGGCTTCCCGCGCGCGACGTTCTTCGCGCCCGTCGAGGCGGCCGCGCGCGCCGGCGCGAGCCCGCCGCCGAAACCGCCCCTCTTCGACCGCTACCGTCTGCAGCGGAAGGCGCTCGTCGTGCTGCGGCGCAACATTCAGGAGAACGCGTTTGGACGGGTGGTGAAACGTGTCCGCCTAGTCTGCGACGTCCTCCTCCGCGGCTAACGCCGACCGCTGATAAACGCGCCTCTCCTGCGTTGCTCGGTTGCTCGGCTTGCGTGGCCCAGCCTTGCTGGGCTGCGGCCTAGCTCTCGCTAGGCCTCCGCGCTCG
>JANNPN010000007.1:0-18656 GCA_031400185.1 Polyangiaceae bacterium
TACGATGTGCCGCGGTCGTTCCCCTGGCGGTTCTTGGTCGTCGGGTCATGGATCTGGAAGAAGAGCTCGAGGAGCTCTCGATACGAGAGCTTGGCGGGGTCGAAGACCACTTCGATCGCTTCGGCATGCGAGCCGTGATTGCGGTACGTCGCATGCGGCACGTCGCCGCCGCTGTATCCGACACGCGTGGCTGTCACGCCGGGCTGTTTGCGGATGAGATCCTGCATGCCCCAAAAACACCCACCCGCGAGAATCGCCGTTTCCGTCGTCGCCATCTTCATTCCTCCTGTTCGAATGCATAGCCGCGTGTGATCCTGGCGTCACCTGCACACCGCGGTGAGCTCGACCGGGTGCGCCTAGTGCCGAGTAGATCTCGCGCCATCGTTCGGTGTTCCTCATCGTGCCCCGGTGGGCTTCGACGTGCTCGGTTCGATCCGCAGCATTCAGACGATTGCCAGCGGTCGCGGCATCCGTGAGTTGCGCAGACTCGAGCGGCGCTATGGGCGTGGCGGCGGGATCTGGCGGAAGCGAAAAGGTGTGGCGCCCGTGCGGCTCGAAAGTGGTAGGACCATCCGCGCAGAGCTACATTGGTACGAAAGTCATGGGATTGGCCGTGTCCGCATGAAGATCAAGAGGTTCCTCGAGTGATGGCCACAGGAAGACGAACGAAGCAGTTCTTGCTCTGCGTGCGGAACGAAGGATGCGAGGATCTCGAGTTGCGAAAGCTCTACCCGCAACTGCCCGACGCCAAAGCGGCAGCATCCGGCTACGTCCGCGTCATCGATGAGTCGGGGGAAGACTACCTCTACCCAGCCAGGCTCTTCGTTGCAGTCGAGCTCACGAGTGCGGCCAAGAGAGCCGTCGCCGGCACTCTGCGTCGACGATCCGCGGCCTGACACGCCCCACCCAAATCGCACGAGAGATTGACGTACCGATCCGGCGCGTCGCGCGAAGCGAAACGGCGGTGATTCTTCGCTGGACCTCGCGCCGCCGATCGTGCAACACGGACGGCTCCCCCACACGAAGGGCCGGGGCGCTGGTCCCGCAGGAGGTCGTCATGCTGATTCGCGTCGTCCGCATCGTCGCCGTCGCGCTGCTCACCATGGTCGGGGTCGCGCATGCGCAGCCCGTGAACGACCACCTCGAGTGCTACCAGGTGAAGGATCCGCTGGCGCTCGCCGCCGTCGTCGACCTCGCGTCGCCGCAGTTCGGCGTCGATCCGGGTTGCAAGGTGTCGAAGGCGAAATACTTCTGCGCGCCGGCCACGAAGACGGTGATCTCTGCGGCGGCAAAAAAGGTGCCGATCACGCCGCTGCCGATCGGCGGCCCCGATGCGGGCGACCGCGTCTGCTACAAGGTGAAGTGCCCCGTGGCGGCGATTGCGGATCAGACGATCACGGATCAGTTCGGCACGCGGACGATCTCGAAGTTCAAAGCGTCGTATCTCTGCACGCCGGCCGTGAAGGGTCCGTACCGGCCGACGCAAACGGTCCGGTTCCGCGTCGCGATCGACGCGCCGCCCGGACAAGTCGCGCCGTCTCCGATCGTGTTCCACGGCGCGAGCGGGTTCGAAGCCATCCGCGCGTTCAGCAAGCACAAGGGCGACTACCTCCCGGCCGTGAATCCCAACGCCAACGAGATCACGATCGAGACCGGCGTCTTCACTTACGGAGCGCCAGAGGGCCCGACCGATGCGTGGGCGACGTGGTACCAACAGGTCATCGCGTTCGGCGACACGTGTGCGACCGCGTCCGGCGAGCAGTGCGACGCCGATTGGCAAGCGAGCGGCCTCGGCCGGAGCGGCACCGTGTCGGCGATCGCCGCGGACGGCGAGACGCTCGCGACGTGGCACTTCACCGACGCGTGGCCGAGCGCGCTCGCGCTGGATCCCCCGACCGCGACCGGCGAGCCCGGTCCGGTGATCGGCCTCTCGCTCGCCGCCGCGGTCGATCAGTTTTCGTTCGGGAGCGGCCCCGCCGTGCAGGCGCTCTTTGGCGGCACCACCCCCGCGTCGGCCACGCTTCCGAGCGACCCCGCCGACGACGCCGGCCTCGACCTCTTCGTCACGCGTTACCACGACCTCGGCAGCGCGCTGTACCGCTTGAACGGCCTCGGCGCCGTCGCCGACGCGGGCGCAGCCGGCGGCGCTCCGCAAGCACGCCAACCGCGCTATGAGCCTGCGGCGGGATATTTCACCCTCGAGATCGATGGCGTCGTCGTCGGCGCATTCAAGGAGGTCAGGGGGCTCCAGAGCGAGACCGAGGTCATCGCGTACCGCAACGGCGCCGACCCGCTCACCCACAAGCGCGCCGGCAAGGCAAAGTACAAGAACATCGTGCTCAAGCGCGGCTTCGTAAACGACGCCTCCCTACTCGACGCATTTCGCGAGGTCCTCGCCGGTGTGAGCGTCCACCTTCAAGGGACGATCCACTACCGCGAAGGAGAGGACGAGCTCGCGCGGTACACCATCGTCGGCGCGTGGCCGAAGCGATGGAAGGCACCGGAGCTGAACTCGCATTCCGACACGCACATCGTCGAGGAGATCGAGTTCGTGGTGGAGAAGGTGGAGCGGGCGTAGGCTGCGGCGAGTAGGCGTCAGCTGACGCGCGCCCAGAGCACGACGAGGAAGGTCGTCGACGCAGGTGCGCCATGTCGAGGCCGGCCGCGTCCGCCCGGGACTGACGGCCGCGCGATCACCCCGCCGCGCGCCGCCCGTGCGATCGCCGGTCGGCACGCCGCACCGGCCCGGCATCGGGCACACGCAAGTGCAAGTTCTTCGCCGGCAGCGTCAAATCGAAGGTCGATCGCGAGGGTACGGTCGCGATCTCCCAGATCGGCAACGCCGTCGGTTTCGATGCGGCGATCGGGAGCCAGCACCTCTATGCGGGGGTCGCGAATTTCGGCACGGAGAAGCCCGAGAAGGGCGAGCTCTCGCTGCGGCACTGCCGGAACCACGACCTCGCCGACCCGACGCCATTCGACGCGCTCGGCCGCTTCGTCGTCAAGACCAAGAGCGGGAAGGTGAAGGCGACGATCTCGGGCATCACGCTCGTGGCGGACGACTCGACCGCGGCTCGCAATGTCGGCACCTGCAAATGGAAGCTCACACGCACGGCGACGGCCGATCCTGGTGTGCCGCTCGATTGCGGAATGGTCATATCCCGGCGTGCAGCCAAGACGGACGTCGCGTATCTCGGTGAGGCCGAGGTGAAGCGCCTGCACGACGAGCTGATGTCCTATCGGCTCGCCACCTACCGCTACACGCTCCGCGACTCGTCGCCCGGCGCTCGGCTCGGCTTCATCATCGACGACGCGGCGCCGAGCCCGTCGATCGCACCCGACGGCCGGCACGTCGATCTCTACGCCTACACGAGCATGGCGGTCGCAGCGGTGCAGACGCAGGCCCGCGAGATCGCGCGGCTGAAGGATGCGGTCGCCGCGCTGGAGCGAGAGAGGCTCGGTACGGGCTCGCCTCGTCGGTGACTCCCGACGTTCGGGACGACAATCGCGGGGTGCTCTTCGACGATCGTCTGACGGAGCGCCGCGACCTAGGCGACGCCCGCGTAGTGCTGGAACTCCTGCTGTAGCTAGTTCTCAGCCCGTCGCCGCGGCAGGCCGCGCTCCGCTCGTCGCGCGGAGGACCGGCACGACGTCGCGCGCGACGAGCCGCATCGACCCGGCCGCTTCGGCGTCGGTCATGCCGCAGCCTAGGAGGGCGCGTCCTCCGGACTGCTGGTCGAAGAGCGCCATCTTCGCCGCGACTCGATACGGGTCGTTCCACGGCATGATGACCGCCGCAGTGCCGAGGTTGATCCTGCGGGTCATGCCGGCGATCTGGCTCAGCCACTGCACGTTGTCCGGGCACATCGAGTAGCCGAAGAAGTGATGCTCCGTCGCCCAGTAGCTGTCGAAACCGAGCTCTTCGGCGAGCAGCGCGATCTGTAGCTCGCCACGCATGACGTCGGAGTCCTCGTGAGCGTCGCGGTAGTTCTGGAAAATCGAACGCACCCCGATGTCCATCGCGTTCCTCCTGTCGAGACAGCCGCGGAGCCTGCCATAGCTGCAATCCCGAACGTCCATGCAGCTTGGAGTGAGAGGGGCCCGGGGCGTCATTTTCCGCTTTCGCGCCCGGACGGCCCCATGCTACGGCCTGGAGGCCCTACCCCACACAGGAGGTTCGCCATGCGCCGTGCCGTCGCCGCTGCCGTTCTCGCTCTCGGCTGTAGCTTCCCGATCCCGTTTGCCGACGCCGCCCAGATTACGGACGTCAGCCCCACTTTGGCTCCGACGATGGGGGGCGCCACGCTCACCATCAGCGGCACCGGGTTCTCCGCCACCGACAATCTCGTGTTGGTGGGCGGCCGGGTGTGCCCGGTCACCTTCCAGAATGCCCTCGTCGTCGAGTGCACGCTGCCCGCGTTGACCGGTGCGAGCCAGCCGATCCGCGTCGTCGACAACGGGACCGGAGAGGCGAGCCCGCCGTTCCCGTTCGGCGCCCTGCCGCCGACCATCACGGCGGTCTCGGCCGCGAGCTTTCCGACCGCGGGCGGCGTGACGCTCACGATCGACGGCGCAAACTTCGGCGCCGTCGACGGCCAGATTGACGTATTCCTCCCGAGCACCCCGACTCCGGAGATCTGTGACGACCTCCACGTCGAGCAAGCGCACACCAGGGTGACGTGCACGCTTCCTCCCGGCGAGGGTACGAGCGTGCCGGTCAAAATCACGGTCGCCGGCCAGACGAGCGCGCCGTCGAGTCTCAGCTACGACCCGCCCGTGATCACCGCGGTGTCGCCGACGCGCGCGCCCGCGGCAGGCGGCACGGTCGTCACGCTCACGGGGACCAACTTCGGACCCTCCACCACCGTCACCGTGGGAGGCACGTCAGCGACCTGTCCGGCGGCGTCGATTAGCGTCAGCGAGGTCAGCATCGCCTGCGTTCTGCCACCGAGTAGCGGCGGACCGCCCGTAGTCGTCGTCACGACGGGTGGGCAATCGAGCAACGCATTCCCGTTCAGCCACGAGATGATCGTGTCGAAGTGCGACGCGGCGAAGTTCAACGCCGCCGCCGGCTATGCCAAGTGTCTTCTGGGCGCGGAGTCGAAGGGCGACAAGAAGGGTGCCGCGGCCGATCCCGCGGCGGTCGCCAAGTGCGACGACAAGCTCACCACGAGTTGTGCCAAGGCCGAATCAAAGCTCGACGATTGCACCCAGACACCAGCGTGCTCCAAGCTACTCAGCTGGGGTCACGACATGAAGATGTCGATCATAGGCAACATCCGGTGATGGGTCGCATCCGGTAGTCGTCACCCCTCCGGCAGCAACGCCTGCAGTCGCTCGGTCGCGGCGAGGTAGTCGCCGACCATGTCCTCGATCACCCGCCGCGCCGAGCGGATCTCGTTCATGCGTCCTACGACCTGGCCGACGGGATTGAATCCCACGGCTTGCGCCTTCGCCGCGGTTGATAGTCTTCTTTAGCGGATCTTTAGCGGTATTTCTGCACGGGCCGGGTGACGTATCGCCTCTTTATCGGACGTGCGCTCCTGAACTGCCGTTCGCCACAGCGCCGGACTACGCGCCCGCAATCGCCGTGCTGAACGACCGGCGGGCGATCAAGGACGGCATTCGCTGCGGGCGCTGCAAGTGGGTCCGGTTCAAGTTCATGCCCGCGTGCCCAAAGTGCTCCTACGTTTCTGCGATGGAGTTCGACACCGCGTTGAAAGGCGACCTGATGCCGAAGCGTCAGCGCCAGCGAGCGACGATTGGCGATGCAGCTCCTGCGACGCCTGTTCACCGTCCCGGAGTTGCGAGCACCAGTAGGCGCGATGACGATCCGCTGCCCGAGCGCGCGCTCTTCGAGGCGCTGCTGCGTGAGGTCATTGAGTGTCTAGACGGACGCGGGGTCGTTGGGAGCGCGGATAGCGCGGCGAGTCGCGTCCTCCAACGCGAGCACCTTCGCCGTCAGGCCGAGGCGTGGGTCCGCTCGAACGCGCGGACGCCTATCACCGCGTTCGTGCCGGTGTGCGAGACGTTGGGGCTCGATGTGGAGGCGACGCGGGAAGTCCTAATCGCCGGCCAGGCGGTCGCACGCTGTGCAACTAACGCGCGCTTGATCGGGCAGGGCACGCACCGCGCAGCTTCTTAGCGTCAACCGCGTGCCCACTCACTACCACCGCGTACCATCGCCGAGTCCAAGTCCTTAACGGCTTGTGATAGCTGCTCGGGGCAGTCGACATACTTGAGGAACCACATAACGACCGCCCGTAGTACGCTGTCGGCCTCGCTCGCCAAGCTACTCAAATCACTGTCCGCCTCTGACTTTCCTCGGTGCGCGTCCTTCGCGCCATGAACGGTCCTGCTGCGGATGTTGTACAGCCGATTCATCAGACTCAGCCGTTCGCTCGTGTTGCCGAATGTCTCGGGAAGGAGCGCAGAGCCACGAAGTCGAAACCGGAATGTCGTCTCCAATTGCGGCGAGTCACTAGCGAGCAGATTTTCAAGTGCGATAACACAATCTACGATGTGATCTTCATTTGTCGTCCGAGTGCTGGCGATGTGAAGCCGGCGCAACGGCAATCGTAGAGCACGCAAGCGGTCGTCGGTCTGAACGGTGCGGATACGACGATATACGTCCTGAAAGCTGGCGAGGGACTCGACCGTCAACGCGACGGCATCACCACGGCGCGCCGACTTGATGTCTTGTCCTCCGCTAATCATCCCGGTGTAGAGAAACGGGCTGTCACTGCCTTTATCTAGCAACTCGAAAGTCGCGCATGCGCCAGTTGCAAGGCTCAACGCAACTGCGATGTCGCCAATCTCGTTCCCGAGTTCATTAAAGCCTGCCATTTCGGTCTTCGAGACGTCCCGTGTGATCGCGCATATCCAATCGTCCGTGTTCAGCGCCCAATGCCACGGCCGGCCGAGATTATAGGGAAACGAACTCCGTCCGTAGCGGTCGATGTCGTGCGCGCTGAGTGGCCGAAATGAAATGCCGTCGGCGAGCGCGAACGGCGCTTGGGTACGAAACGCCTGGACCCGGTAAATGGCCCGCGCTGCAAACGTCGCGGCGATATTGTCCGAACGAAACGCATGCCACACTGAGCGCGCCGCTGAGTCATCAACCCGGAATCCCACCGCTTCGAGATAGCGGTTGAACAGTGCTTCGATGCATTGCTCAGGGAGTACGGTTCCCATTGGGAGGATACGCTTGGCATCACGCTCGATAAACACCGCCACTTCGTCACGCAATGCGATGTATTCGGGACAGTTGACGAGTAGAGGGGTGAGTCGTCGGGACAACTCAACGCGGTCAATTTCCGTTCTGGTCTGCTGTCGTCCCGCTGATCGGCCGGGCTCGGGCTCCATCCATTTCACGACGTACGAAGCCGTCGGGGGCTTTTGATCCAAGCCGTTAGCGCGAGCGATGACCAAGGTTGCGTCAAGGGCTCGGCGGAATGTGGTGTATTCCATAGGCGCGCGGTTGCGAACCGCTTCTACTGCATTATCTCGTGGCGGTCACGGTGCGCTTCCGAAGCCCAAGGACAAACGCACCCCGCGCTCATCTGGCGGTCGGTGGATCATTGCTACGATCACGGCAGCGTCGTCGGGTCGTCCTACCGACTGACAGTCGCCAGCGCCTCGATTCGCTCCTGCAAGTATTTCGACGCGGCGGCACCGCTGGGTCCCACATACGGCAGTCGGATGCCTTTGAGGTACTGCCGTTGAACCAGCATCTGCTGGCTGCGATCGAACGCGGGTCGCAGGAGGTGCATGAGCACATCGGAGAGCGGGAACCGCAACCCGGTCCACAGGCGTGTATAGCGCGTGGCGAAGTCGTCGAGATACGACCACCCCTGCTCGAAGTCGCGCGTCGTCGCGAGATCGGCCGGGACGTGGTCGTACAGCTTCGACAGCGACACCAAGATAATGCCGAAGGGTCGCTGACCTTCGTACCGTTGAAGGTGATCCTTGATCTGACTGCACGCCTTCCGAAACTGCCCCCCGACGGAGCGGTGCTTCCGAGGTCGTTTGCATGCGATCAGGCAGACCCGCTCCGCTGTCCGCACGACGATGTCGGGCTCCTCGTAGCGTGGTGAGAGGCCAGCTTCGCGCATCATCGCCCACCAGACGAGCTCGAACGCGGTGTCGCGCCCGTGCGTCTCCCCGCCGCTCGCCGTTTCGTCGGCGAGAGCGATGGGACCGCTCGCCCACCGACGAAGCATGTCCACGGGAATCGCATCGGGCTCTTCTGCCAGGCCGCGGAAGATACGGTGGGTTTCGATCGCCTCGGCCATCAAGTCCAACGCCTGGTCTCGGTTGGCGCGCTCGGGGAACGCCGTCACCCACGTGTGCTCGCTGTGCGCCTCATAGGCGCGGACCAGCGTGAGGGCGAGATCGCGTTGCGCAGCAAACCGACCACCCACTGTCGGGATGCCACGCTCGTCGAGCCACCGGCACGCGTCGTCGAGACCGGCGTGCAATGTGCGCAGGGACCCGCGCTGAACCTCGCTCTCCGCGTCGTTGCTGGGCATGGTGCTACATGAAGCGCCGCCGTCGAAAGGAGGCGACATCGTCTGCGGTGAGCTCGAACCACTCGCCGTTCTTTCGTCGATCGGCGAAGCGACGGTGCCAGTAGAACTCGATCCCTGGCGGATCGTCCGTCTTGATCGTGTGGACCACGGCCGCCTTCTCGGGAAGTTGGATCGCGAGCTCGCGTTCACGACGACCGGCAGCGTTGCTGCGCCCGATCTTGTAGTGCTTGCCGGCGCGTAGCAGGTACACCTCGCCGAACACGACGTCGGCGACACGCGTTCGCGGCTCCGCGCGCTCCTTGGGGGGTGGCGCGTTGGCGACGGCTGAGCACGACTCGATCACGTCATCGTAGTCGGATCGACCCTCGCAGTACGTGAGCAACGTCGCCGCGAGCTCGCGCAGCGTACCGCGACGTCTCCACGCCGTGTAGCTCGGGAACGCCTTGTCGGCCTGCTTTCGCATCTGAATCTCGGCCTTGATCGGGAAGTGGCCGAGCTCGCGGACGAAGGTGGCCAGCTTCGCGAGCAACGCGTCGTCGTCGTAGGCGGTCTGAAAGGCGTTCGGCGCGAGGCCCGCCTCCTTGAGCGCGTCGCTCCATCGCACCCAATACTTCCCGAGCCAATCCCGATCCTTGATGCCAGTTGCGTCTGCGAACCGCTTCGCGCCGAGGGGGGTGCCACCGTTCTGGTGCGCAGTTCGCTGTATCTCGGAGAGGATGTAGTCCCGATCCGGCATCCGCGCGTCGTTACCAAATGCAGACCAGGCAACGCCAGCGCCGGGCGTGCTCAACGGTTTCGCCGTCTTCCCCTCTCGCCTGACAGCCGTTGCCGAGCGCCTTGCGGCGTTGGGATGGTCGTGCTCGTGTGAGTCGGCGCGATTCGTCGGGGCGCCGAGGTGGAGGTCGAGGAAGCGGCGTTCGGGACGATGCGAATGGAGGACGATGACGATTTCGGATGATGAAACCGAGGCCGCTCCTCGCGATGCGACGCCTCGAGACGAGCAACCGGACGAGCCCGCTCACCTGGTGTCGTTCAAGATCACCGATCCAAAGACGGGCAACTTCGAGAAGTACCAGTTCGACGTGTCCACCACGGACCACACGCGGCTACGACGATTCGTCGAGCTCGCCGACAAGCTACGCCACACGCCGCTCGTCGCGGCCGACATCCCAAGCGGGTTCAGCGTGAGCGGTGAGCCCGGCAAGCCGCTACGCGCCCAAGCTTTGCTGCCTCACGACGACGCGCTCGCGACGAGCTTGCATCGTCTGCGGCCGTTCGTCCTGGTCAAATCGCCGATGCACTACTTCAACGTCGGAGGCATCTTCGCGAAGCAGGGAACCAAGGACTCGCTACTTCGCAGGGCGTTCAAGCAAAAGAATCGCCTCTTCGCTGTAGACGACAGCCTCGCCGAGCTCGGGTTCAAGATCGAAGTAGAGCCGCACAACGTCGTCTCCGAGGAGTTCTTTCTGATCTGGCTCTACCGCCAGGAGTATCACCCCGACGAAGATGCGGAGAAGCTGGCGGCATACGACGCGGTCACGAAGGCGTTTCCCGTCCATGCGTTGCAGGCGTTGATGATGGAACTGCTGCGACGCAAGGTGCAGGCAATTCTTTGGCTTGCGGATCTCTGCCGATTGGCGTTGACGAAGCGCCCACAAGAGGACGCGCCCGGCGCGGAAGGAAGCTGAGAGAGGCGATGCCTTGAGAGGTAAGTACATCGCGGCTTTCGCTGCATCTGAGCTACGGGTTGAGGAACAGCCGTCGCGAGTTCTCATCCACGAGGACGCGGCGCGAGGTGCGACGCTGTTTCTTACAACGCCAAGCGATCCCGCTCTTCTCCATGTGGATCGCCAACACGCCCTTGCAGTGCTGGCGGCCGGAACCCTGATTGGCCATTTCCCGCCCGGCTCGCTGAACGAACGACTGCCCCCGCTTATCGAGGAAAAGCGAGCCGAGCGCGCGAAGCGAGTCGCCGATAGCTTCGTGCTGGTTGTTGAGCAGTGCGTCGAGATATCCCCAGCCTTTGTGGAGGAATATCGGATTCCCGGCGCAGAGTTCACTGCGTACATCGACGGATTCAGCGGCACCGAAGCCCGACAAATGGGGCGTGCGAGTGCTGAGCGCCTAACGACGGCGTTCCTCTTAGCTGCGAACTCCAACACCGCGCTACAACGACTGTCAGAGTCGGTGTACGCCATCGACGACACGGACAGGCCCGTCTATTCGCTATCGTTCAATTCGCGAGTGAGCCTTGGTGTCGTTCACCAGACGACACCCGATGTCGTGGACGCCTATCGTGATTCGTTGTCACACTGTCACCGACTAACGGGATTGGAGGCAGTGTGCGAACTGTTCACCGCAGCTATCGCCGGTAGCGGGGATCGCTTGCACCGTTTCGTGTTTGCGTGGACCGGACTCGAAATCTTCATCAAGAAGGTCTTTCGGGACTACGAGGCAGCGTGGAGGCTGCGCGTCGCTGAACGAGCGGCGTCCGCCGATGTCGCGCACCTCGATCGTCTCCGGGAGCGAGCTGCCAACAAGTATACCCTCGTCGAGCAGTTCTCGATGCTTGCCGCCGCAATCGGCGGCGCGGAAGCTCCAGCGGATGTTGAGGCATTCTCGACGATCAAGAAGCGCCGAGACCGCTTCGTGCATCGCCCAAGCGCGGGAGCGGAGCTCCCTGTCGAGGAGACACTCGATCTTCTGCGAAAGTACCTTCGCTTGCACATTGGCTGCTAGCGAACGGAGCAAAGGCGCGGCGCACGATGACGAAACCCTTCCAACGTCCGCGCATTCGGCCCGCGTAACATCCCTATCCCGGCTGGCCGGGGGCTAGGGGCCATCTACCTCCGCGCGCCTGCGCGTACGCGCGCGCTGTTGAACGCGAGCGCGTGTTGGAATCGGGACGCGTGCGTGCGTCAGCGTTGATACGAGAAACACAACGTGATCGTATCGCTACGATCTACATTCGCTCTCGATACTAGACGCATTGAGTTGATAGTCTTCTTTAGCGGTATTTCTGCACGGGCCGGGTGACGTATCGCCTCTTTATCGGACGTGCGCTCCTGAACTGCCGTTCGCCACACGCAAACAAACCGGCGGGTGCGGGTCGCCCACGCGACCGATGGGGCGAGGTTTCCGGCGCTCGCTGCGGTGTCGAGGTGCAGCGCGGGCCCGGTACGCCTGGGAGGCGCTGAGAGGGATGCTCGGCCGGGACGGGTGTCGGGCGTCAGTCGAAGTCGAACCCGTCGGGTTCAGGCGGCGGCCGCGCGGGCATGACGGCGGGTCCCTCGGTGGGCAGTCCGAGGTGAGCAAGGATCTTGGAGACGATCGGCGGGTCTTCGATGCTTGCGAGAAAACGCAGACGACCGCCGCAGCCAGCGCACGCGAGGACGTCGATCGCGAATACCCTCCGTATCAGGTCAGCCCAGGCCCAGGCGCGGCGCGCCCGTTCGGCGGCCGGGGACGCTCGTGAACAGACAGGGAGTGCGGGAAGCCGGGGCGCGGCGCACGACGGCGTCGGCGGGCTCGCGACGGATGGTGGCGACGATGGTGGTGGCGGCGAGGCCGCTGCCGAAATCGCCGGTTGCGACGTCGGGGACGGTGGCACGGGCGGTGCCGGTGCCGCCACGCGCATGTCGCCATCGTCGGCCCCGTCGGCCCCGTCGGCACCGGCAAGACCTTCCTCGCCCATACCCTCGGCTGGCTCGCCTGCCAGCATGGGCACTCGGTCCTTGCCATCACCGCCGATCAGATGCTCAAGCAGCTCAAACATGCCCGGCTCGATCACACCTACGAAGCCGTGCTCCGCAAGCTCCTCGCCGTGGATCTCCTCCTCCTCGACGACTTCGGCCTCGATGCGCTCGATCCCGTCGAGAGCCGCGATAGCATCGCAGCGGCTCGATCGTCGTCACCTCCAATCGCGGACCCGACGAGTGGCTCGCCACCTTCGCCGATCCGCTCCGCGCGCAATCCGCTATCGATCGCTTCGTCAACAACGCGTACGACCTCGTGCTCGATGGCGAGTCGTATCGCCGACGGCAAAAGCCGGCGCTGGACACCGCCCCGTCCGCTGGGGCACAGGAGACGCCGAAGAAGGGACGTCTACGACGACGCTAACCCGTCACGCGGGAGGAACGAACTCGGGGGGCATGCTCGTGAGAAAGCTGGAGGGAAAGGTCGTGAGACGCCACAACGACTGGCTGAGGTCGGTCGACCGCATTAGCCACGTTTCCGTGACGGGTTGTCAGGTTGCTCGTTAACCGGACGTCGCGCTGAACTGCCGTTTGCCACAGCTACGCGATCGCCGCGTGAGTGAAGGTGCTAGCGTCGGCACCTGCTCACGCGATTGCCGGCGGCGCCTCATCCTCCGGGACGCCAAGCAAACGCTCGAGCACGCGGAGGTGCGCGCGGCAGGTTGGAAGCGGCGCGGCATGGGGGTGGAGGACCTTGACGACGACCCCCGTTCCGAAGAGCGGTGGGGTGACGTCGACGAAATAGAAGCCGCGCTTGTCGAGCGGACGTCCCGCGCTGCCGCGCGGCCGGCAGAGTCGCGCCACTATTGCCGCAAACGCGTCCTTCCGCGCAGCCCAGTACTCGCCGTAATGCTGGAGCATCATGGTGCGAGGGTCGCCTGACAGGCGCTTCAGCGCTCGACGGACGAACGCGCGCGGGCCGACGGCGGCAATCCGCTGGAGATAGAAGAGATGACAGCCTGCGGCCTCGAAGAACGCTTTCTCGACCGCCGCGACGAGATCGGGACGCGTCGCAGAGCCCGTCGAGATGTAGGGAGGGCGCTGGGAAGCGAGGACGCAGTACACGGTCGTTCGCTCGCAGCTGCCCGGCGCCCAATCGCCAAGCAGAAACCAGTGCACATCGAGGCCACGGTCGCGCGCGGCATTGCGCCACCGCTCGATTCTCGGGCTCGCGATCTCTCGCTCCAGGAGCTCTCGCGAGGGGCGAAGCCCGTACCAGGCGCGGATGACCAGGTCGCGCTCGACGATTTCTCGCCGTCCCGAGCCAATCGCTGCGGCGAGCGTCGGTCCAAAAGCCGCCCCGTTCGAGTTGACGATACCGGGCGAGGGGCCGAAGTAGATCCAGTCGAGCGGAACAGCGTGCGGCTTCCCCTGGCGATGTTCCGGACGCGCGACGCAGAGCGCGTGAGATGCGGCGCCTCGCGAGAGCGCGCGGTAGTAGTCGAACGCGAGTCCGCGGGCGCCCGCGAGTGAGGTAAGGCGCGCCGCCTCGGGGGCGCGACGGGCCAGGTCGCGCCGTCGGAGGGCGAACCGCTCGAGAGCCTCGGCGCGGGCGATTGTCGCGGAGGCGAACGCATCGGGCGTGATGCCCCAACCGTCGACGCGGTCTTGGATCGAAGCCTCGGCGTACGCAAGCGCAATTGCGCCGGCGGGAATCGCGTCGTAGCTGGACGTGACCTGCCACACGCACGGCGCCACGCTCCAGTCCATCTCGAGATGCGCCGTACCTGCCGGCGGCTTCTTGGCGTGCAGGACGCGCCGGAGCAGCGATCGGAGGGCGCCCGAGACTTCGGCGAAGCGCGCCTCGACGGCGCCTGCGGGTATCTCGGACCGCGGACGGCGACGGGCGACGAACGGCGATGCAGCGCGCGGCGCCGTGAGCGGGCAGACCTCGACCTCGCCTGGTCCAAGCCGTATCCACCCGACGAGTCGGCCGCGCGGCCGGCTCACGGCGAAGGCGCCGAATGTCGCAGCCAGCGTCACGTCGTCGCCGACGAGCAGGTCGACCGCGCGCGCCCGGCCGCCCGTGTCGAGACGCCAGTCAGCGAGTTTGCGCCCGGCCGGGCCCTCGATGCGGACATGGGACTGAGGTCTGCCGAGCGCCTCGATGAGCCCGCGCCGCTTCAGGTGCCGGAGCACCAGATCGGCTGCATGGTCGTCCCCGAGCGACCGGCGGAAAGTGGCCGCGTCGAATACCGT
Source organism: Polyangiaceae bacterium (assembly GCA_031400185.1). Lineage (GTDB taxonomy): Bacteria > Desulfobacterota > Binatia > UTPRO1 > UTPRO1 > UTPRO1. The sequence goes on from JANNPN010000007.1 coordinate 14,486, forward strand.
CGGGAGCGACCGCAGACCTTCGACCATCCGACTGGCCAGATCCATGCTCACACGCGCCAGCCGGCCCGTCCTCCAGACGACTTCGACGAGGTCGCTGTCGGCCGTCGCGTCGAGCGCGGCAAAGCTGGCATCGCTCGCGAACCGATAAAGAGTGGGGTCTGGCAACGAGGAGGGCTGTGAGATCCTAGGCTTCTTCCAGCATCATCTTGCCCAGCAGCGCACGATAGCAACCGTCATTCTCCTGGTATTCCCTCATTTCCGACGGTTGCGCATGTGAGACGTAGGCGCCGCTGCACCCCTTCCGAAACAGGAAACACTGGCGGCAGGTCTGATGGATTCGCTCACGCGAACGTGCGACGCGTCTTTGCCGGCCTTCCGACTGAAGAATGCTCTCAAAGTCTTCCTCGAAGAGATTGCCGTATCGGTATTCCGGATCGTAGCAATCTCCCTGAGAATAGACATCGCCATTCGTATTGATGGCTGTGACCCATTCCCTTTCAGCGCACTCCTCTACGGAGAGATCGGATTGATACCCGTCAGAGAAGTCTTTCAGCTTTGCGCGGATGGTCGTAAAAGGCTCCACGAAGAGTCCGCGCTCGAGGCCTGCTTGAACTTGGGGCAGACGGTACAAATCCTTGAAGAACTGAAGATACCTCGAAAAGCTCACCGCAGCACTTCTCGCGCCGGACAGTGAATCCTTTGCTTCATCAATCACCAGGGCGATGAAAGACAACTGTCGGCGCAGGAAATAGTCGGCAATGACCTCCGGTTGATCGACGTTCTGGCTTGAAATGACGGCATTCCCCCATAGCGGGATCTCGTGGGAAAGCAGCCACTCCACCTTCTTCTCCGCAATCGAAGCCGTGGGTTGCCCTCCTATGCCGACGCGCAAATCATTCACAACATCGTAGGAGAATCCCAGATGCACATGATTGCGTATGAGAGGAAGGTGCTTGTCGGCTACGAGGGTGAGATTTGTTTGTAGATGATTCTCGATGGAGATCTTGATGGAACTCCTGGCGAAGACCTCTTGCTGCCGACGAAAGATGTCTTCCCAGTAGTCCACGGGTTGCACGAACGGCTCGCCCCCGTGCCAGAAGAAGGTGACGTGGTGAGTACCGTCGTCCTCTCCCTGTTTCTCAACGTGTTCTCGAACACGGAGAAACAGGGTCTCGATTTCTTCCAGAGACATACGCGCCGGATTGGCTAGCTCCGGCATCTCGTAACAATAAGTACACCTCAGATTACAGAGCTTGGAATACTTCACCAAAAGAGCGAGTCGCATCTTTCCAAGCTCTGAGGGTCTATTGCAGCGTCACGATGGCGGTCAGCAGGGGGCGCGGCTCCACGGCCGCACACATCGGCAAGGGCGCTTCGGTCTTGCCGGCGCGAACACCGCCGACGGACGACGACCTTGCGCCCTTCGCCGCGCTAGCCCGCCAATCGTACCGTGCGACCAGCGGGACGAGGCGACGGCTCAATTTTCAAGAGCCGCAGGGCCGGGATCGCGGCCAGTCGTCATCGCGCTTCAGAGCGCCGCCTGATACCTTGCTGTCTTTCTTGACGGGCAGATCCTTGATGTTCATCTTGTTCGGTGTCGGCCGTTTCGTTCCCGTCTTCGCAGTGCTCTTGGCCATAAGTCGCCTCCTTAAGGCTATGCACGAGTTGCGCCCTGCTCGCTGCCACGTCGTCCGTCCCGATCACTGACCCCCGTGGGCGCCTATGCGGGTCTTCAACGCGACCGGATCTTGGGGTTCAGACCTGCTCGTGTCAAGCAGATTTGCATTCCACGGTTCCTCTGCAGCTGGAACCCAGGGGACGATGCGGAACCAGACCTCGAGCCCGGCGAGCGTCACGACGACGCTCGCAAGCGCGAGGAGAAGCTTCGTTCGGAGGCCGCCGGCGCCGGGCCCGCTCACCCCGTCACGCCGCGCGCCGCTCCACCACGACCGGCATCCCCTCCGACGGCGCGAACGCGACCCCACGGCGCACGATGCGGGCGCGGTAGCCCGGGACGGCGCGAAGCTCGAGGCGCGCCAGCATGCGGGCGAGCACGATCTTCATCTCGAAGCTCGCGAACGCGGCGCCGAGGCAGGCGCGGTTGCCGCCGCCGGAAGGGGAAGAACTCGTAGGGCGACGGGCGCTTTCCGAGGAAGCGCTCGGGCGGAACTCTCCCGGTGCGTCCCAGAGGTCCGGACGGCGAGGCGTGAAGTAGATCGCCGGCGAGGCGGCCACGTCGGCCGGCAGGTCGCCGCCGCCGATCGTCATCGGCGCGTGCCGCGGCGCTTACAGGAAAAGGGCACCAGCGTTTCGGCGTGACATCCCCGGCACTGAAAGCGCGCAAAGCCTCGCGACCAGAGTACACAGTCGAGGAAGGCGCGAAACTCCTCTTCCAGGAAGGCCGGAATGCCGGCGGAACGGCGCGGACGGTGGTGGCGAGGAAGGTTTCGAGGTGCTCGCGCAGGACTTGGTGAAGGACGGTGCCTGCCGCGTCGCGGGGCGTGTAGCCGAGGGATGCGACGGGGGGTCGACGCTCGCCACACGCAACGGTTTGGCGATGCGCGCCCACGAGACCGGGTCATGGCAGCCGTGCACCACAGCGGCATCGCTGCGAGTACGTAGGGTGCTCGCGTGGGTTGCATCCGCGCCGACTATCAATCCATCGAGTTGACGATCCAACGGGTCCGAGTACCGATTCCGAGCTCAGTATCCCGACGCATGATTCGTCGGTGGCGTACGACGTCGTCTTCGCGAGATCGGTTCGCGCATCTCGAGGCACTGACCGCCTACGAACGGGCGACGGTACTCGATGCGATCGGGAATCAGCTCGTGCATGAGCCTCTCGTGGAAACGCGGCGGCGGAAGCCGCTCCGCCCAAACCCAGTGGCGCCTTGGGAGCTGTGCGTCGCCAGCTTGCGTGTCCGCGACGGGTGGATCTACACCTCTGCGGACGGCGTCGACTGAATCGCTACGTCACGCCGTGCGTGCACTCGCGCGCCGCGGCAGCTTCCAATGTGGCCGCGGAAAGTGGCACGTGTACCCGCCGGGATTGCGCATCAGATAGTCCTGATGCTCGGGCTCGGCTTCCCAGAACGGACCGGGCTCGGGGCGACGATTCCCGTGCGTGCGGATTTCGGTACCAACCAACCCTCTGGCAACGATTCGCACGTCGCGGTAACAAGTGACGGTACGTTTGGGGTGACGTGGGAAGAATTCTCCAACATCACAGTCAAATACAACGTGTTCTTCCGCGCGTTTGACTCGGCAGGCGCGCCTCTGGGCGCGGCGCAAGCCGCTTCATCGACTAATACCGATAATCGAAGTCCACGCATCGCAGCAGACGAAGCGAGAAGTTTCTTCCTGACCTGGCAAAATCTGGCTGGGTCCAATGTCGAGGCGCGCCAAATTCACGCCATTGGAATTCCTTTGACTCCTGTGCTCGTGGTTTTTGACGGCACCAGTGGGGTGTTTGATCCCGACCTGGCAGTAGGAACCGATGGGAGCGTAGTTTTTGCATGGAAGGACACCACCCTGGGCAGTAACTCAGGTGGCATTAAGGTTAGACGCTACGACCCGAACTTGATCGCCGGCAGTGTCGTCCGAGTTAGTGCGATTTCTTCCAACACCAATGAACCCGTGGACCCCCGCATCGCCGCGTTGTCCGATGGTTCCTACGTTGCCACGTGGATGAGCTTCGACCAGAGTTTCAATAGTTTGGGAGTTTTCGCACGCCGTATCACGAACACCGGTACGCCGTTCGGCAGCGAAGTCCGAATGAATTCGAGCACGGTCGAACAATCGTTCAATCCGCAAATCGTCGCCGGCGACAATGGCACGTTCGCTGCCGCCTGGATCGAAACTCCGGCCGCACAGGTTTCGGCCAGCTTCCAATTGCGACCATTTGCCACTCAGTCCGGCAGCATCTTCGGACGCAAGTACGATGACGTTGACGGGGACGAGACACCGTTCAGCGCAACCGGGTTGGACGCGGGAATCGAGAACTGGCGGATCACGCTCGACACCAATGGCGACGGCGTGGCCGATCGAACCGCACTTACCGATCGCAACGGGGATTATTCCTTCACGGACGTCACCATCGTTCATGATTTGATTACCGTCCGCGAAGCGAATAACTCTGCTTGGACGCCGATCACCGGCTTATTCCAGGAAA
>JANNPN010000014.1:0-6646 GCA_031400185.1 Polyangiaceae bacterium
CCTGATCGCCCCCGACCAGGAGGCGCAACGCGTCGGCTGCATCGCCGAGCTGCACGCCGAGGTCGGCCGCCTTCGACCTATCCACCCGGACGTTCATCTCCGGACGTCCTGGTCTGAGAGAGCTATCCGCATCAGCCAACCCCGGTATCTTCCGAGCTCGTTCGGCCAACTCAGCACCCGCCTGCTGGAGGCGCGCGAGGTCGGGCCCCTGCAGGACGAACTGGATGCCGCCGCCGAATCCGTTCCCGATCGATGCGCGCAATCCCGCCGCCGTGAACCGTTGCAGGATGTTCGTGCGCACATCGTCCATCACCACGAACTGGTCGCGACTCCGCTGCGTCAGTGGCTTCAGCTTGACGTAAATCGACGCGGCATTCTGGCTGCCGGCGTTGTCGCCGGCCACCGTGACGAGCGTGTAGTCGACTTCGGGAAGACGTCGCACTGCGGTGGCGACACGGTTGGCAATGACCTCGGTGGCATCGAGGCTCGTGCCCTCCAGCGCTCGCAGCGTGACGTCGAACTCGGACTGATCGTCCTGCGGAATGAAGTTCACGGGAACCATCCGTGCGAGCGGCACACTCGACAGGAAAATCAGCACCGTCGCCACCGACACGATCGCGCGATGCCGCATCGCCCAGTCGAGCATGCCGGCGTAGGCGCGGTCGAGTGGTCCGAATATGCGCGAGTGCTTCGAATCGTGGCCCCCCTGCTCGCGTGCGGGTCGTACTTTCAGCCAGCGTGCCGACATCATCGGCGTCAGGGTGAAGCTGACGAAGAGCGAGACCAGGATGGCGAACGCCATGGTCAGCCCGAAGCTCTTGAGGAACTGGCCCACGATGCCAGACATGAAGCCGACCGGCGTGAAGATGGCGACGAGGGACAGGGTCGTGGCCATCACCGCGAGTCCGATCTCCTGCGTCGCCTCCACCGCCGCTCGCAGCGGCGGTATCCCCTTCTCCTCGATGAACCGGTAGATGTTCTCCAGAACGACGATGGCGTCGTCGATCACGATCCCCACAGAGAGCGTGAGCGCGAGCATCGTCATCAGATTGAGGGTGAAACCCATGTACCAGATGAGGGCGAAAGTCCCGATGATCGACGTCGGAATCGACACTGCCGCGATGACCGTCGACCGCAGGTTGCCGAGGAACAGCAGCACGACGAGCGCCGCGAGGATCGAGCCGACGACGAGGTGTTCCTGGACACTACGAATCGAGGCCTCGATGAACTCGCCGGAATCCCTCACGACCCGAAGCTCGTAACCGGCGGGCAGTGTCGTCCGCATCAGCTCGATCCGCTCCCTGAGGCCTCTGATGATCTGGACCGTGTTCGTCCCAGACTGCTTGCGCACCTGGAGGAGCACCGTCGGGACGCCGTTCACGCTGGCCGTGGTGGCCGATTCCTGCATCCCGTCTTCGATCGTGGCAACGTCGCCAACCACCACAGGATGTCCGTCGACCTCGCGGACGACGATGTCGGCAAACTCTGCCGGAATCTCGACACGCCCGCGCGTCCGCAGCGTCGTGGTCTGGCCGCCAGCCTCGAGACGGCCGCCTGGCGTGTCGACGTTCTGGCTCTGCAGCGCGCGCGAGACGTCGTTGACCGTCAAGTTGTAGGCGAGAAGCCGGTCGGCATCCAGACGGATATTGATCTGCCGACGTCGCCCGCCGAGCACCGTGACCTGACCGACGCCGTCCTCGGTTTCCAGCTGCCGCCGGAGCACCTTGTCTGCGTACTCCGTGATGTCCCTGATGGGCTTCTTGGCTGTCACCGCCACCGACAGAATCGGTTGGGCGTCGGGGTCCTGTTTCTCAACCGTCGGCTGCTGGACCGTGCGGGGCAGCCGGCCGAGCACACGGTTCACGCGGTCGCGCACTTCCTGGGCGGCGGTGTCGACTGGCTTGTCGAGACGGAAGGTCACGATAACCTGCGATACTCCCTCGGACGAGGTCGACTGCAGCTGGTCGAGGCCGCTGATGGTGTTGACAGCCTCTTCCACGATCTCCGTGACCTCGCTCTCCACTTGCTCTGGCGCGGCGCCTGGGAGCCGCGTGGTCACTACGATGGTGGGGAAGTCGATCGTCGGGAACCGATCGATGCCGAGTTGCGTGAAGGCGAACCCACCAACGACGACGAGCGCAAGGATCAGAACGGAGGCAAAGACGGGACGCTTGACGCAGAGTGATGCGAGCCACTGCATGTGCTACTCCTGCCGGCTGACGGCAACACGCGCACCGTCCTCGAGCCGTTCCACATTGGACGTGGCGACCACGTCACCGTTCTTGATACCGCTCGTGATTTCCACCTCGTCGCCAAGGCGCTGCCCCAGGGTGACGATGCGCTCTTCTACGCGGTCGCCCGCGACGAGAAACACGCGGTCCGTGGCGGCCACCGTGCGCACGGCGGAACGAGGGATGATGAGACCGGGCGTCGCCTGTGCCTGCTCGATGCGAGCCGAGGCGAAGAAGCCCGGCTTCAAGATGCCAGCGCGGTTCTCGACGACCGCTTCGACAAGGAGCGACCGGGAATCCGCTTGTACCGAGGGCGACACGTAGCGCACGCGCCCGATGAACGTCTTGCCGGGGTAGGCGTCGACGTCGAGGGTCACCTCACGGCCAACGGCAACGAACGAAATCGACTGCTCCGGCACCGTCAGCTCCACACGGAGTGGGTCGGTGCGCAATACCGACGCCACCTTCGTTCCCCGCGTCACATAGTCGCCGACCGACACGAGCCGCTGCCCGACAACGCCGGAGAACGGCGCGCGAACGGTCGTGTCGTCGAGCGCCTTTCGGGCGAGCGTGACCCGTGCGCGCGCAGCCATCAACGACTGATACTGCTGCTCGGCCGTGTTGCGCGCTGTTTCGTACTGGCGACGAGCGGCTTCTGTTTGCGTGCGTCGCTGGTCGAAGTCGGCCTGCGCCAGCAGCTTCCGGTCGAACAGCATCTGCGCGCGTCCGAGGTCGGCGTCCGCCTGCGCCTGCGCGGCGCGCGCGTTGGCGACCTCCGGTACGCGATCGATCTGGAACTCCCCGCTCTCGCTCAGGCCAAGCCGCGCCGCAATCTGGGCGGCGTTGGCATTGGCCTCCCGAACCTGCGCCTCAACCTCCACCTCCGCGATGCGAACGAGGGCCGCCCCGGACGGCACGAGTGTGCCGCGCTCGATAGGCGTCGCAATGACGCGCCCGGCGATCTCCGCCGCGACCTCGGCCTCCTCTTCGGCCGTCAATGTTCCTGTGACGGTGAGAAAGCGGCTGAGCGTGCGCTCAGAGACTGTTGCGACAGAGACCTGCTGCGCCGCGACGGGCGCATCAGACGGTGCGGTCTCGCCGTCAACGCCGTTGGAACACGCAGCCAGGGCGACGACAGCGAGCAGACACGACATGAGCAGATGAAGGCGACGTGGCGAACGAGACATGCAGGAACTCCAGGTAGCTACCGATCGGAATGACAGGGCATGAAGGCGTCGGGGGGATCATTGCCAGCCGGGGGGTGCCGTTCGAACCCGGCAAGCATCACATCGATGGCCTGACGCACCAGGTTGTCGGCGTCTTCCCAGGGCGCCAGGCGATGCGACAGCCGCAGGGCCGACAACCCCACGACCGAGGCAAACATGATCCGAGCGGCTGTAGGCACATGCAGCGCCTGGGGCAAATCGCCCACGTCGATGCAGCGCTGCATTCGCTCGTTTGTCTTGTCCTTGAGCTTGGTCATGAACGCAAACCGCTCGTACTCCTTGCTGATCTTCGGCACCGAGCGATCGAGGAAGACCAGGGCAAAGTACTGGGGCTGCTCCTTGCTGAACTCATAGATGCGCCAGAACATCGCGCGAACGTCGTCCAGAGCGTGGACGGTGGCTTCGGCAGAAAGTTCCCGGTGCCCGAGCAGACTCAGCCCCTCTTCGGCGAGCGCAAAAAAGATGTCGTCCTTCGACGGAAAGTAGCTGTAGATGGCGGCCGGGCTGTAGTCGACCTTGGCAGCGATGCTGCGAATCGAGACACTCGAATAGCCGTCAACCACGAACAGCTCGAGCGCCGCATCAAGGATCGCCCGTTTGGTGGCGTCCCGGTGTTGCTGATGCCGTTCCTGTCGACTGCCGCCCGCCTGGCGGGGCCGCGGATCGGCGTCCGAGCCGGACTGGTCAGACTGATCGGCCTGATCTGCGTTGAACATCGTTCAGTAATACTAACTGCGTTCGGATTCGTTTACCGTCCCTCCAGGCAAACCTGCACGCTTGTTCACGAGCTCTGGCTGTTCAGCCGCGAACCGGAGCAGTGGCTCTACCGGCAGACGTCCATAGGCATCCGTGCCGCTGAAACTCCACGCCCACGCCCCCCCATAGCCTCCCGCGAGCCCGAACGACAGGTAGTCGTCCAGGGTCCACGCCGGCGGTGACGCCCCCGCAGGATGACGCATCGGCCCGTTCCCCGGAAACTCGCCAAGCACAACCGGACGATGGCATCCGAGAGCCGTCGCTGCCTTCCCGAACACGTCCTCGTCCCGGAACGGATGCGCAAGATCCGGGTACGTATGGACTTGCAGGAAGTCGAGCCCCAGCCCGTCGTCATCCCACGCCCAGAGATTACGCAGGCGAGCGGCGGCCAGGGTGGTCTGCGCACGAGATTCCCGGTGGACCAGGTCGCTCAAACGGCTCACCTGCTCGGCGAGGGCGTCGAAGCGAATCGGAGTGGTCACCCTGCGGCTCAGGTCCTGCTCCCACTCCTCCACCACGAAGTCGGGCTCGTTCATGAACTCCCACGCGAACACCGCGTGTGCCAGGTCGTTTCTCGACCCGGATGGCCCATACCGCGAGACAACCGGGGCCAACACGCGTTCAAACAGCGCGTTCCGACTTTCCCGCTCGGCGAGAATCCGCGCGCGTCCGCTCGGAAGGGACACCTGATGCATCGCTCCCGTGGCCGCGTCTGGCAGCAGCCCAGGAAGTCCGCCGAACATCCATTGATGGTCGAGCAGGACCAATGAGAGCGCGATGCCGTGATCGCCGGCGATCTCGAGCGCCGCGTCGAGATCGACGAGCACGTGCGAGTCGAGCGACCACGGAACCCCAGCCTCGTCGTAGACAATGCCCGAACGCCCGTCGCAGAAGACGAACCAACGCACGACGGTGAATCCGAGCGCGGCCATGGCGGCAAAATCCCGCGACACGGCAGGACGCCGCGTGGACACACCCACGTGAGACCCCCAGACGTTGGCCCCGAAGTCGAGGCCATAGAACACCGTGGTCCCGTCCGTTGACCAGGGATAGTTGCAGCCGTGCACGAAGGCCTGACCGGAACGATGGATCATTGGTAGTCAGTACGGCGTAGGATCTCCGCATGCGTCAAGTCCTATCGCTCGTCATTGCCGTGGTTGGTGTGGGAACCCTTGGATTCGCGCAGGCGCCAGCTCCCACCAGGCCGCCTGTCTCCGCCGCTACACCCGCCAGAGCCTCGGCACCCGCCTTCGACCGCGCGGCCTACGAGATACCGCATCGCCGGTTTACGCTGTCAAACGGGCTGACGCTCATCGTGCACGAAGACCATTCCGTGCCGGTTGTCGCGGTCAATCTCTGGTACCACGTCGGCTCGCGCAACGAAGTGCGTGGCCGGACTGGGTTCGCGCACCTGTTCGAGCACTTCTTCTTCAACGGCTCGGAACATTTCCCTCGCGGGTTCCGTGAAGCGATGGACGACCTTGGCGCCGCCAACCGGAACGGCACGACCGACACCGACCGAACCAACTTCTTCGAAGACGTTCCCGTCTCGGCCCTCGAGCGCACGCTCTATCTCGAGGCGGACCGCATGGGATTCCTCAACGCCCAGATCAATCAGGCGATGCTCGACCGCGAACGGGGCGTCGTCCAGAACGAGAAACGTCAGGGAGAAGACCGCCCGTACGGACGTGCCTTCGGTCGCATCGTGGAACGCATGTTTCCGGCGACGCATCCGTACAGCTGGTCGACCATCGGCAGCATGGAGGACCTCAACGCGGCGTCCCTGGAGGATGTGCGCACGTGGTACGCCACCTACTATGGTCCGAACAATTGCGTGCTCTCACTGGCCGGCGACATCACCGCCGATCGGGCACTGGAGCTGGTGAAGAAGTATTTCGACGGCATTCCACCGGGCCCACCGGTGGCACGACTCGAACGATGGGTACCCCGCCTCGACACCAACATTCGTGAAGAGATGCAGGAGCGTGTGCCGCAGACGCGCATTCACCGCGTTTACCACGCGCCGGCCTGGCAGGATGCCGACCTCGAAGCGGTCGAACTCGCGGCAAGCGTCTTGTCGGGCTCACGCAGTGCCCGGCTTGATCGGCGCCTTGTCTACGACCAGGACCTTGCAACCGCCGTAACGGCGTACGTCAGCGCCAGCGAACTGGCCATCATGTTCGTCGTCGAAGCCACGGTGAAATCGGGCGTCGACACAGCACGCGTCGAGGAGATGCTGGATCGCACTATCGCCGACTTCCTCCAGCAGGGACCAACCGAGGTCGAACTCCAGCGTGCGCGCACACGCGCGCTGTCCGCCTTCTCACGGGGCACGGAGCGACTCGGAGGATTCGGGGGTCGTTCAGACATTCTTGCGCAGGCGATGACCTACGACGGGACGTCCGATGGCTATCTGGCTCACCTCGAGCGAAC
>JANNPN010000022.1:0-10342 GCA_031400185.1 Polyangiaceae bacterium
CTCAAGATGTGCTCAGCGTGATTCGGAACGCTAGACCAGCGCCCGCTTGTAAAGGGCGAGCATGGCGGTCCAGCCACGCTCCGCCTGCGCCTGATTGTAGACCTCGCTGGCCGCCGACGGAGATCGGGCGACCGGCGATGACTCGCGTCACCGTCACGAACGCGGTGTCGAAGATGGGCACGAGCAGCAACAACACCGGGAGCAACAGGATCGACAGCGCGCCGCGCGAGTACGGGTAGCCGCCGACCAGCGACAGGCCGGCGACCGAGAAGCCGAGGAACATCGAGCCCGCGTCGCCCATGAAAATCCGCGCCGGATGGTGGTTGTGGACGAGGAAGCCGAGCGTCGCGCCGAGCAGGATCGCCGCACTGGTCGCGCCCTCGAAGTTGCCGTCGAGCTGGAAGAAGACGAGGCGGAACGCGGCCATGATCGCGGCGATGCCGGCGGCGAGTCCATCCATGTTGTCGAGCAGGTTGAACGCGTTGGTGAAGGCGACGATCCAGAGCAGCGTGAGCAGCATGTCGAGCTCCGGCGAGGCGGTAAGCGACAATCTGAGCCCCATGCCGACCGCGAGCATGGCAGCGAGGAGCTGGCCGAGCAGCTTCGTCTCCGGGCGCATCGCGCGCAGGTCGTCCACCAGACCGACGACCGCGATCATGCTCCCGCCGAGAAGCAGCGCGAACACGCGCTGCGGATCGCCCGAGGTGCCGACGGTCGCGGCGAGCAACGGCGCCATGGTCCCGATCGCGATCGCGATGCCGCCGAGCATCGGGATCTCCTTGCGGTGCCAGCGGTCCTGGCGCGTACGGGCGACCGCACCCACGCGGTGCGCGAGCGGGATGCACAGGACCGTGAGGCAGGTCGAAAGAACGAGCGCGACGGCTCCCCAGATGGCGGCCGTGAGCATCGTCGTCCTATGCCGCCCGCCCGGGCGGCGTGACCGCGACCGGACGCGAGGCGGGTGCGGCGAAGCCGGGGTTGCGCCGCGCCGCGGCCTCGAGCTCCATCCCGTAGACGTGGTCGATGTCCGCGAGGAGCCGGGCCGCACCGTGGCGCGCGAGCGCGCGCGCGCTCGCGGCCGGCGGCCCCGAAGGCGCGCCGCCGCGCCGGGTCGTGCAGCAGCGCGATCGTCGCGGCGGCGATCCCCGCAGCGTCGTTCACCGGAACGAGGTGGCCGTGCACGCCCTCCGTCACCAGGTCGGCCACGCCGCCGACCGACGTCGCGACGACGGGAAGCCCCGCCGCCATCGCCTCGATGAGCGCGACTGGCGAACCCTCGTTGCGCGAGGTGAGCACGGCGACGTCGAGGTCGGCGTGGATGTGCGCGAGGTCCGCCCGCCAGCCGAGGAAGTGGCAGCGGTCGCGCAGGCCCGCGCGCTCGGCGAGCTCTACGAGCTCGAGCCGGCGCTCGCCGTCGCCAACCACGACGAAGTGGCACGCGGGCACGCGCTCGGCGATCCGTGCCGCCGCCGCGAGGAACACCTCGTGCGCCTTGATCGGCACGAGGCGCGCGACGATGCCCACGAGCGGGGTGTCCCCGGCAACCTGGAGCTCGCGGCGCAGCGCCCCGCGGCGCTGCGCCGCGCGGGCGAACGGCTCGAGGTCGAGGCCGAGCGGCACCACGGTCACCTGGTCCGGCCGCCCGATGCCGAGCGCGAGGAGATCCGCTCGCACGCTGTCGCTCACGGTCAAGATGCGGTGCGTGCGGTGGGCGAGCGCGCGCTCGATGGCGAGAAACGCGCGCGTCTTCGCGGGCGAGAAGTAGCCGTCGAACACGTGGCCGTGGAAGGTGTGCACGCGAATCGGGACGCCGGTGAGGATCGCTGCCAGCCGCCCGAGCATCCCGGCCTTGGCGGTGTGCGTGTGGACCAGGTGCGGCCGCTCCGCGCGCAGCAGTCGGACGAGGTCGGCGAGCGCGCGCAGGTCCCGCCGCACGCTCAGCTCGCGGCCGAGCGTCGGGAGGCGGACGAGGCGATCGAGCGCGAGATCGCGGAGCGCGAGATAGTCGCCCTCGGCCGCGTCGGGCACGCCCGTCACGAGGCGACCGTCGTAGCGCTCGGGATCGAGGCGCTGCGTCAGCAGGACGGTGTGCAGCGCCGGCCCGCCGACGTTCAGGCGGGCGATGATCCGGAGGACCCGAATCCGGTCGTCGAGAGCACTCACCGACATGGTCTGGCGTCCGCCTCCCCCACGCGCACCGCCCGACGGAACGCAGAGCGGTCGCGCGCCGACCCCCCCGCGTTGCTCGGCCTCGGTATCTCCTTCGGGCCGGCATGTAAAGAATTTGTGCCGGAGCCTCGCGCTCAGCGCGCCGTGATCGCCTCGAGCCGCGCACGTATCCGTGCGGCGGCGTGCGCCCACGTCCACCTCCGCGCCACGTCGGCGGCGGCGCGGCGACCCTTGGCCGCCGCCTCCTCGCGGTTCTCGAATACGTGCCGCAGGAGGGCCGCGAGGTGCTCCGGATCCGGATCGGCCCACGAGAAGCCTTGGTAGTACGGGCAGCGGGCGCGCGCCGGCACGAGTCCGCGACTGCGCAGCAGGTAGCCGTTCTCCTCGCTCGCAAAGTCGCGGTGCGCCCCCCAGTCGGTCGCGATCACCGGCAGGCCGCACGCCATCGCCTCGATGAGCGGCAGGCCCCACCCCTCGCCGCGCGACGCAGCGACATAGCAGTCGGCCGAGCGGTAGAGCGATCCGAGCTCGTGGTGGGGAAAGACGCGATTGTGCAGAAACAGGATGCGTCCGCCCGAGTCCACGAGGTGCAGGGCAGCGATCCGGTCACGCACGCGTAGCGTCGAATCCACGTTGATCGTCTTGCAGACGAGGACGACGGCCTCGCCGCAACCGAAAGTCCGGTTGAAGACGCGCAGCAGCACCTCGGGCGCCTTGCGCTCGCCCCACTCGAAGTTGGCGAGAAAGACGAAGTCGCCGTTCGGGTTGCGGTGCGCGCGGATGGTCGGATGGAAGTGATCGACGTCGACGCCGAGCGGCATCAAGTGAATCGGCTTCGTCACGCCGCAGCGGAGGAACCCGTCGCGGTTGAAGGTCGAGGGTACCCAGACCTCGTCCATCGCGTTGGCGGCCTCGACCCAGTCCGCTGGGAAGCCGTCCACCTCGAGCATTGTGTAGCCGATCCGGTAGCTGCCGCGGTTCCGGCGGAAGACGTCGCCCTGACCGTAGACGACGGAGATCGGCGGGCGCTCCAGCTTCGGCCGCGAAGCGATGACGTTCAAGACGTAGTCGTTCGAGTCCGGCGGCTCGTCGACCGCGAAGGGCGTGCCCTGGCCGTAGACGTACTCGTAGCGTCCTCGCACGCCTTGCTGATCGAGAGCTTTCAGGAGCCCGCGGCAGCTCGTCGCGTACCCGGTCGGAAAGTTCATGATCGACTGCCACGTGAGGTCGAGCGTGTAGCGCTCGTCGAGCCGGTGCTGCCATGTTCGGCGGAACGTCTCGCGACTCCGCTGGAAGAGGTGCTCGAAGAGGGCGGGATCGCCGGCCGTCGAGCCGTGCTCGGCGTGCACCAGCGTCACGCTGCCGCAGCAGAGGACACGGAAGCCGGCCTCGCGCGCGCGGAGGCAGTAGTCCGTGTCCTCGAAGTAGGACTCGTAGTCCCCGGACAGATCGCCGATCGCGTCCAAGACCTCGCGCCGGAGGTAGGCGCAGGCGAACACGATGCCCTGCACGTCACGGTCCGCCGCGTATTGATTGAGGTCGGCCTCGAGGGAGCCGACCTGCTGGCCCCAGCACGTGTCGGGCAGCAGGACGGTCCCGGCGTGCAGCAACCGCCCGTCGGGCAGCACCAGCCGACAGCCGACGACGCCGACGTCGGGCGCCGAGTACGCGGTGCCGCGCAGCCCATCGAGCCATCCTGCACGCACCTCGACGTCGTTGTTCAGCAGGAGCACGTCGGCGTCGCGGCGCACGGCCGCGATGCCGAGGTTGTTGCCGCGCACGAAGCCGAGGTTCGTGTCGTTGCGGATCGTCCGCACCCAGTCGAGCCGGTGCAGCGCGTCGGGGGTCTCATCGGTGCTGCCGTTGTCGACCGCGATGACCTCGACGTCGGCAAGACTCGTGTGGTCACGGATCGACGACAGGCAGCGCCGCGTGAGGTCCCAGCGGTTCCAGCAGAGGACGACGATGGCGACGGGACGCGTGCCGCTCATCGCGGCGCCGGCGGCCCGAGCCGTGTCCAGAGCAGCGGCAGCTCGGTCTCGACGCTCGCGGGCTCCAGGCGGCTCGTCTCCGTCCAGGCCGCGAGCGGGTCAGGCCAGTGGCGCTCGCGCCGGAGGTCCTCGAGATCGCACGCGAGGAGCCGCGCGGAGCGCGGCGGCAGAAGGTCGGTCAGCGCCAGCAGGCGCGCCTGTAGCCCGTCGAGCTGTGCCGCGAGCTTCTCAGCCCGCCCGCGCCAGAAGCGTGCCTCGCGCGCAGCGTCGCCGCCGACGGCCGCGCGTAGCTCCTCCACGACTTCCCCCGGGCGCTCGTCGTCCTGCGCTTCCCTCGTTGTCGGCTTCGGCGGCATGCGACGGCCTCTCCTATTCGTGCCGGCGAGTCGATTGCAAGGCGTCGAGAGGGCTCGACACGGGACCAGAACGGGCGCTTGTGCTACACGCGCTCACGGTGGGCGGCGAGCGTCCGCGCGCGGCCGACGGAACGATCGAGACGGGAGGTCAGAGGGCGATGAGCGATCGCAGGCAAGCGATCAGGGCGCGCAAGAACCCGGTCATTCTCGACCGCCGCGAACGGTTCGTCTTCTTCCCGAACAGCAAGGTCGCGCAACGGTCGATCGCCCGTCACCTTTTGGCCGATCGGGCAATCGTGCGGAAGGACGATCCGCGGGCGTGGGAAGCCCGTTTCGATCGGCTGGACGACGCGTACTTCGACCGGACCTTCAAGTTCACGATCGTGCGCAATCCGTTCGACCGGGTCGTGTCCGCATTCTTCTATCTGCGGAAGAAGTGTCGCGGGTACGAGTTCAACGAGTTCGTCGTCGAGGTGCTCGGCCGCCAGGGCACGGCGTTCGATCCGCACTTCGACCCGCAGTCGATCGCGCTGTTCCACGACGGCGGGCTGCTGGTCGACCACGTCGGTCGCTTCGAGTCGATCCAGGATTCCTGGCGCGTGATCGCGGGCAGGATCGACGCGCCCACGCCGCTGCCGCACCGGGGTGGCTCGCGGCGTGCCGCATCGTATGCGGGCTACTTCTCCGATGACGCGCGTCGCGTCGTCGAGGACCTCTATCGAGACGATCTGGTGAACTTCGGGTATGCGTTCGAGCATGAGCCGGGCTGCCGGAGACAATGACGCCGAGCGCGGCGCCGCGCGGGCATGCGAGTAGCCTACGTCGGTCCCGTCGCCCTGCCCGAGGGAGCGGCCGCGGCTCGCAGGATGCTCGGCATCGCCCAGTCGATCCGGGCTGCGGGACACGAGGTGATTTTCGGCTCGGGTCAGCTGCCGCGGGCCGACGAGCCCAATCCGCTGGACTTCGAGGGATTCCCGGTCTACTCGCTCGCCGAGCGTACGGCCGAGCACCTTCCGACCATCCTCAAGCATCTCGTGTACGTCGGCATGGGACGCAAGACGCGTGATTGGCTCGAGGCCATGGTGCCGAAACCGGATGTCGTGATTCTGTACGCCGGCTTCGTACCGTACTTCTCACGATTGCTGCCGTGGTGCCGGCGCCGGCGGATTCCTCTCGTGTTCGACGCGGTCGAGTGGTACGAGCCCTCGACTCGGCCGGGAGGAGGTCGGTATGGGCCGTACCGCTGGAGCCTCGAGCTCTCCGCGCGCCACTATTGTGTCCGGTGTGGGAACGTCATCGCGATCAGCTCGTACCTTCGCGACTACTACCACTCGCGGAACTGCCTGACGGTGCGCGTGCCGCCGACGCTCGACGTGTCCGCGCTCCCTCCCGTGGAACCGGCCGCCGATCCGGAAACCTTGACGATCGGCTTCGCCGGCACTGCGGGGCTGATGAACACGTTCGAGACCGTCGTCGACGCCGTGGCCACGCTCGCGCTGCAGGGGAAGAAGATTCGCTTGCGGGTCGCGGGCGTGCCGACCGATCGCGTCCTCCGATGCCCGGCCATGCGCGCGCGCGGGCTCCGCGAGCTTCCAGAATACATCGATTCGCTGGGCCCGGTGAGTCACAAGCAGGCGACCGAGCTCGTGCGCGCGGCGGATTTCACCGTCCTCGTCCGCCCGGTCATGCGCTACTCGACCGCCGGTTTTCCGACGAAGGTCGTGGAGAGTCTCGCCTACGGCACGCCGGTCATCTGCAACCTCACGAGCGACCTCGGCGAGCATCTCGTCGACGGGCGCGAAGCGATCCTCTGTCCCGATTGGTCCCGCGGGAGCCTCGTCACCGCCTTTGAGCGCGCGCTCCGGCTCTCGTCCGACGAGCGCCACCGGATGCGACTCGCGGCCCGGCGACGTGCGGAGGACGCGTTCGACTACCGCAACTTCACGGCGGCCATGGGCGACTTCCTGGCCGCTGCCGTGGAACGACATCCCTAGGCAAGATCGACTCTCGCATGTTCACAGACAAGACCCTGCTGATCACGGGCGGAACGGGATCCTTCGGCAATGCCGTGCTCCGCCGCTTCCTCGGCACGGGCGTCGGTGAGATTCGATGCCTGTCGCGCGACGAGAAGAAGCAAGAGGACATGCGTCGTCACTACGCGAATCCGAAGCTCAAGTTCTACATCGCCGACGTTCGCGACGAGCGGAGCATCCGCGAGGCCGTGAGCGGAGCCGACTACATCTTTCACGCCGCCGCGCTCAAGCAGGTGCCGGGGTGCGAGTTCTATCCGATGCAGGCCCTCTATACGAACGCGATCGGCACCGACAACCTGCTCGCGGCGGCAAGCGCGGCCGGCGTCGAGCGCACGGTCGTCCTCAGCACCGACAAGGCAGCCTATCCGATCAACGCGATGGGCATCTCGAAGGCGATGATGGAGAAAATCGCCGTCGCGAAGGCCCGGACGGGCGCCGCCGTCGGCCACACGGTCAGCATCGCCCGGTACGGCAACGTCATGGGCTCGCGCGGCTCCGTGATCCCGTTGTTCGTCACGCAGCTGATGCAGAATCGGCCGATCACGATCACGAACCCGAACATGCGAAGGTTCATGATGTCGATGGACGACGCGGTCGACCAAGTGCTCTACGCCTTCGAGCATGCCGAGCCTGGCGACCTCTTCGTGCTGAAGGCGCCGGCCGCCTCAGTCGCCCAACTCGCGGAGGGACTCATGCGGATCTTCGCCAGGAAGGCGGAGATCCAGGACATCGGCGCCCGCCACGGCGAGAAGCTGTACGAGACCCTGCTGACCTCGGAGGAGAAGGACAAGGCCGTCGACTGCGGGAGCTATTTTCGTGTTCCTGCCGACAGCCGCGGTCTCGACTACACGCTGTTCGTCGACAAGGGCGTGAAGTCGGCCGCGCGCAGCGAAGAGTTCCATTCACTCAATGCCCGTGCGCTCACCACGGACGAGGTCACCGAGCTGTTGCGCGGGCTCGACGTCGTCAAGGACGGACTCCGGGGAATCCTGCCCGCATGACCGTTCTCGTCACAGGAGCGAGCGGATTCCTCGGCAGGAACCTCATCGTCGCGCTCCGTCGGGTCCCCGGCGCCGTGGTCGTCGCCGTCGGCCGCGACACCTCTCGCGAGGAGTACGAAGCGGGTCTCGCGCGGGCCGACGTCGTCTATCACCTCGCCGGGGTGAACCGGCCGCCCAACGAGGACGACCATGAGGCCGGCAACGCCGGCATCACCCGTGACCTCTGCGACACCCTGCGCCGCCTCGGCCGGATGCCGAAGGTCGTCTACGCGTCGTCGGTCCAGGTCGAGCGCGGCAACGCCTATGGGGACAGCAAGCTCGGAGCCGAGGCGGCGCTCGCGGCGTACGCTGCCGAAGCCGGCGCGCAGGTCGCGATCTTCCGGCTGACCAACGTGTTCGGCAAGTGGTGTCGTCCGAGCTACAACTCGTTCGTCGCGACGTTCTGCCACCAGATCACCCGCGGCCTTCCGGTCACGGTCGACGATCCGGACGCACGGGTCGATCTCGTGTACGTCGACGACGTCGTGGAAGCGTTCGTCGCCGAGCTGCAGGGAGGGCCGACGACCGGGACTTCACGGCCCTGCCCTCGTTCCACGACCGTGACGGTCGGACGGGTCAAGGTGCTCCTCGAAGAGTTCCGCGACATGCGTACGACGCTCGTGATCCCGGACCTCTCCGAACCGTTCACGCGGCAGCTCTATGCGACGTTCGTCAGCCACCTCGACCGTTCCGACTTCGCCTACCAGGTGAAGCCGATCCCCGACGATCGGGGCTTCGTGCAGGAGCTCCTCAAGTCCAGGTCGAGCGGTCAGATATTCGTCTCTCGAACGAACCCCGGCATCACGCGCGGCAACCACTTCCATGACACGAAAATCGAGAAGTTCGTCGTGGTCGAGGGCGAAGCGCGCATCCGATTTCGCCACGTGCTGACGGGCGAGACCGTCCACTTCGACGTGAGCGGCGAGGCTCCGGCGGTCGTCGACATTCCGCCGGGCTACACGCACAGCATCACGAACACCGGCGCTCGTGAGCTCGTGACGTTGTTCTGGGCGAGCGAGATCTTCGATCCGCAGAATCCCGACACCCATCGCGAGGTCGTCTGAGCCCTCTCGTCACCATGAAGAAGCTCAAAGTCATGACCGTCGTCGGCACTCGCCCGGAGATCATCCGACTCTCGCGCACGATCGCCGCCCTCGACCGCGAGTGCGAGCACACCCTCGTGCACACCGGCCAGAGCTACGACCACGAGCTCAGTCAGATCTTCTTCGACGACCTCGGCCTCCGCGCCCCCGACCACGTGCTCAGGGCGGCGGGCAACACGACGATGGAGACCGTGGGCAACATCATGGTCAAGGCCGACGAGATCATCGCCCGGCTCGAGCCGGACGCGATACTCGTTCTCGGCGACACCAACTCGTGCCTCGCCGCGTACCCGGCGAAGCGGCGCAAGGTGCCGGTCTTCCACATGGAAGCGGGCAACCGCTGCTTCGATCAGCGCGTGCCGGAAGAGATCAACCGGAAAATCGTCGATCACCTCGCCGACGTGAACATGACCTACTCGCACATCGGCCGCGAGTACCTGCTCCGCGAGGGCTTTCCGGCCGATCGCGTCATCAAGACGGGGAGCCCGATGTTCGAGGTTCTGCAGCACTACCGCCCGCGGATCGAGGCGTCCGATGTCCTCCAACGGCTCGGACTCGAGCCGTGCGGCTACTTCGTCGTCAGCGTGCACCGCGAAGAGAACGTCGACGGCGAGCAGTTTCCGGTGCTCGCCGAGACGTTGAACGCCGTCGCGGACGCGTACGGGAAGCGCATGATCTTCTCGACTCATCCCCGCACGCGCAGCCGCATCGAACGCGACGGCATCGCGCTGAGCCCGCTCGTCGAAACGGTGAAGCCCCTCGGGTTCACCGACTATGTGAAGCTGCAGACGAACGCGATCGCCGTCCTGAGCGACAGCGGCACGATCTCGGAAGAGAGCTCGATCTTGAACTTCCCGGCGCTGAACCTGCGCGAGGCGCACGAGCGACCGGAGGCGTTCGAGGAGGCTGCGGTCATGCTCACGGGTCTGACGAAGGACGACGTTCTGCGCGCCCTCGCGATCCTCGAGTCACAGCCGCGTGGCGAGGACCGCTTGCTCCGTCTGGTCGAGGCCTATTCGCAGCCGAACGTCAGCGAGAAGGTGGTGCGGATCCTCGTCAGCTACACCCACGTCGTGAACCGGACGGTCTGGAGCAAGCCGGCCCGCTCGTAAGGTGTCCAAAGTCCGGGGGCGGGTCCGGTCAGGACGGTCGATCCGGAGCACGGCATTTCACGACGGAAGTACCAACGTCCCCGGCGTTGGGCACCGAAACCCCGCAACGCGTAGCGGGAAAGGAAGTGGAGGCGGGGGGAATTGAACTGCACATGCCGGAACGGCGAAGGAGAAGGCGGTAGACAAATCACCAACGCGGAGGGGCTAATCGGCGAGTGCCTCGGCCTCACGCGCGCCGTCGGGCGCATTGACGCGGCTCGTGGCGGGACGCTAGGGGCCGGATGCAAGGAGGCAACACGATGGTCACTGGTCGATTCACTCCGCTTCCGCGAGCCGTTCTGGCGCTGCTCGTGGTCGGTGCCGCGCTCGGGTCCGCGCGCAGCGCCGACGCCGCCGGCAAGACGATCTCGACTGGCATCATGTTTGCCGGCGGATCGACCGCGTCGACCACCAGCTGCGCGATCCTCAACATCGGGACGAAGGACGTGATTCTCTCATCGGCCCTCACCTACGGCGGGCCCGCAGGCGTGAGTCAGGC
>JANNPN010000051.1:0-54123 GCA_031400185.1 Polyangiaceae bacterium
CGCAGCTCGCGTGTGCGCAAGACAGAGAGGCACCGACGGGCTTTCTGCGCTGGGTGGCACCGAACCCGGCGACCGTAGAAGCCATCCCCGACCCGTCCGCCTGCTGCCACCACTTCCGCTTGGCGATCGCGCCGCCGCGACCGTGTCGGCATGTCGTCACGCTGCCGACCGACCGTCGCTGTCGGCGCGCACCGGTTCGAAGTCCCGCGACCGGCGGTCGGGGCCACGTGGCATTCCCGTTGCTTCAGGACATCGAGCGGACGAATCGAAGCCGCCGAACGGAGAGTGACGATGATGCATGCCAATTTCGAAAGTACGGAGATCATTCCCGACCATCTGATGCCGGTGCAGTTCACCGAGCTGCTGCAACGACCGAGTCAGCGCAGCGGCGAGCAGCGGCTCATGGCCGCGGTGCTCGAGGATGCGATGCGGTCCTTCTGCCAGTGGGCGGACGCCCCCGGAATGCGCGCGCAGCGGCTGTTCGGCGAGGCAACGGAATGGTTCGCCTCACCCGACGTGAGTTGGCCGTTCGCCTTCGAGAACGTCTGCTCCGCGCTCGCGCTCGATCCCGAATGGATCCGCGGGTTGTTGCGTCGCTGGCTCGCGAGCAAGCCCCGAACCCAGGACGGGCGGCGCAACATACCGTCCATGCGGCAAGCCACCGGCAGCCGGCTCATCGCGACCGGGCGCGCGATCGGTGGTCGGGCCGCGACGCGGGTCGCATGCTGACGGCGACGGTCGACGTCGCACGGTCGGGAAGCATGCGAAGCCGCGCGCGGACCCGCCCAGATCTCTTCCTCCCGAGCGTGTCGCTCGCGTGGCGCGCGCGTTGCCGAGTGCGCTCGAGGAGGTGGGATCACATGCGCGTGCCGCTCGGTATGCTGGTCCTCCTGGGATGCGCCGCGGCCAGCGCGTCACCCGCGCTCGCCGCCCAGCCGGCCGCCGTCATGGTGGCGGCAACTGCCGGCGACGGGCACGCCGCCCCCCTCGGCCTCGACCGTCCATCGATCCGCTTGCTGACCTTGAGTGTCGGCGGACGGAACGGTCCGTCGCGCATTACGCTCGCCGAGGCACGCTCCCAACAGGGCGGTGTCGTCCACGAGCTGGCCGTCGTGTTGGCGCCCGCAAACATGCGCGGCACCGCTTTCCTGGTCGCGGACTCGGGGATCGCCGAGAACGTGAACTGGGTGTACGTCCCAACGACGACACGCGTCCGCAAGCTCGCCGCGCGCGACGCGTACTCCGCGTTTCTCGACTCCGACTTCACCTACGCCGATCTCGGCTTCGCACGGCGTCGGACGTATTACCGGTTCGCCGGCGAGGAGCCGCGACCAGACGGGCCGGCCTACCGCATCGAGGGCACACCCGAGGACCCGTCCTTCTACACGCGAACGGTGCTGTGGCTCGCGGCGGATTCCGAGCTTCCGATCGAGCGACATTTCTACGACGCCTCACGCCGGCTCTGGAAAATCCAGAGGTTCGAGGATCTCACGATGATCGACGGCGTCCCGACGCTCCGCCACATCTCGATGGAGAATCTGCAGGCCAAGACGCGGACGGACATCGACGTCGCGGTCGTCCGCTACGACGTCGCGCTTCCGGCGTCGCTGTTCGATCCGACGCAGCTGCCGAGCGCGGTTCACTCGCCCGTCTGGCAGGGCTTCGGCGCCATCTGACGGATGAACCTCCGGGACGGAGGGCATGCCGGGCGGTCGGTTCCCGCCGGCATCACGTCGAGGAGCCCGGGTGCCCCTCGCCCGACACCGTCCCGAGCAGGACGAACCAGAACGTCGCGCCTGGACCGTCGTTGGGCTCGGCCCATAGGCGTCCCCCGTGCGCTTCGACGATCGAGCGGCTGATCGCGAGCCCCATGCCCAGCCCCTGGGGTTTCGTCGTGTAGAACGGCTCGAACAGCCGCTCCGGCTCGCCGCCTCCGAGTCCCATCCCGCGGTCGCGAACGGCGACGCGGGCGCCCGGAACGCCCGCGTCGTCGTGCCGCTCCACACGGACGTCGAGCACCCGCTGGTCCTCCGCGATGCCGCTCATGGCGTCCATGCCGTTCATGACCAGGTTCAACAGGACCTGCTGAAGCTGCACGCGGTCTGCGAGCACGATCGGCAGGTCGGCGGGGACGTGGGTCCGGACCGCGACGCGACGTGCGGCGGATTCCGAAGCGGCGAGCGCCACCACGTCGGCCACGACGTCGGCGAGCACGACCGGCGCACGCTCCGGCGTGGACCGCCGTGCGAGCCCCCGGACCCGCTCCATGATGAGCCGCGCCCGATCGGCGTCGGCAGCGATATCGACCAGCCCCGCTCGCACCTCGTCGCCTTGGTGCGGGTCCGACAGCAGCGCGAGACACGCGTCCGCGTTGTTCGCGATCGCCGCGAGCGGCTGGTTCAGCTCGTGGGCGAGGGACGCGGCGACTTCGCCGAGCGTCGTCACGCGGCTGACGTGGGCGAGCTCGAGTTGCACCTCACGGAACCTGTCCTCGCTCTCGCGGAGTGCCTGCTCCGACCGCTTGCGAGCGGTGACGTCCATCGTCGTGCCGATGATCTCGACGTTGCCCTCCGCGTCGAGCACAGGATGAGCGACCGCCGCGAGGTGCTTGCACGCGCCATCTGGAAGGAAGATGCGGTACTCCCACTCGCATCGCACGTTGCGATCGGCGACGCGCGCGATGGCCTCGGCGCACGTCCGTCGGTCGTCCGGATGGACCCGCTCGAAGTACGCCTCCCGCGTCGGCACGCCCGCTGGCGGCTCGAAGCCGAACAGGCGGCGATGCTCTTCCGACGAGTGGATGACCTTCTTGGTCGCGCCGTCCACCGCCCAACTTCCGGTGCCGCTCACGCGCTGGCCTTCGGCGAGGTACGCCTCGCTTCGCCGCCGCTCCTCCTCCGCGAGCTTGCGCGCCGTCACGTCGGCGGTGAAGCCCACCATCCGGTACGGTATGCCGGCGTCGTCGACGAACACGCGACCGTTCGCGGCGAGCCAGTGGATGCTTTCATCCGGCCAGATCACGCGGAACTCCGCAGTGATGTCACCCGTCGTCCCCGCTCGCGACATCGCGCCCACGACCAGCGGCCAGTCGGAGGGATGGACGAGCTTCCGCCAGGTCGCATATCGGCCGTCGAAGGTGCCGGGCGCGAGCCCGTACAGCGCTTCCTGCTCGGGCGACCAGACGTTCACCTCCTGGTCGAAGTACCACTCGAATGCCATCGCGCGCGCCGCCCTCTGCGCCAGATCGAGCAGGTCCTGCTTCCGTTGCAGGTCCTCGGTCCGCTGCGCCACCCGCGCTTCGAGCTCGTCGCGCGCGGCGCCGAGCGAGCGCTCGGCGCGGCGCCAGCGCTCGGCCAACGCGCCGACGAGGACGACGAACAGCGAGACGACGACGAGGTCGTCGAGCCCATGCGGCAGCACGCCGGCCGCGACTGCCGCGATCACAACGACGTAGAGCAGCAGCATCGAGACCGCGACAGGCACCGTGACGGACGCGCCCGGCGCGGCGCGCGGGGCCCCCGCCAGCTCGCGCGTCGCTGCTTCGAGGTGAACGTCGGATGGGCGGTCCATTCGGTCGTGCCCCGGCGTTGCGTCTATCGGCCCGCGGTCCGCGTGATGCATCCGATCGGAGGCTCGCCGAGATCCTTCTCGACCCTGACGACTACCTCCTTGGCGCGCTGCACGTCCATCGCGGAGACCGACCTGCATGCGCGCGACGACGGCAGCGTCACGCTCATGCCAATGCCCACTGGGGCGCGCGTGACGTGCTCGCCAGTATCTCCCTGGCGCGCGCGAGCCCCGCCGCCAGGTGCGGCTGGATGTTCGCGTCGCCGATGTGCCGATGAAACTCGCCCTGCTCCATGAGCATCGCCGGTTGGTCGCGCATCCCGCAGAGCACCAGGTGGCGCCCCGCGCTGTGGAGGGCATCGGCCAGATGCTCCAGGGCGTGGAGTCCGGTGGCATCGATCGCGTTCATGTTCCGGAGTCGGAGCACGACGACGGTCGGGAGCGACGCGAGGTCATCCTCGATGACCGCGAGCTTGTCCGCCGCGCCGAAGAGAAATGGACCGTGAATGCGGTAGACGGCGACACCGTCGGGGATGGGATTGGCCTGCAGGCTGTGGACGATCCCGTCCGCCACGTAGTCGGGCGTCACCCGAGAGACCGTCGTCGTGAGGGTCACTTTCCGAATGTACAGCAGCACCGCCAGGATCATCCCGGCTTCGACCGCCACCGTCAGATCCGCCAACACCGTCAGAGTGAACGTGATGGCCCAGACACCGATGTCGGCGCGGCTCAGCTTGAGGATCTCCGGCACCTCGCGCCACTCGCCCATGTCGTACGCGACCACCATGAGGATCGCGGCGAGCACGCACAGCGGGATGGGCTTCGCGAGCGGCGCGGCGACGAGCACCACCACGAGCAGCGTCGCGGCATGCACCATGCCGGCGACGGGGGTCCGGGCACCGGACCGAATGTTCGTCGCGGTTCGGGCGATCGCACCGGTAGCGGGGAGTCCGCCTACGATGGGCGACATCAGGTTTGCGACTCCCTGAGCGATCAGCTCGACGTTCGGGTTGTGCTTGTCGCCCGACATCCGATCCGCCACCACCGCGGAGAGCAGGGATTCGATCGCTCCCAGCATCGCCACCGTCAGAGTCGGGGACAGCAGCGGAAGAATCAGGTCCGCGCGAAAACGTGGGATGGCGAACGCCGGGAGCCCGCTCGGAATTCCGCCAAAGCGCGACTCGATGGTCTCGAGCGGCAGATCAGCGGCCCACGCGACGGCCGTTCCGACCACGAGGGCCAGCACTGATCCCGGCACTGCCGGCACGAGCCGCCGCATGAGCAGCATCGCGGCCAACGCAGCGGCCGACATCGCGGTCGCCGGCCACGACAACGAGTACCAGTGAGCGCTGATCGCTCCGAGGCGCCCCAAGAAGTCTCCCGGCACCTCGGAGATGGTCAGGCCCAACAGGTCTCTGATCTGCGTGCTCGCGATCAGGACCGCAATGCCATTGGTGAAACCGATGACCACCGGGCGCGGGACATACTTGATGGCCGTGCCGAGCCCCGTCATCCCGAGCACCACCAGGACGATGCCTGCCATCATGGTGCACATGAAGAGCCCGTCGATGCCGTGCCTGCTCACGATCGCGGCGACCACGACGACGAAGGCCCCCGTTGGCCCCCCGATCTGGACGCGGGACCCACCCAGCACCGAGATCAGAAATCCCGCGACGATCGCGCAGTAGATGCCCGCCTGCGGCGCAACACCGGACGCGATCGCAAATGCCATCGCGAGAGGCAACGCGACCAAGCCCACGGTGACTCCGGCGACGACATCGGCAACGAGCGTACGAACGGTGTAGTGACGCAGGCACCCGAGAAGCTTCGGCAGTGAAACTGCCGCTTCGCCTCCGTCGTGCCTCTTCGCCCTCTCGTCCACTTCTACAACTCGCTCAGCATCCGCAACGCTTCCTCGACGTGTGCCTGAAAGTAGCGCCGCATGTCGCGGAGCACGTCGCTCAGAAGCGGATCCCGCAGAGCATAGAAGACTTGCGTGCCCTCCTTGCGGTTCACGACGAGCCCTTTGGATCGCAGAACGGCCAAGTGTTGCGACAGGTTCGCCGGCTCGATGCCGATGCGCTCCATGAGAACGCTGACTGGCAACTCCCCTCCCTGGAGACACTCGGCGATGTGAATGCGCGTCGGATGCGCCAACGCTTGGAACACCTCCGCTTTGAAGCGCCGGAGCGCAATGTGCCGGTCGCGCTCACCCGCAGGCGACGCCTTCTTCCGTGCTTGCTTCATTGCGTACTTTCGCAACCCTACGACGCGGTCGACGGCCCGTCAACACGCGCTTCAAGACACTGCGCAGACGACGAGATGGATGGCCGAGCGAAGCGACGGCCCACCACGCGCCCGAGGCACCCCCGGCAGGCAGCCCTGGCAGGTTGCTCACAAAGGTCGAGATGCGAGGCGCGAAGGAGCCAACAAGGAGCGCAGCCGTAGGCTGCGTTCCTTGTACGTATGCCGCCCAAGTGAGTCGACGGAGCAACGACGCAGATCGGCCCTTCTCAGCAACTGCCGCGGGCGTCAGTTGATGCGCATGCGCGCGTCGACCACCACCGCCCCCTCCCCGGGTGCCAGCACCTTCACCGGGTTCAAATCGAGCTCGCGGAGCTCCGGGACGGCCTCGACGAGCGCGGAGATCCGCAGGATCACGTCGACGAGCGCGGCGCGATCGGCTGCCGGGCTGCCGCGGTAGCCGTCGAGCAGTCGACTGCCCTTCAAAGCGCCGAGCATCTCGACGGCGTCCCGGTCGGTGATCGGCGGGAGGCGGAAGCTCACGTCGCGCAGCACCTCGACGAGCACGCCGCCGAGTCCGCACACCACGACGGGCCCAAACGTGGGATCGGTGGTGACGCCGACGAGCGCTTCCACCCCGCCGGCGATCTCGTGCTGGAGCAGGATGCCCTCGAGCGGAGCGTCGATGGCGCGCATCGCTCCAACGATCGCGTCGACCGCCGCTCGGACGTCGGCTTCGCTGCGCAAGCCGAGCCGGACGCCACCGACGTCGCTCTTGTGCAGCACGCCAGGCGCGATCGCCTTCGCGACGAGCGGGTAACCGAGCCGCTCCGCCGCCGCGACCGCGGCGTCCGGCGCGGTACGCTCCTCATCCGCGACCCCGATACCGGCGGCCCGGAGCACGGTCCGCACGTCGTCCGTCGCGAGCCAATGCGGGCCACCGCCCGTCGCAAGGACGCGATCGACGACGGCGCGGATCGCCTCCCGCGCGAACGGTGCCAGCACGAGCGGCGCGCCGGTCGGGCGCCTCCGCCACACGCCGTAGCGCGTGGCCGCGGCGAGCGCGAGCGCGGCGTTCTCGGGAAACCGGTAGACCGGGAGCGCGCCGCGCGCCCCGGCCGCGAGCGGGCCCGCGTGCGCCGACGACATGAGCACCGCGAGCACCGGCTTCTCCGGCGGCACGCCGGCCGCGCCGCGCGCGATCGCGGCGGTCGCCTCCTCGGTGCTCCCGAGGACGGGGATGTAGATGATCACGACCGCGTCGACATTCGGATCTGCACCGACCGCGGCGATTGCATGCGCGTAATCGTCGCCCGTCGCGGCCGCCGTCATGTCGACCGGGTTCGCGACGCTGGCCGCCGGCGAGAGAAAGCCTCGCAGCCGTGTCTGCGTCTCGCCCGCGAGCTCCGGCAGCGTCAGGCCGTGCGCCTCGCACGTGTCGGCGAGCAGGATCCCAGGACCACCGGCGTTCGTGACCACGCCGACGCGCCGTCCCGCGGGCACCGGCTGCGTCGAAAACAACGCGGCGAGGTCGAAGAGCTCCTCGAGGGTGGCGGCGCGGACGATGCCGCATTGCTCGAACAGGGCGTCGACGGCGACGTCGAGGCTCGCGAGCGACGCCGAATGGCTGGAGGCGGCCCGCACCCCCGCCGCCGAGCGTCCCGACTTGACCGCGATCACGGGCTTCCGTTGCGCGACCTCGGGTGCGATGCGCGCGAACTTCCGCGGGTTCCCGAAGCTCTCGAGGTAGAGCAGGACCACCGCGGTCCGCGGGTCGTCCTTCCAGTAGGCGAGCAGATCGTTGCTGGACACGTCGGCCTTGTTCCCGACCGAAACGAAGCTCGACACCCCGAGCCCGCGGGTGCGCACGTGGTCGAGGATCGCGAGGCCGAGGGCGCCGCTCTGCGAGAGCATCGCGATCGTCCCGGGGGTCGGGACGCCTGGGGCGAAGGTGGCGTTCACGCCACACTCCGGATCGGTGTTGATCACGCCCATGCAGTTCGGTCCGACGAGGCGCATGCCCGCCGCGCGCACGCGCTGCCGGAGGCGGCGCTCGACCTCGTGGCCGCGCGCGCCGACCTCGCCAAACCCGGACGACACGACGATCACCCCGCGGACGCCGGCGGCGGCGCAGTCGGCGAGGACGTTCTCGACCGCCGTCGCGGGAACCGCGATCACCGCGAGATCGACGGGGACGCCGATCGCGCCCACCGTGGGATACGCCCGCACGCCCTGCACCTCGGTCGCCGTCGCGTGCACCGCGTAGACGGGCCCGCGGAAGCTCGCCCGCACGTTGGCGAGGAGCACACCTCCGATCGACGCCGGATCGCGCGACGCGCCGACGACCGCGACCGCGCGCGGCTCGAGCAACGGCCGCACGCTCTCCGCCGTGGCATGCATCTCGCGCGCGAGGCTCGCCTCGACGTAGGCCGGCGTCTCCGCCGTGGGGAACGTCAGCGAGAAGACGCCGGCGTCGATCGAGCGCTGTACCGTGAAACCGCTGCTGCCGAAGACGTGCAGCATCGGCTTGTTGTCGCCGAGCACGTCGGCGCGGAACTCGGTGATGCCCGCGGCGCGCGCGATCGGTGCCAGGTGCTCGAGGAGCAGCGTGCCGATGCCGCGGCCCTGGTGATCGTCGGTGACGGCGAAGGCCACCTCGGCACACGTGCGATCTTCGGGGTCGACGTCGAAGCGTCCGACCCCGACGATGTGCTCGTCGGCGCCCGCGGCGAGCGTCGCGACGAGTGCGACCCGTCGCACGAAGTCGAGCTCGGTGAAGTGCGCGAGCTCCTTGTCCGTGAGCCGCTTCTTGACGTTGAAGAATCGGAAGTAGACCGAGCGCGCGCTGAGGCGCGTGAAGTGCTCCCGCAGCTTTTCCTTGTCATCGGGACGGATCGCGCGGACGACGATGGAGCCGCCGTCGCGGAGGATGCCCTCGGCGCGATAGTCGCAAACGGCCGTCATGACGTGGCCGCTCTCATACCCCCGGCGGCCGAGGACGCAACCCCAGGCCGCCGCGTGTCGCCGGACCCTGGTCCGCCCCGCGCAGCGCCACTTCGGTCGCACCGCAAGGAGGCGGGGAGCGGCTTCCGGCGTCTCGGCGCGGCACTTTGCTTCGCAGGCTTGGGAATGAACCTGGCGTTCGATTCTCGCGCCGGGGATTCCCGCTTCTGCGAATCGTCGGAAATGGCCGGCGTACCGCCCACATCACCGGGGCATGCGCTTTGCTCTTCTCGAGCGCAGAGGAGGAAGGGCACCATGGCCGATTTCCTATCCGCGTACTCGATCCAGAACTGGCTCGAGTCCTGCCCACAGGGCTACCTCGACGGCACCGTCTTCGGACACAAGCCGGGCGAGCAGGAGATCGAGTTGCTCCGGACGAACCCGGTGCTGCACCAGGATGCGATTCGCACGACGGTCCAGCTGGTCGTCGGCGAGCGGTGCGCGCTCGCGGCGTCGTCGGGGCTCATCAACAGCGCGCCGGACGAAGCAAGCAAGCGCTTCCTCGCCACGCAGACGCTCGACGAGGCGCGCCACGTGGAGATCTTCACCCAGCGGCTCTACGATCTCGGGATCCGGAAGGACGCGCTGGAGTTCACCATCAAGGAGTACGCCAACCCGAACCTGGTGAAGTTCGCCGACGTGCTGCTCGAGAAGGTCGACAAAAAGGACTTCGTCGCCGGAGTCGTCGGCCAGAACATCGTGCTCGAGGGCATGGCCTTCAGCGTGTTCGAGATGATGTACGCGATGAACCAGGACATGAATCCGAAGTTCGCGCACACGCTCTCGGGCACCATCGCCGACGAGCGACGCCACGTCGGCTTCGGCGAGAACCGCATCGGCTCGCTCATCAAGGAGAACCCCGACCGCAAGCAGGACATCGAGCAGATGCAGAAGGACATGTCGTATTTCATGCTCGCGACCTTCGCGGACTCCTTCCGCCAGAACGAGTCGGTCACCGAGCTCGCCCGCATCGGCCAAGAGCGCAGCCATGCGCGCTTCCACGGCTCCGACCTCGGGACGCTCGATCCCGAGGAGATGGAGGATCTCCTCGGGACGACGGTGCTGAAGGAGTTCAAGTCCCGGCTCGGCCGGCTCGGGCTCGAGTACCAGACACCCGCGCGGCCGTGAGCGACGTCCACGACCTCGACCCCCAGGCGTTCCTCGAGGAGGTGCACTCCTTCGAGTTCTGGTTCCAGGCGGTCGAGGGGTATCTGTCCGGGACGACGTGGGGCCACCGGCCGGAGACCGTGGACGCCCCCATGGCGCAGGGGGACCGTGAGCGTCTCATCACGGTCCTCTGCAACTACTGCGTCGGCGAGGCCGCCGCGCTCGAAGGCGCAAGCGGGCTCATCGTGATGGCCCCGAACCGCCTCGCGAAGGTCTTTCTCGCGACCCAGGTGGCCGACGAAGGACGCCACCTCGAAGTCTTCTACCGCCGCATCCGCGACCTCGGCGTCGCGGACCCCGAGGGGGAAGTCGAGCGCCGCGCCAGCCCGAGCCTGCGAACGTTTCGGCGCCGCCTGCTCGAGCTCGTCGCGAGCAAAGACTGGGAGGCGGCGATCTTCGCGCAAAACGTCATCCTCGAGTCGCTCGAGTTCGCGGTCTTCCAGGACCACATGCGCGAGGCCGACGCCGTGACCGCGGAGATCCTGCGCGGCATCGTCAAGGACGAGCGCCGCCACATCGGCTTCGGCGAGAACGAGCTCGGCCGGCGGGTGGCGGCCGCCCCCCACATTCGCGCGCGGCTCGGGCAGATCAAAAGCGAGCTCGATCACCTCGTCTTCGAGGCGCTCGAGGAGACGACGCTCCTCCTCGGCATGCCACGCGCCGACCACGAGCGGGTCGGCCGCGCCTACCTCGAATCCGTCGAGCGCCTGGGGTTCGCGTGAGCGTCCGCGGTGGGCCGAACGAACCCGCCCGCGACGGCAACGCGCCCCACGATGAGCGCGCCGTCGCCGTGACGGAGGAGCGCGCCGAAGCCGAACCGGCGCCTGGAAGCCCTGCGGCCAACGACGCGCGCGGCGAGCGCCAGCGCTTCATCCTCGACGACACCGGCTTCGACGAGGTTCCGAGGAAGTACCGCCGCTTCTACCGGAAGTGGAAGGGCCCGGGCGACCGCCTCGCGGCGAACGAGGTCATCTGCCCTGTCTGCAAGGTGGTGATCCGCTCGAGCCGCACGCTCCTCCCGGGCGACCGCGTCTACTGCATGCCGTGCATGTCGCGGCTGGTCGTCGTGCGCGATGAGCGGACGGGCGAGCTCGAGGCACGCGTCGCGTACTGAGTGGACGTCGCCCGCCGGCGACCGGGGAATTCCGACGACCGCGAAACAGCGCCAGCCGTCCTTCGCGGCCCTGAGAATCCAGCGGCCGTGCGCGCGTGAACGACGGCAGCCGAGGTGTGGCACACCACGTGCACGGTCGAGGCACGGAGGAGCACGCTCGTGAGCGCGACACGCGAGATCCACTACTTCGACTACGTGAATGCCGGCTACGCACGAGTCCGGGACGCACTTCAGGCGAACCCGATCGGCGTGTGGCGGACGGCGACCACGACCCCCGGCACGCCGGGCACCGCAGCCGAGCTGCGCGTCGGGCGCCGCGGCTTCGAGATCGGGACCGAGATCGCCATCAGCGTGCGGAACGTCGAGGAGCGGCCCGCGAGCGCTCGAAAGCCGGAGACCACGACGTTCACGTTCGAGTGGCAGGCCGCCACGCTCCCAAGATTGTTCCCGTTCATGCACGCCGTGCTGAGGGTGTATCCGGTCAACCCGATCAGTACCCAGCTCGAGCTCGTCACGTGGTATGACCGGCCGCTCGGTGCAATCGGGGCTGCACTGGACGCATTGATCGGACATCGCATCGCCAACGTGTGCGTGGAACGCTTCCTGTCCGACGTGGCGGGACATCTGCGATCGACGCTGCCACACGACGCGCATGCCCACTGACGGGCGCGCGACCGCTGTTCTGGAGTACCCCATGGAACGCCTCGCACGCCGGACGAACGCCGACCACGGAACGACCTATCGCGACAAGTGCCGCAGCATGCGGGCCGCCGTCGACCTCGTCCGCCCGGACGACACGGTCGCGGCGCCGATCGCGGGCGGCCAGCCGGCCGACTTCCTGACGGCGCTCGGCGAGCGCGACGACTGGCGCGGCCTCACGCTCTTCAGCGGCCTCCTCATCGCGCCCTACCCCGTCCTCATGCATCCGAACGTCCGACTGATCAGCGGCTTCTACGGGCCGATCGAGCGCACGATGCGGTCGATGGGGGGACGCGTCGACTACCTGCCGGCGGATTTCATCGGCTGGGAACGCTACGCGATGCTCGCACGGCCGCGGGTCGTCGTGTCCGCGCTCGCCCCCATGGACGAGCACGGCTATTTGAACTTCGGCGTCCACGCCGGCGCCACCTTCCACGCCTTCCTCGACGCCGCGCGCGATCCCGAACGGCTCGCGATCGGCGAGGTCGTCCGCGACATGCCGCACGTGCACGGGCTCGGACGCCACGGGGGAAACCGCATCCACGTGTCGGAGGTCGACTGTCTGGTCGAGACGGACCGGCCGCTCTTCGTGCTTCCCGAGATCCCGGTCGCCCCAGAGGACGCCGCGATCGCGCGGCACGTCGAGAGCCTCATCGAGAACGGGTCGACCCTGCAGATCGGCATCGGCGGCGTGCCGAACATCGTCGCCCAGCTGCTCGCCGACGGCTCCAAGGGCGACTTCGGCATTCACACCGAGATGCTCGTCGACGGCATCATGCGGCTGCACCAGGCCGGCAAGGTGAGCAACCACAAAGGCATCCACGACGGCTTCTCGGTGTGCACGTTCGCCGCCGGGAGCCGCGCGCTCTACGAGTGGATGGACCGCAACCCGGAGGTACGCATGCTGCCGGTCATGGAGGTGAACGACCCCGCCGTGATCCGACGCAACCGAAGGATGGTGAGCATCAACGGCGCCCTTGCGATCGACGTGTCCGGACAAGTGACTGCAGACGCGATCGGCGCGCGGCAGTACTCCGGCGTCGGCGGGCACGAGCTCTTCGTCATGGGCGCCCACGACAGCCACGAGGGCAAGAGCATCATCTGCCTGCACTCGACCGCGCGCGTCGGCGGCGAGACGTTGTCGACGATCGTCGCCGCCCTTCCCCGCGGCGCCCGCGTCAGCACGCCGCGCCATCACGTGCAGTACGTGGCGACCGAGCACGGCATCGCGAACATCGGCATGCTGACCGACGGCGAGCGCGCCGAGGCGCTGATCGCGATCGCCCATCCGGACTTCCGGGCCGGGCTCCGCGCCGAGGTCGCCGAGCTGACCCGCTCGCCGGTCGGTGGGACCGCGGGTGGCGCGGAGATCGGGACGCGAAGCGCGATCGTGCGAGCGTAGCGACGAAGCTCGTCGTCTTCTCCAGCAACGCGGGGTCCCAAGGAATCCGCGGTGGGCCACGGCGACCGCGGCAACCGCCGCGTCATGACGCGCAGAGGCGCCCCCGACGCACGACGGCGAACCGCGCCGTGAGCTGCGTCCCGTCGTAGTGACGCCCGACCATGCAGAAATCGTGACAGCCGCCATAGCGGACGTCGCCACCGACGAGCGCGCGGAGCTCTGAGCCGGCCCCGATCTGATAGCCGTCCAGGTGGGTCCACATCGCTTCCCGCCCCCACCCGCGCTGCGGAGCGAGTCGCACGTACGCGTCGAACGGAATGCAGACGACGGCGTACTGGAACGGGTCGAGGCCGAGCTGCTCGCACACGGCGGCGGTATTGCGACGGAGCGCGTTCTCGACGTCGGAGCGCGCAAGCCCACGGCGGCGCGGCAATTCGAGCACGTCGAGCAGCGGCGTGAGAGCCGCCGGCTCCGTCTCCGGGAAGGACTCGACCAGCAGCACTTCCGACCGGAAGGACGGCACGTACCGGTGTCCCGCCGAGCTCACTACCGCGTGCCGTGACAGGAAGGCGAGACTCTCGCACAGGACCGGCCGCATTGCGGCGGGACACACGTGCTCGTCGCGGGCCCCGTCGCCGAGCCCGCGGCGCAGCCGGCACGCCGCGGCGGCGTCACTGCAGTCGTCTGGCGCGAGCGTCTCCATGACCAGCCCGAGCGCACCGCCGTTCGCGACCGCTGCGGCCGGAAACGGCACGTCGAGCCCCACGAAGGCGGACGACGCGACGCGTACGATGGTGGCCGCGGACGGTGCGTCGTCGCGGCCCAGCGCGTCCGCGAGATGCTCCACCTCGCCGAAGGCACCACGTTCGATAGCCTCGTCGACTCGCCTCCGCGCCGCGACCGGGTCGAGGCGGGCGGCCGCGTCGGGCACGGCCTCCGCGCCGACCACCTCCAACCCCTCGAACCACGTCGACCGGTCGCGATAGAACTCGCCCCACGTCCCGTCGCGACGCAGGAGGTCGTGCAGGCGCGCGCTGACGGCGCCGCGCGCCCGCTCGACGGCGTCGCGCGGCAGGTGGGCGACCCCGACGAAGGCGAGCGCGGCGGCCGTCGGGCGAAAGTTGCGCGAGCGGTGTACGTCGGCGGCGACGCGCATGAGCTCCTCGGTATCCTGCAACCGAGCTTGCAGCGCGTTCGCCTGATGGGCGACCGTCTTGAGCGCGCCCCACTGCCCGCGATCCGCCGCCTCGCGAATCGTCGCGGCGAGGCGCGTGAGCGCCGCGCGCTCGTGCTCGAGCACCTGAAAGCGCTCGCGCGAGCATAGCGGTTCAAGATGCGTCGCGGCCCGGTCCAGGTAGCGGTCGGCGAACGCAAGGTCGTGCTCGCTGAGCGCGACCAACGCGCGCACGACGTTCAAGGTCTCGACGTCGCTACTCGCGGACCGGGATGGCACGCGGTCTTAGCATCGATCGGGCCACATCCGTCGGCAGCGTCGAGCCCGGCGCAGCCGACCCGCGCGGACGTTGGGTTCCCATAGGTGGGAATGCGCGCGCGTTTTCATTCGCGGGAATGATTCGGTCGCCGGCGTCGGTGTGCGCCGAGCTCACAGGATGTGGCGGCGCCGGAGACCGATCGTGACGCCGCAGAGGAAGATGCCGCACGCGGCCGCGAGGAGCCCGCCGGCGGCTCCGACCGAGAACGTCATGGTGACCGGGGTCAGCCGCACGAGCGCCAGCATGACGAGCAGCATCGCGACGGCGTGGAAGACGGCGGCGACGACGAGCCACCGCCGGACCGCCCGTCCGGGTTGGTACGCGTCAGGAGGCATCGGCCGACTCCCCGCGCGCCGCCGCCTTCGGATGCGGTGCAACGTGACACGCGCCGCCGATGCACGACGTCGCGCTGGTCGCAATCGTCGCCGCGTTCTTCTCGTGCTCGGCGATCTCCTGGTAGCTCTTCACCGGCGCGTGACAGACGAGGCAGCGCTGGTTGTCGTACGTGCCGCGGATCTTGAGCGGCAGCTCGTAGCCGCCGAGCGTGTAGAACCACACGTGCCGTAGCCCGGCGATCTTCGCGTCGACGTCGCCGAAGAGCCCGTAGTCGGAATGGCAGGTGTAACACTGGTGGTCGTTGATCCAGCGGTACTGGAAGTGCTGGGCCGCGAGGTGCTCGCTGTCCGGGTCCTGCAGATCCTTCACGTAGCCGTGCATCACGTGACACGAGTTGCAAAACGCGACCGACTTGGCGCCGCTGATCGCCAACCCCGCGTTCAAGAGATACGCGAGCGGCGCCAGCACCACGAACCCGATCAAGAGCATCCAACGGTGGGCGGGCTCCATCGGCCCCGACCGCTGCGCGAGGGTCGCACGGGCGACGAGGCCGATCGCCGCGAGGCAGGCAACGAAGGCGGCGATCCGGATCGCCGCGAACCCCGGTTCGTCCGTCACGCCGCGCCTACGGCTTGAGGCACGACGTGAAGCCCGGCGCCTGCTTCGCCTCTCCTTTGAGACCCGTCAGGAAGGTCGTGAGCACGGTCAGCTCCTCGGGCGTCCCTTTGAACTTCTTGCGGTCCTTCTGCTTGGCCTCGCGCTGGCAGTCGGCGTCGTCCTTGAACTGCGGTTTCGGGTTCTTCAGAAAATCCTGCAGCCACGCGGCATCGTGCTTCTTGCCGACGTCGGAGAGATCGCCCCCCTTCGAATCCTTGTCGCCTTCGCCCTCCTCGGCCGGCTCGGCGCCCGCGGCCTTCAGGTAGGCGGCCTTCTGCTTGTCGACGTCGGCGGCGCGCGCGCTCACCGTATGACAGGTGTAGCAGCGCTTCTCGATGAACACCTTGATCCCCGCATCGTCGGCGGCCCACGCGGCGCCGGGGTACAACCCGACGAACCCGATGATCGCTAGCGCGGCAACACTCGAATGGCTTCGCTCCATGTCGTTCTCTCCCTCCAGGGTTGGTCTTTCAGCGATACGTGACACGTCGTGCAGTCGGATATCCGTAGCAGCGCGCCGAACGCCCCCGACGGCTCGCGACGCTCGAGCGGCGGCGACCAGGTCCGCGCCGCAATGAAGGTCCGCGTGCTCGCGCTCACCGCCGACGCGTGCACCGTCCGTCCCGGGAGCACGCCCTGCGGATGCGGGTCGTGGCAGGTGAAGCAGGCGATCTTGCCGTGCTCGTCGCCGAGGTGGGTGGCGGCGTCCTTTCCGAGGTGCTCGCGCGCGCCCACATGCTCCGTCTCGTCGTGGCAGCCGAGGCAGTGCTCGGACGGGGCATCGACCAGAAAATAGTCGGCGGCATGCTCGTCGGGCTTCGGCACGCGCGTATGGCAGTCGACGCACACGCTCTTGCTGCCGACCATCTTCTCGTGCGGGTTGTCCTCGTCGTCGCCGCGAGCGCGCCCGGGCACCACCAAGAGGAGCAGGATCAGGATCGCCAGCACCCGGATGCTACTTCTCATAGCCGCCTTCCCGGTGACACGTCTGGCAGAACCCGACCGTGTGACACTCGCCGCACTTCATCGGATTGGCGCGCGCCTCGATGCCGTGCACGAAGCGAATGTTGCGGTCGTGAAAGCTCCGTACGGTCTGGTCGCGGCGGTTGTGGCAATCCTGGCACTGGCGCGGCTGATGACACGTCTCGCAGCTCGGCGCGTCGTTCTTCGCGAACACCTGGTGCCGCTCGAGCCAATCGAAGTTGTGGTTGGCGGGCTGGACGTCGCGGACGTCGACGTGGCAGAGGCCGCAGCGATCCGGCGCGGTGTTCCCGGTCTGCGGATTGTAGTGGCAGACGTGGCACGCGTCCTTCCCGCCGGTGAAGGCCTCCTGCGACGCCTGGATCGCGGCGGCCGCCTCCTTCTCGTCGGTGATCCGCGCGCTCATCGTGTGACACGCGAAGCACTCCAGCTCCTCACGCGCGAACACGTCCCGGTGCCTCTGGTGCGAAAAGACGTCGCGCGGCTCGGCGGGCCGCTCCGCCCGCCACCCCCAGTCGAGCCCATGATTCACCGTCCGACACGCCGACGGCCCAACCCCGGCCAGTGCTACGATCAGCATTACCACTACCGGAACCCTGGACTGACGCCGTCTTTCTAACAATGAGTGGCTAGGAGCGAAGCGACAAGCCCACCAAAAGCGCGCGGCAGCCCCGAGCAGGTTGCTCAAAAAGGTCCAGATGCGAGGCGCGAGGAAGCGAGCGCGGAGGCGTAGCGGAGCTACGCCGCACAAGCGAGCGACCGAGCAACGAAGCAGATGGGCCTTTTTCAGCAACCTGCGTCAGCTCCAGCTGAAGGTGTACGTGACGCCAAAATTCCCGCGCACGTCGGTCTCGAAATCGTGGTTGGTGTTGTACTCCATCTCGGCCAGCAGGGAGACGTTCCGGACGAGGAGATATTGCGTGCCGACGATGTAGCTGTAGGCGTTGCCGTGCTTGCCCGTGATGCTGTCGAAATTCGCGAACGCGAACACGGCGTGCATCTCGAGGCCACGCAGGATCTCTTCCGACACGCCGCAATTGACGCCGATCGCGCGGTCGTCGCCGCCGCCGTCGACGAAGTAGAAACCGTTGAACGCCCGCAGCCCGAGCCGGCGCCAGAAGTCCCAGCGCAGGCCGGCTTTCACGATGTGCCCGTACGTCGTGTGGTCGTTCTGCTTGTCGTAGGTCGCGAAGGAGTAGCTGGTCGACGCGTCGAGCCAGCGCGTCACGTAGTAGGTGAGGCCGATGCGCGCCTCGTGCATGCGGTCGAGGGCGAAGGCATCGAAGATCCGGTCCTGCAGGAAACGGTCGCGATGCGGGTCCGGCTCGTAGCTGCCGTACTCGAGGTTCAGGTAGAGCGGCCGCGCGACGCTGAGGCCGACGCCGGCATTGAAGAAGGCCGCGTCGCCGTCCGCGACGTCGAGCTCGAGGCGGCTGTAGACGTCCGCGAAATCCGTGTACGGCACCGCGCGCCGAAAGCCGACGTCGAGGAAGTGGCGCGGCGTCTCGTCCACCGGCGCGAGGCCGTGGTACCCGAGCGTCACGAGCGATCCGAGCAGCCGCGACGAGCGCAGCTTCGCGCCGAACGTGCCGAAGCTCCGCTCCGGCTTCTCGGGATACGGCTGCAGGTCGGCGTCCTGGAAGCCGCCGTACGCGACGATGTCGACGCCCTCGACCGGCTTGGCGCGCAGGAGCGCGCCGTCCATCAGGATGAAGTTCGTGCCCTCGGTGAGGATCTGCCGCCCGGCCCGTACCTCGAGCGCGCCGCCGAGCCCACGGTAGTCGAGGCTGGCGTTGTAGATGTCGAGGGTCGCATCGTCGCCGTTCGCGACCTCGCGGGTCCGCACGAACGTCGACATCGACAGGTTGTGGCGCGGGCTGAAGCCGCGAACGTCGAGGTATTGGTAGAAGGGATAGACCTTCTTGTCGTCGTCGAACGGGCGCCGGAGCGGCGTGTTGGCCTGGAACGCCGTGTAGACGTTGCCGTAGAAACCATTCGACCTCGGCGTCCAGCGCGACGCGTCGGATTCCGCGCGGCGCGCCAGCAGCACGGCCGCGAGGATGACGAGACCGGCCAAGCCCTTCGACGCCCGCATACGCTAGCGACCCAGACCGTTGTCGCCGTGACAGAGCTGGCAGCTCTCGAGGCCATCGCGATCGACCAGCCGCCGGATGTCGGCGAGCGGGACTGTGCCGGTGCCGCTGCGGTCGACGTGGTGGATCTCGTCGACGGGATGACAGAGGAAGCACTCGCTCCGCCCCCACCCCGTCGGGTGCTCCTCGCGGGTCAGCTGCGTCCCTTGCGCGCTCGTGATCAGGTTGCCGAAGTCCTGGCCGTCGTCGTTGCCGCGCCCGCAGCCCGCCAGCGCCAGCACCGCCATCACCGCCCCGACACGTCGCAAGGTCACCGTGCCTCCGCCTCCGCTCAGGTGCCCGGTCGCAGGATGCGCGCCTCGGGTGGCAGGCCGGGGAGATGCGTACGCTCGACGCTGAGCGAACGGCCGACGCCGTGGCAGCCCGCGCAGCTCTCCTCGGTCGCCGGACCCGCCGCATGGTTCGCACCGGTCGTGAAGTCGACGTCGTCGTGACAGCTCGTGCAAACGGCGATCGTCGGCGGCGTCGTGAAGACGTCGAGGACGGTGAGCTCCTCGCCGCCGCGCATGAACTGCCGCGTCGTCGAGCCCAGGACGCCGGGCTGGAGGACGCCCTCACCGGGCGCCAGCACGTAGGTCGCCGGCTCGTGGCACGCCTCGCAGTCGCGCTCGTCACCCGGGAAGAGCACCTCGCTGAAATCGACCGGGTTCGCCGTCTGATCCGGGAACGAGCCTGACGGCCGGCCGTA
This sequence comes from Polyangiaceae bacterium, assembly GCA_031400185.1. Taxonomy (GTDB): domain Bacteria; phylum Desulfobacterota; class Binatia; order UTPRO1; family UTPRO1; genus UTPRO1. The sequence goes on from JANNPN010000051.1 coordinate 19,505, forward strand.
GAGGACGTAGGGCGTCGTGAGGTCCTCGCCGCGGTGGATCTTGTGGATCATCACCTTGAAGTCGACCGGGCTCGTCACCGCGGTCTCGCCGTCCGCCAGGACCTGTCGGCTGAGCGTGTCGTTCGACGGGTTGTGGCAGATCGGGCAGTGCTGGGTGTCGTTGCGGACCCCGCCGTGGACGTTGAAGTCCTTCGAGAACTCGCCGTGACAGACCTCGCAGCGCTCGATCGTGACCGGCTGGCGGCGTGCGACCGGCGCCGCGTCCGTCACCGCGAACTGGATGACCTGATTGGGCCCGACGTCGCGGAGCTGGTTGAAGACCTCGCCGGGGTCCTCGCGCCCGTTCCCGTTCGGATCGAGGCTGCCCGAGCAGTTGCTGCCGCCGAGCCGCTGGCTCGCGCCCTCGACCGTCGCGCACTGGTACCCTTCGATCCCGACGACGTAGGTCCCGGTCGCGTTCGGGGGAACAGTGCTCTTGAACGTGTACGTCGACACGCCCGAGCCGTCCGGTCCCAAGGCGTCCTTGCTCGCCGACTCCGACTTGAACGTCTCGGCGCCCGGCGTCCACGGGCTCGACGGATCGCCGGGGACGACGATGCCGTCGCCGTCGTAATCCTGCGCCGAGTACTCGACCGTCGACCCGCCGAGCACGAGGCTCAGCGCGCTCATCGACGCCGGCGCGATCGCGGCGCCGTTCGCGTCGGTGATGCGAAACGCGACGCGCGGATGCTCGCCGGGGCCGACCACGGACGATCCCGTCTCGGCGCTCTGCACCGAGAGCAGCTCGAAGCGCACCCCGGGGACCTGTGTCGAATGCGCCGGGATCGTGTGGCTCCCGAGCACCGAGATGTCGAACTCGTGGCCCGTCGCGGGGAGATGGCAGCCCGAGCAGCTGCCGTCCGTCGGTTGCGGGCCGCCGCCGTGGTTCGCGCCGCTCGCGAAGTTCACGTCGTCGTGACACGAGCCGCACGCAGCTCGCGTCGGGTTGGTGGCGAACGCGCTGCTCTGCGCGCCGCCCGTGTGGCACGTGTCGCAGTTCCGGATGTCCTGGGGAAACGCCACGTGCGAGAAGTCGAACACCGTCTGCCGGAACCCGATGATCTGGTACGGCGTCCCGGCCTCCACGCTCGGCAGGCTCTCGCCGCGGTGGATCCGGTGGATCATCTCGGTGAACCCGAGGGAGCTCCCGGTGTCGGGATCGACGTGCGGCGTCGTCTCGCCGGTCGCGAAATCAGTGATGGTGGACGAGTGGCAGGTGATACAGAGGCGGACGTCGCGGCGGGAGCCGCCGTGGGCCTCGAGCGGGTCGTGACACGTGTTGCACGCCTCCGTCCGGACGACGTCGCGGGCGCTGGCCGCCTTGCCAGACGGCACGAAGTCGTGAACCGCATTCGAGACGTGGTCGACCTCGAGGACCGTCGTGTCGGCGTAGATCGCGACCCGGTGCGACGCGTCGGCGTCGTGATCGACGGGCAAGGCGGTGTCGAACGTGTACTGGAAGAGGCCATCGCCTTGGTCCGCGAGCGTCCCACCGTTCTCCGGGTTCTCGGCCGTCGCCTGGACGGCCGCCACGTGAGTGTCGGGACTCGTCTGGACCGTCGTGACGTAGGACCGGTACTGGCCGTCGGGCTCGAGCACCGCGATCACGAACCGGAGGTTGACGCCGTCCGACGCGAGCGCCGCACCCTGCGCGTCGGTCAGGAAGAAGCGGACGACGGCGCGGTCGTCATCGGCGATGCGCGCGTCGACGATCGTGACGTTCAACGCGTTGGGATTCGGCCCCGGACGCTCCGGACCGTCATCGCCGCCTCCGCCGCCACCACCACCGCCGCACGCGGTGAGCGCGAGCACGAACGCCAGCGCGGCGAATGCAGACCTTCGACCGACGATCCACCTGCACCCCGTTGCATCCAGCAGCACAGTGCACCCCCCGACGCTCGCGACCCAGCAGACCAGCGTCGCAACCCACGTACCGTATGGGAACCCCGCTATGTCACCGGGAAAAAACGGTCAAGAGAAATCATCGGGAATTATCAACCAAATCGCTAAATTCCGATGTTTCGGAAAGTCGCTACGTTCTCACAATCGAGAATCGCCCGCTGCGGCGACCTTCTTCAGTAGGTCGACGCAGCGGCAGCTGTAGCCCCACTCGTTGTCGTACCAGGCGACGAGCTTGAAGAACCGGTCGTTCAGCTCGAGCCCCGCGCCGCCGTCGAAGATCGACGAGGCGGGGCTGTGGATGAAGTCGGACGAGACCACCTCGTCCTCGGTGTACTCGAGGACGCCCTGCAAATAGGTCTCGGAGGCGTTCTTCATCGCCGCCTTGATCGCGGCGTACGAGGTGGGGCGCGTCGTCCGGACGGTGAGGTCGACGACCGACACCGTCGCGGTCGGCACCCGGAAGGCCATGCCGGTGAGCTTCCCCTTCACCGCCGGGCAGACGAGCCCGACGGCTTTTGCCGCCCCGGTCGTCGACGGGATGATGTTCTGCGCCGCGGTCCGCCCGCCCTTCCAGTCCTTCTTCGACGGACCGTCGACCGTCTTCTGCGTCGCGGTGTAGGCGTGCACCGTCGTCATCAACCCCTCCTCGATCCCGAAGCCCTCCTTCAAGAGCACGTGCACCACGGGGGCGAGGCAGTTGGTCGTGCACGAGGCATTCGAGATCACGTGGTGCTTCGCCGGATCGTAGGTGTCGTCGTTCACGCCCATCACGATCGTCACGTCCTCGCCCTTGCCGGGCGCCGTGATGACGACCTTCTTGGCGCCGGCCGTGAGGTGGCCCTTCGCCTTCGCGGCGTCGGTGAAGAGGCCGGAAGCCTCGACGACGATCTGAACGCCGAGCGCCGCCCACGGCAACTCGGCGGGCGTCTTGGCGTTCACGACCGCGATCTCGCGCCCGTCGACGACGAGGATGTCGTCCGCCTCCTTGTCGGGCGCCGACTTCTTCGTGTCGACCCGGCCCCGGAAGCGACCCTGGGTCGAGTCGAACGTGAGCAGGTACGCGAGGTTGTCGGCCGGGACGACGTCGCCGACCGCGACGACATCGAAGCGCGTACCAAGCAGGCCCTGTTCCGCGAGGGCGCGAAGCACCAGACGGCCGATACGGCCGAACCCATTGATCGCGATCTTCACAGCCATTCGGTTCTCCTTCCACTCAAAGGACGAGGGCCGGCGGCTCGGTCGCCACCAGGTATTCGAATTGGGATCGGAACTCCGCGGCGTCGAGCCGCGCCGCCGCCGCGAGCCCAGTAAGGCGCGCGGCGTCGTCGAAGTCGTCGCGGCGGATGCGGAGCATGAACCGGCGCGCGATCGCGTAGTGCGCCGAGCCGACATCGACGAGGCGCACCTTGGTCCGCCCCGTCTCGGGGTCGAGCATCGCGTGGAAGGGAATCGGCACGAAACGGCCGCCTTGGAGCGAGACCATGGCCGCGGTGCCGCCGCCGAGGAGGTACTTCGTCGCGCAGTACCCGAGGTCGCGGCAGTACGTGAGGTCATACGGGATCGGGTCCATGCAGCGGAGCTCGTATCCGATGTCGTGCGCGGCGATGGTCGTCACGATGCCGAGCCGCTCGAGACGCGCGTGCACCGCGCGCTTCAGGAGGTCGCCGAGCGCGATCTCGGAGAGCCGGACGTGGCCGTGCTCGTCGCGCTCGACGGCGTCGAGCTCCCGCACGCTCGCGGGATCGAGCGCGAGCGCCACGCCCTCGGCAATCACGGCGACGCCGTCGCGGCGCCCGCCGGCGAGCCGCTTCACGACGGCGCCGGCGAGCGTGTCGACGACGGTCGCGAGGCCGACCGGCCCTCCGCCGAACTCCTCGGGAATCAACGTGATGGTCGCACCCGCGCCCTTGCCGATCCCGAGCGCCAGGTGACCCGCCTTCCGGCCCATGGCGACGACGAAGTACCAGCGTCCGGTCGTCTCGGCGTCGACCATGAGGCTCCGCACGAGCCCGACGCCGTGATGACACGCGGTCTGGAAGCCGAACGTGTCGACGTGGGGCGGAAGATCGAGGTCGTTGTCGATCGTCTTCGGGACGTGCACGACCTGGAGCCGGCCGCCGGCCGTCTCCTCGAGCTTCATCGCCGAGAAGGCCGTGTCATCGCCGCCGATCGTGATCAGCCGTGAGACGCCGAGCCGCTCGAGCGCACGGACGGTCGTCTCGAGCAGGCGCGGGTCTTTGGTCGGGTTCGCGCGCGAGATCCCGAGCTCCGAGCCGCCGCGGAAATGGATGCGGCGTACGTCCTCGATCGCGAGCGGCCGCACGTGATCCACGTTCCCCTGCATGAGCCCCGAGAATCCGTCGCGGACGCCGAGGACCTCGATGCCGTCGACGGCGGCGCGGATCGTGGCGGCGCTGATCACGCCGTTGATACCCGGCGCCGGCCCGCCGCCGACGAGGATCGCGAGCTTGTTCGCGGCGGCCATCGCTCGGGATCCCGCGCTCACGCCCGCCGCCCGCGCCGGCGCTTGGCGGGCCGCAATGGAACGGTGAGGACGGCCCGTTTCGCGTGGCGCACCACCCGCTCCGCCACGCTGCCGATCAGGGCGTGACGGATGCCGGTGCGTCCGTGCGTGCCGATCACGATCAGATCCGCGCCGACCTCGTCCGCAAGCCGGCAGATCTCGACGTGGGGAGTGCCGGTCAAGAGCACCGTCCGCGTGCGCGCCGTCGCGTCGACGCGGCCGTGGAGACGCTTCGCAGCGCGCTCCAGGCGGGTCCGCGCGTCCTCGACGCGGGCCCGATCGAAATCGGCCCAGAGCGGCGGCGGGGCCGAGAAGGCCGTCGGCTCGACGACGTGCACGAGCTCGACGCGCGTGCCGCCGTCCGGGTCCCAGAAGCCCACGGCGGCTTCCACCGCGGCTTCGCTCCCCGGAGAGAAATCGGTGGCGATGACGATACGGCGCGGACGTTTCGGCATGTCGGCTCCCCTTGTGGACTGTCGCGCGGTCGCGACGCGTTCGACGATGCCTTCGCAAATCCCTTGCCACGCCATTTCCTCGTCTCGACGGGACGCGATTCCCACCGGTGGGAACGCGGCCGGTCTCCGCTCTCATTCGTGCGAGCGGACGGGTCGAGAAGCGCGCCTCCGGGCGCCTGCGGGGTGGCAGATTCGGCCGATGGTGCGCGTGGGTCGTTGGCAGAGCGCTTGCACCGTCCGGAGTGTCCTCTGACCCACGTGCAGGAGGTGTCTCATGTCCATCGGCCGAGTGTGTAGTCGGAACGTCGACGTCATCGACGAGAACGAGAGCGTGCATGAAGCCGCGTGCCGCATGCGGGACCGCGACGTGGGCATGCTCGTCGTCGTCGACCTCCACGACCGGCCCGTCGGGATCCTCACCGCGCAGGACCTCGTGACGCGCGCGTTCACGGAGGGTCCCGCGGCCGGAGCGCTGGCGGTGAGCAGCGTCATGACCCCGCATCCGAAGATGATCGCCGAGGAGGCGCCGATCGAGTCGGCGGTCTCCATGATGGCTTACGGGAGCGTCCGCAGACTTCCGGTCGTCGATCGCGATGGTCGGATCGTCGGCGTCATCAGCCTCGACGGCGTGATGGCGAATCGGGCCGAGGAGTTCACGATGATCGGGAGGCTGCTGGAGAGTCAGTTGCCGTATCGCCGCACCGGGCTCGCCGTCGATCTCGAGCCCTGAGCCCCCCTTCCCTTCCCAGTTCGGAGACCACGGTATGGCGCGCCGCCACGACATGACCCCGAGCGTCGACCTCACGCGACATCTCGGGACGGGTCCCGTGCGTACCCGCCGGCCGCAGTACGTCGACCTCCTCCCGCCGTGCAACGAGGCCTGCCCCGCGGGCGAGAACGTCCAGGCATGGCTCGCGGACGCGCAGGCCGGCCGGTTCCGTGCCGCGTGGGAGACGCTCGTCCACGACAACCCCATGCCGGCGGTCCACGGCCGCGTCTGTTACCACCCGTGCGAGTCGCGCTGTAACCGCACGGAGCTCGACAGTGCCGTCGGCATCCACGCCGTCGAGCGCTTCCTCGGCGACCTCGCGGCACGCGCGGCCTGGCCGCTGCCGAAGGCCGCGCCCCCGACCGGGAAACGCGTCCTCGTCGTGGGCGCCGGACCGAGCGGGCTCTCGGCCGCGTATCATCTCACCCGCCTCGGGCATGCCGTCGAGATCCACGAGGCGGGGCCGCTCCCGGGCGGCATGCTGCACTTCGGCATCCCCGCCTACCGCCTGCCGCGCACCGACCTGATGCGCGAGATTCGCCGCATCGAGGACATGGGGGTCACGATCGTCCTGGACCACGCGGTCGAGGACGTGCTTGCCGAGCAACGCGAGGGCCGCTTCGACGCGGTCTTTCTCGCGATCGGCGCCCACCGCTCCAAGCACGTCGACATCCCGGCGTGCGATGCCGTGAAAATGATCGACGCCGTGGCGCTGCTGCGCGACGTCGCGGCCGGCGAGCCGCCGTCGCTTGGCCGCCGCGTCGTCGTGTACGGCGGGGGCAACACCGCGATGGACGCGGCTCGTACGGTGCGGCGTCTCGGCGCGGACGAGGCGATGATCGTGTACCGGCGCGACCGCGCGCACATGCCCGCGCACGCCTTCGAGGCCGACGAGGCGCTCGCCGAAGGCGTGAAGATCAAGTGGCTCACCTCGATCGCGGCGATCGACGGCGGCGCCCTGACGGTCGAGGTCATGGAGATCGGCGCGGACGGCCGCGCCCGGCCGACCGGCCGGTGCGAAACGCTCACCGCCGACGCCGTCGTCCTCGCCGTCGGCCAGGACGCCGAGAGCGGTTTCCTGCGCTCGATCCCGGAGATCGTCCGACACGAGGACGGGACCGTCGTCGTCGGTCCCGACATGATGACGGGACGGCCCGGAATCTTCGCGGGCGGCGACATGGTGCCCGAGCGGCGCTCGGTCACGATCGCGACCGGCCACGGCAAGAACGCGGCGCGCCACATCGACGCCTGGCTCCGCGGGACGCGCTTCGCGGCGCCGGCGAAGCATTCCGTCATCGGGTTCGCGGGCCTGAACCTCCCCATCTATGCCGACGCCCTCCCCTCCGCCGAGCCGACGCTCGCGCCGGAAGCGCGCCGCAGCGGATTCGAGGAGGTCGTGTCCGGCCTCGACGAGGGCGCCGCGAGCCACGAGGCGAAGCGCTGCCTTTCGTGCGGCAACTGCTTCGAGTGCGACCAGTGCTTCGCCGCGTGTCCGGAGGATGCGATCGTGAAGCTCGGTCCCGGTCGGCGCTACCTGATCGACGACGCCCGCTGCACGGGCTGCGCCGTGTGCGTCGAGCAATGCCCCTGCCATGCGATGGAGATGGTGCCCGAGGGCACCGTCGAGCTGCCGCCCGCGGGCACCGTGGCGCTGCCGCCCGACGGCCCCGGAGACGCGCGATGAGCCGCCGGACGACGATGGACGGCAACACCGCCGTCGCCCACGTCGCCTATCGCGTGAACGAGGTGTGCGCGATCTATCCCATTACGCCCTCCTCGACGATGGCGGAGCTCGCCGACCAGTGGTCGGCGGAGGGCGTGCGGAACGTCTTCGGCTCCGTCCCGGTCGTGCAGCAGATGCAGAGCGAAGGCGGGGCCGCCGGCGCGGTGCACGGCGCCCTCCAGTCCGGCGCGCTCACGACCACCTTCACGGCGTCGCAGGGGCTGCTCCTCATGCTGCCGAACATGTTGAAGATCGCGGGCGAGCTCACGCCGACCGTCTTCCACGTCGCGGCGCGCGCGCTCGCGACGTCGGCGCTCTCGATCTTCGGCGACCATTCCGACGTCATGGCGGCGCGGACGACCGGCTTCGCCTTCCTCGCTTCCGCGAACGTGCAGGAAGCCCACGACTCAGCACTCCTCGCGCAGGCGGCGACGCTCGCGGCGCGCATTCCGTTCCTGCATTTCTTCGACGGGTTCCGGACCTCGCACGAGCTCAACACGCTCACGCTCCTCGGCGACGACGAGATCGCGGCGATGGTGCCGAGCACGCTCGTCCGGGCCCACCGCGCGCGCGCTCTCCGGCCCGAGCACCCGGTGATCCGCGGCACGGCGCACAATCCCGACACGTATTTCCAGGCCCGCGAAGCCGTGAGCCCCTACTACGAGGCGGTGCCCGCGATCGTCGCCGAAACCATGGAGCGGTTCGCGGCGCTCACCGGGCGCCGCTACGGCCTGGTCGAGTACGAGGGCGCACCCGACGCCGAGCGCGTCGTCATCGTGATGGGCTCCGGCGCGGAGACCGCGCGCGAAACCGCGAAGACGCTCGCGGCGCGCGCCGAGAAGGTGGGCGTCATCCAGGTCCGCCTCTACCGCCCGTTCCCGGCGGCGGCGCTCGTGGCCGCGCTCCCGGCGTCCACGGCGGCCGTGGCGGTCCTCGACCGCACGAAGGAGCCCGGCGCCGCGGGCGAGCCGCTCTACGTCGACGTCGTGACCGCGCTCGCCGATGCAGCCGGCCGCGGCGCACGGTCCACGCTGCCGCGGATCGTCGGCGGCCGCTACGGCATCGGATCGAAAGACTTCACGCCCGCGATGGTGAAGGCGGTGTTCGATGAGCTCGGGCGACGGGACGCCACCGGTCGATGTGCGGCACGGAACGGCTTCACCGTCGGCATCGACGACGACGTCTCGCACACGAGCCTCGCCGTGGATCCGAGCTTCACGATCGAATCGCCGGCGGTCACGCGCGCCGTCTTCTATGGGCTCGGCGCCGACGGCACGGTGGGTGCCAACAAGAACACGGTCGAGATCATCGCCGAGGATGCCGGCCTCTACGCGCAGGGCTACTTCGTCTACGACTCGCACAAGTCGGGCGCGCAGACGGTTTCGCACCTCCGCTTCGGCCCCGAGCCGATCAAGGCGCCGTACCTGATCGCGGCCGCGGGCTTCGTCGCCTGTCATCAGCTCGGGTTCCTCGCGCGCCAGGACGTGCTGCGCGTCGCGGCGCCGGGCGGCGTCTTTCTCTTGAACACCCCCCACGGACCGGACCACGTATGGCACGAGCTGCCGCGGCCGGTGCAGCGTCAGATCATCGAGAAGCACCTGCGTCTATTCGTCATCGACGCGTCCCAGGTCGCCGCCGAGGTCGGCCTCGGGACCCGCACCAACACCGTGCTGCAAACCTGCTTCTTCGCCATCTCCGGCGTGCTGCCGCGCGGGGCGGCGATCGCGCAAATCAAGGAGGCGATCCGTGCGACCTACGCCCACAAGGGTGAGGCCGTGATCGCGAAGAACTTCGCCGCGGTCGACGGCACGCTCGCACGCCTCTTCGAGGTCGCCGTGCCGGAGGTCGTGAGCAGCCGTCACGAGCGCCTCCCCGTCGTACCGTCGTCGGCACCCGAGTTCGTACGCCGCGTGACCGCGCCGCTCCTCGAGAGCCGCGGCGACGAGATCCCGGTCAGCCTGCTCCCCGCCGACGGCACGTTCCCGGCCGGCACCGCCGCCTACGAGAAGCGCAACATCGCCGACGACGTACCCGTCTGGCGCGACGACCTCTGCATCCAGTGCGGCCAGTGCGCCTTCGTCTGCCCGCACGCGGTCATCCGCTCGCGCTATTACCACGAGAACGCGCTCACGGCCGCGCCGCCGGACTTCAAGTCGGCGCCGGTGAACGCCCGCGGCTATCCCGAGGCCCGCTACACGCTCCAGCTCTACGTCGAGGATTGCACCGGCTGCGGCCTGTGCATCGAGGCCTGTCCCGCGACGAGCCCGCGCGAGCCCGAGGTGAAGGCCCTCAACATGGCGCCAAAGGAACCGCGTCTCGCGGCCGAGCGCGCGAATGTCGCGTTCTTCGCGGCCCTGCCCGTGAACGACCGCGCCCGCGTCGACTTCGCGAACGTGCGCGGCGTGCAGTTCCTCCAGCCGCTCTTCGAGTTCCCCGGCGCCTGCGCGGGATGCGGCGAGACGCCATACCTCAAGTTGCTGTCGCAGCTCTTCGGCGACCGCGCCCAGATCGCGAACGCGACGGGCTGCTCGTCGATCTACGGCGCCAACCTGCCGGTGACGCCGTGGACGACGGACGCCGAGGGCCGCGGGCCCGCGTGGTCCAACTCGCTCTTCGAGGACAACGCCGAGTTCGGGCTCGGCTTCCGGCTCGCGGCGGACATGCACCTCGACCAGGCTCGGACGCTGCTGCGCGCGCTCGCGGCGCTGGTCGGACCCGAGCTCGCCGACGCGATCCTCACGGCGCCGCAGGTCCAGGAATCGGAGATCCGCGCGCAGCGCCGGCGCGTCGCCGCGCTCGCGACCCGGCTCGCCGCGCTCGATGACGAGCGCGCTCCGCTCGACGCCGAGCGTGCGCGCGATCTCCTCTCCGTCGTCGATCATCTCGTCCGACGGAGCATCTGGATCGTCGGCGGCGACGGCTGGGCGTACGACATCGGGTACGGCGGGCTCGATCACGTGCTGGCGACCGGCCGCGACGTGAACGTGCTCGTACTCGACACCGAGGTCTACTCGAACACGGGCGGCCAGGCCTCGAAGGCGACACCGCTCGGCGCCGTCGCCAAATTCGCGAGCGCGGGAAAGCGCGTCGCCCGGAAGGACCTCGCGCTCCAGGCGATCGCGTACGGCGACGTCTACGTGGCGCAGGTCGCGATGGGCGCCAACCCGCAGCAGACGCTCGATGCGTTTCGCGAGGCCGAGGCCTACCCCGGCACCTCGCTCATCCTCGCCTACAGTCATTGCATCGCGCACGGCATCGACATGCGGCGCGGGCTCGCGCAGCAGGACCTCGCGGTCGCGAGCGGCTATTGGCCCCTCCTGCGCTTCAATCCCGCGATGCGATCCATTGGGGAGAATCCTTTCCGGCTCGACTCGCCGCGGCCGATCGTCCCGTTCAAGGACTACGCCTACAACGAGCTCCGCTACGCCGCGCTCGCGCGCACGCGCCCGGAGGAGGCCGCGGCGCTCCTCGCAAGGGCGCAGGCCGCCGTCACCGAGAAGTATCGCCAGTACGAGACCCTGGCGACGCTCGACGGCAGCCGGTTCACGTCCGGCGTCCAGCGCCTCGTCGAGACAGCGTCGTGACCGACCGCGGGAGGCTCGCATGGACTTGACGACGCGCTACATGGGGCTCGCGCTCCGGAACCCGCTGGTCGCCTCGGCTTCGCCGCTCAACGCCGACCTCGGGAACCTCCGCCGGCTCGAGGACGCGGGCGCCGCGGCGGTCGTGCTGCCGTCGCTCTTCGAGGAGGAGATCGAGGCCGAGGCCGCCCGCTGGGACTACCTCACCAACGTGAGCGCGGAGAGCATCGCCGAGACCCGGAGCTTCTTTCCCGAGCTGACGAGCCAAGGCGCGGGCCCGCAGTATCTCGACCTCGTCCGCGGGGCGAGCACGGCGCTCGACATCCCCGTGATCGCGAGCCTGAACGGCACGACGGACGCGGGCTGGATCGCGTATGCCCGCGCGATCGAGGAGGCTGGCGCCGCGGCGCTCGAGCTGAACATCCACTTCGTGCCGACGGACCTCGCGCTCACCGGCGCGGCGGTGGAGCAGCGCTACGTCGACATCGTGCGCCACGTGCGCGCGCAGGTGTCGATCCCGGTCGCGGTGAAGCTCGGGCCCTACTTCAGCGCCGTCGGGAACATGGCGCACACGCTCGCGGAGGCCGGCGCCGACGCGCTCGTGCTGTTCAACCGCTTCTATCAGCCCGACGTCGACCTCGGGCAGCTCGCGCTCACACCCGATCTTGGGCTCAGCGAGCCGCACGAGATCCGGCTCCCCCTCCTCTGGATGGCGCTCCTCTCCGGCCGCATACGCGCGTCGCTCGCCGCGACGAGCGGGGTCGGGACGGCGGACGAGGTCGTGAAGTATCTCCTGGTCGGCGCGGACGTCGTGATGACGACCTCGGCCCTCCTCCGCCACGGGGTCGACCACATGGCCGTATTGCTCGCGGGCCTCGAGCGCTGGCTCGCGGCCCGCCGCTTCGGGTCGGTGAGCCAGGTGCGCGGGCTGATGAGCCAGCGGAATCTCCGCGACCCGTCCGCCTTGGAGCGCGCCAACTACGTCGCGACCGTGCGCGGCCGTCGCGGATGACGGGGAGCGCAGCGATGGACTTCGAGCACTCCGAACGCGCCCGTGACTACATGGCCCCGCTCGAGCGTTCCGTCCGCGAGCGTGTGGCGCCGAACGACCAGAGCATGCGCGCGATCGGCGGCGCCGAGCGCGCGCTGCAGCGCCTCTGCGAGCGCGCCGTCGGCCGCGTCGCGTTCGGGAAGCCGCTCGCAAACCTCGGCGGCAACCGCGACGTCATCGCGAACTGCCGGATGGCGATCGCTCAGGCGCGCCTCCTCACGCTCGACGCGGCCTGGGCGCTGGCCCGCACGGCACGTTCGGCGCGCCCACGGACGTTGCGGCGATCAAAGTGATCGCGCCGAACGTGCTCCAAATGGTCGGGGACGCCGCCATCCAGATCCACGGCGGCGAGGGCGTGGCCGACCCCGAGCTCTGCCGCCTCATGGCGACCGCGCGCGCGCTCCGCCTCGCCGACGGCCCCGATGAAGTGCACCGTGCGATCGTCGCGAAGCTCGAGCTCGCGAAGTACCGTTGACACGTGGCGAACGAGCGCCTGGTCACCCGCGAGACGGTGCGCCGCTTCATCGCGGCGCTCCGCAGCTTCGCGACCTCGGAGGTGCGCGGGCAGGCGGCACTGCTGTTCACGGCCGTCGTCGTGTGTCTCGTCGCGATGAACGCGCTGAACGTCGTCAATAGCTACGTTGGACGCGACTTCGTGACCGCGATCGAGCAACGCCACCACGAACGGTTCGTGCGCGAGGCGTTGCGATACATCGGCGTCTTCGCGATCTCGACCGGCGTCCTCGTGTCGTCCCGATACAGCGAGGAGCGGCTCGGGCTCCTCTGGCGCGGCTGGCTGACCGAACGGCTCGTCCGTGCGTATCTCGCCGAGCGCACGTACCGTCGGCTCGCCGCCGGCGGGCTCGCCAACCCGGACCAGCGCATCGCCGAGGACGTCCGATACTTCGTCACGACCACGCTCTCGCTGGCGTTGCTGCAATTGAACGCGACGCTCACTGTCATCGCGTTCTCCGGCGTCTTGTGGTCGATCAGTCGGACGCTCTTCGTGGTCGGCATCATCTACGCCGTCGTCGGCTCGCTGCTGACCTTCGTCCTCGGGCGTCCGCTGGTGCGCCTCAATTCCGAGCAATCCGACCGCGAGGCCGATTTCCGCGCGGCCCTGATCCATGTCCGCGAACATGCCGACCGGGTGGCGCTGCTGCACCGGGAGCACGAGCTCCAAACGCGCCTGCTCGAGCGCCTGCGGTCCCTCGTCGGCAACATGCGTCGCATCGTCACCGTCAACCGCAACCTCGGGTTCTTCACGACCGGCTACAACTACCTGGTCCAGATCATCCCGGCGCTGATCGTGGCGCCACTTTTCATCCGCGGCGAGGTCGAGTTCGGCGTGGTCACGCAGTCGGCGATGGCGTTCACGCACCTGCTCGGCGCGTTCTCGCTGGTCGTGACCCAGTTCCCCACGATCTCGTCGTATGCCGCCGTCCTCGCGCGCCTGAACGCCCTCACCGTCGGCATCCAACTCGGTCGGACCACCCCGCAGCGGATCGAGACGATCGCGGACGACCGCATCGCGTACGAGGAGCTGACGCTCCGCCTCCCGGAAGCGGGGCGCGTGCTCGTCGATCGGCTGTCGTTGAGCATCCCGCGCGGTACCCGGCTCGTGATCCGCAGTCGGGACGCGATGACGCGCGGAGCACTCATGCGCGCAACCGCGGGCGTCTGGGAGGACGGTGAGGGCCGCGTGCTCCGGCCGGCGCTGGAACGCGTGGCGTTCGTCCCCGAGCGACCGTACGTCCCGCCGGGGACGCTCCGGGAAGTGATGACCGGGAGCGCGCGGCCGACGGTGTCGGACGCGCACGTCCACGCGATCCTCGCGGCGCTCGACGCCGAGGCGATCATCACGCACGCGGACGGCCTCGACGTGGAGCGCGATTGGGTCCGGCTCCTGTCGGTCCGCGAGCAGACGCTGCTCTCGGTCGCGCACCTCGCGGTCGTGCGACCCCATTTCGCCTTCGTCGACAACCTCGGCCGCACCCTCGGACCCGACCAGTTCGAGATGGTGCTTCGCATGTTCACGCGTTACGAGATCTCGTACGTCGCGATGGGGGGCGCCGACGTTGCGGCACCGTGCGACCTCCTGCTCGACCTCGCGGACGACGGACGCTGGAGCCTGCAAGCCGGCAGCTGCGAGGACGCGTAGCCGATCGGCGAGTTTCTCACGTATCCGAGAGCACCTTGAGCGCGTCGGTGCTGGTGAAGATTCCCACCAGCACGTCGCCGTCGGTCACGAGCGCGCGCCTGACCCCGCGCTCGACCATCTGCGCGGCGACGTGAGGGATCGTGTCGAGCGGCGACACGGTGAACGGGGCGACCGTACAGACGTCGCCCACCGGCAGGCTCTCGGCGTGGCGTCCATGGCGAAGACAGGCGTCGAGCACGTCCTGGCGGGAGAGGATGCCGAACACTTCGGCGCCATTCATGACCGGGATGTGCCTGAGGTCGTGCACCTGCATGCGACGCAGGGCGGTCGCGAGGCTGTCGCGCCGGTCGATCTCTTCGGGGAGACGGCTCATGTACTCGCGAACGGCGATCGTCCTCCGCATCGGGTTCCCTCCCTGCGGTGCGCCGAGTCGCAAGAGACGTGCCGCGCTTCCAAGGCGGGAGCGACGGCCAGTGGGTGGGCCGGCTTCGCAGCGCTGCGAAAGGCGTCGCCGCCCGTTCGCGAAGTTCGGAAGCACGCCCCGCCGGCGCGCCATCCGCACGTGGCAAGGCAATTGCACACCCGGATGCGAGGAGTCGCCACGATGACCGAGCCCGCAACCGTCCTCCATCCCGATCCCGAGCGCGAGCAGCCGCCGCCGTTGGTCGCGCCGCCGCGCGCGCCGGCCGCGGACGCGCGCCTCACGCCGCTCGATGCGTCCTTCCTCTATCTGGAGCAGCCGACCGAGCTCCTGCACGTGGGAGCCGTCGCGCTGCTCGAGTCGGCGCCGCCCTATGCGCAGGTCGTGGCGGTGCTCGCCGACCGCCTCGGCGGCCTCGAACGCTACCGCCAGGTGCCGGTGCGCGCGCCGCTCGACGTGGCGACGCCGCGGTGGTGCGTCGATCCGGACTTCGATCCGCGCCGCCACATCCACCGCGCCACAGTGCCGCCGCCCGGCAACGAGGCGGCGCTCCAGCTCGTGCTCCAGGACATTTTCGCGCGGCCCTTCCCCGCCGGCCAGCCGCTCTGGGAGTGCCACCTGATCGAAGGCCTCGCCGACGGGCGCGCCGCCCTGCTCACCAAAGTGCACCACTGCATGATCGACGGCGTGAGCGGCGTTCAGGTGCTCGAGATGATGACGGACGGCGGGGACGAGCGCGTACGGACGGCGGGCCCGGCCGCGGCAGTGCGGAGCGATGGGCCCGTGGCCGGTCTCGTGCGCCGCGCCGAGCAGGTCGTCGACGCGCTCGCGCATCCCGCGCGCACCGTCGCGGCCCTCCGCGCGACGGCCGCCGCCGCGGGCGCGGTGCTCGACGTCGTCAGCACGAAGGCCGCGCCCTTCGCGTTCAACGGCGCGCTCGGCCGCGATCGGCGGATCGCGTGGGCGAGGCTCGACCTCGACGAGGTGCTCGCAATGCGCGGGGCCGCCGGCTGCAAGGTGAACGACGTCGCGCTCGCCGTGATCGCGGGCGCGCTCCGCCGCTTCCTGCCGATCGCCGAGACCGTGCCGCCGCGGCGCGTCCGCGCGCTCGTGCCGATGAGCGTCCGGCGCGACGACGAGCACCTCCGGCTCGGCAATCGGGTCTCGGGGATGTTCGTGTCGCTGCCGGTCGACGTCGCGGATGCGCGCGAGCGCCTGCACCTGATCGCCTCCGAGATGCGTGCCAACAAGGAGGCCGGACAGGGCCGCGCCTTCGAGCTCGCGGTCGGCGTCGCCGGCTTGGCGCCGTCGCTCCTCGCGCCGATGCTCTCGCGCCTGCCGCAGTGGTGGCCGATCGCGCACACCGTCTGCACGAACGTTCCGGGCCCGCGCGAGCCGCGCGCGTTCCTCGGGCGCCGCATCCTCGAAGTCCACCCGCTCGTGCCGCTTGCGGCAGGGATCGGGCTCGGGTTCGCGATCCTGAGCTACGCCGGAACGATTTCGATCACGGCGACCGCCGATGCCCGCCTGGTGCCCGACGCCGAGCGACTGCCGGCGGCGCTACTCGCGTCGGCCGACGAGCTGGCGCTTCACCTCGGGGTGCGTGACGCCACCGCCCCGGCGCCGCACACCACGGGTGCCGCCGTCACGGTCGCCGACGTCATGACCCGCGACGTGGTGACGATCGCGTCGACGGACCTCCTCAGCAGCGCGTGGCAGACCATGCGGGAGCGCCACATCCGACACCTACCCGTCGTCGAGCGTCACGGACGCATCGTCGGGATCGTCACGCACCGCGACCTCCTCGCCGCGTCGCCGAGCTCGCTCCGGCTGCACGACGAGCGCGATCGCGTGCGGGGTTTCGGCTGGGCGCGCGCGGGCGACGTCATGGAGTCGCACGTCAGCACCGCGGCCGCCGCCGAGTCGGCGGCCGACGTCTGCCTCCGCATGGTGCGGCAGAAGATCGGCTGTCTTCCCGTCGTGGAGCCGGACGGCAGGCTCGTCGGCATCGTCACCGAGGAGGATTTCCTGCGCTGGGCGGGGACGGTCCTGGCGTCGCGCGCGCCGCGCTGACGGGAGGACACGAGCAGCGCGTGAAATGAATGACGACCGCGGCCCGCACGCGTCGGTCAGCGGCACGGAGCACCCTCAGGGCACGCAGGCGTCCGGATAGGCGACGATGTGAGGAATCGCGAGCCGGTCCGTGCAATCGGTTCCGTGCTCGGTCGCGCAGGCGACGCACCCGGCAAGGTCGGCGACACGCGTGACGGCGCCGCCGCAGGTCGTCCCTGCCGGGGTCACGACCGCGGGGCACGCCCCCGCGAAGCCGAGCGTCGACGGCATGAGGTCGTCGGTACCACCGCACGCCTTGTCGGGTCCGCCGCACGCCTTGCACACCTTGGCCGTGAAGACCCGCGTCGCCTTTGCGAGCGCGGCGACCGTCTTTCCGTCGCCCGGCGCGGGGCAGTCGTTCGCGTGCTTCCCGCCGAGGCGCTTGTCCCAGCACTTCTGCAGCAGGCGGCTCCGCGCCGCGCCGAGCTTCCGGGCTTCCTGCGCGATCCTCTTCACGCACGTGAGCGCGACCTTGTCGGCCGGCGGTCCGCCGCGCGCGAGCGGCGCCATGGTCACGGCGCGCGCGCCGTCGACGCTCGCCCCGGCGACGCACGCGAGACACGCGGCGACTCCGCTGCAGTCGTCCGCCCCGATCGGCAGCGCAGCACAGACGCCGTCGAGACCGGAACACACCGCCGGCCAGCCGATCCTCGTCCCCGACGTCTCGCCGACGCGACTCCCGCCGCACGCCTTGTCACCGCCGCCGCACGCCTTCCCGACGGTAACGGCGAGCGTCGTCGCCGCCTTCGCGAGCGCCGGCGCCGCCGCGTTCCTGCAGTCGGTGCCCGCAGCGAGCTTCCCGGAGAGATGCGCGACGTCGCACTTCCCGAGAATCCTTCCGTCGACCTGCGCGAGCTTCGCTGCCGCCTTCGCGATCGTCCGCTGACACTTCGGCGCCTGGAGGTCGACGGCGACGGCCGTGCTCAACGGGCCGCGGACGCCGGCGCGGCTCACCGCGCGCACCTTGAAGAACGTGCCCTTCGGTTTTCGCGTCTCGAGGCTCGCGAGCGTCGTCTGCCGCGTCCGTCCGACGATCGTTCCGGTCGCCTCGGTGAAGTCGGCGGTTGCGCCGCTCCACACCTCGAAGAAGCCGAAGTCCGGCCACTCCTCCCACGAGAAGTCCGAGACGGCGGCGAAGATCTGGCCGCGCCAACTCAGTCGTCCGGTGCCCTCTGCGACGCCGAGGAGTCCCACCACCTGCGGCGGCGTAAAATCGACCGCCGGCGACTGCCGCGGCTGGAATTTGACGTCGTCGAGGAAGAGACGGAGCGCGGTGCCGATCGGCGCCGTGAGATGCGACGACGGCGTGAAGGCGAACATCCGCATGCCGGCCTCGTAGGCGAGGTGGGCCTGCGCGCGCATCAGCGCGACGTTGGTGTCGGGTGGAACGTCGATGTGCCAGGACGGGTTGTACTCGGGGGCGCCCCAGCCGTCCGGGAGGTCGAGGGTGGCGAGCACCGGTAGGAGCTTCGCGCTCGTCCGGTTGTAGCCGCCCGGCACGCCGAAGCTCGCGAGCTCGAAGCGATCGAGCACGGTGAGACCCGGGAGTCCGAGCGCCGGCGGGAGCAGTGCCGTCGCGAGCACGCTCGCCGACGTGAAGAGGCGGGGCTCGGGGTTCGCGCTGCCGGGATGCGTCCCGTTCAGGTAGTCCGCCGGGAACTGGTGCGAATAGAAGCGCGTCGGCGGGATCGTGGCACCGCCTTCGCCTTCGGTCGTCGTCATCCAGGCGGCGAAGTCGAAGACGTAGTGGCCGAGCATCGCCTTCCGGAACGATTGCCAGACATCCCAGAACGCTATGGTCGAACCGTCGGGGGCGCGGGGTGCGTCGAAGCCGCCGGCGATGAGGCTCGGGCCGCTCGTCGGAAGCGCGGTGAAGGCATTCGTGGATGGAAGCGCGTGCGGATCGCCGTCGATCGAATCGTCGAGGCTCCAATGGTAGTAGCGGAGGTCGAAGGTCGTGAACGCGCTGTGGTAGGCGGCGTTGACGGCGTCGAGGTTGGCGGCGCCGAGCGCCTCCGGTCCGCCCTGAACGAACGTCTCGGCCGTCGGGTTCACCTTCTGGTATCCCTCGCCCGCGTACGATCCGTCGTCGGCATACAGGCCGGTGTGCAGGAGCCAGTCCCGGAACTCGAGGATCGCGAATGGCGAATAGTCGGTGATCGGCTGCTGCTCGAACGGCACGTGCGGGTTCTCACCGTCGGAGTTGAGCTCCGCCTCGGCGCAGCCGCTCGCGCTCACGAGCGTCTCGGGGAAGTCCCGTCGGAGATCGAGGAAGACGGCCGCGAAGGTCCGGACCTTCGTCTCCATGTGGCGGCGGACCTTCCGCGCGTAGCGGGACGCGCTCGTGTACGCGAGCGCCGCGCGGCTCGCGGCCGTCACCGCGCTCGCCTCCTGAGCCGGACGGATGATGCGGCCGTCCTGATACCACTGAGCGTTCCGCCGGTCCTCGAGCTTCGCCGCCGTGTACATGTGCTGCGCGCGGCTCATGCCGCCCTCGAGGGTCAGGTGCATCGCGAGCCCGAGCTGCTGGAGCCGCCCGAGCGACACGCGGAGCCCCGCGTCGGTCGGCCGACTGAGCACCGGCTGCGCGAGGTCGGCCGTCCATGGCATGTCGACGAGGAAGTAGTCGGCCATGCCGAGGCGGAGGTACGGCCCCGGCGCGACGTCGTCGAAGAAGACGGAGGCCGCGGCGTCGATGCCGGCAACCGAGTCGATGGCGGGCACGTAGGAGAACGCGAAGAATGTCGTGTCGTAGGCGGGGAGCGGCAACTCGGGACTCTGCGCCGCCGCGGACCCTGCCACGACGAGTACGAAGGCGACGCCAACCACCGCCGAGCCCCACCTGTTCATGGCGTGGTCGATAGCATCCCCTTGCACACGGAGGGAATTCATCGGAACGCCTGCGGCTCTCCACTGCCGGTTGCGCGCGCCCGGGAGCGCGCAGAGGGGACCGCTTCCCCGCGGAAGCAAAATGGGCCTTCATGCGACGGATGCTGACTCGAGTCGTCAATTTCACCGCGCTGCTGCCACAGCTCGTCCGCGTCGAGCGGCGCTATCGGCGGCTGAGCCGTACGGAGCTGCCGGCGGACTTCGCGCGACTGCGCGAGAGCTGCCAGCGGATGCCACTCGGGGCGTACGAGGACTCGAAGAAGTTCCTCCGCTCGCACTGGTACCTCAGGGAAGCGCTGTGCAGGGCAAGGGCGCTCGGGCTCGACCGCGGACGACCGCTCAGGATCCTCGACCTCGGATCTGGCGCCGGCTACTTCCTCGTGGCCGCCCGGTCCATGGGACACGAGGTCTACGGCTTCGATCTCGACGACAACGCGCTCTACAACCGGATCATCGCCGCCTTCGGGGTGCAGAGGTTCCCGGGCAGGATCGACGCATTCGCACCCTTCGATGTGCCGCATCTGACGTTCGATCTGATCACCGCGTTCTCGATCACGTTCGACCGCACGAGCGGTCGGTGGCGGCGGGACGAGTGGCAGTTCTTGCTTCGCGACCTGCGTCGCATGCTCGCGGACAACGGCCGGATCTTCCTCAGACTCAATCGCCACGTGACCGAGTCGTCGTCCGAGCTCGAGGCCATGTTCGTCGGGGCCGAGGGTCTCGCGTGTCGCGTGTGCGACTTCCGCAGCGTCATGCTCACCCGCGCTCGGGCCGCCGCGCCGCCTCCGGCTTCCGAAGATCCTGATTGACAAGACGCGTGTAAACCGGTTGACCGGGGCGTGACTGCGGGGATGCTACGGGCCGAGCCGCCTGCGGACCGCGGGGCTGCGACGCACGCGACGGTGGGTGGCGAGGGCGCCGCGGACGCATCGCTCGAGGCGCTGGTCGGCCGCACGAGCGCGCAGCTCGACCAGGCGCGCGCCGACGTCGCCCTGGCGGCGCAACTACGGGCGCGGCTGCAGGACGAGATCGAGCGTCTCGAACGGCGGCTCGCCGACGCGGAAGTCGAGCGCCTGGAGCTCCTCGTGAAAGTGGACGACCGCGATCGGTTGCTCACGCAGGTCCTCGGATCGCGGAGCTGGCGTTGGGGACGCGCGCTGCGGCGTGTGCTCCGGCGCGGCTAGCAGGTGTGGAATGGGAGGCTGGGATGCGTACACTGATCACGGGTGGAGCTGGGTTCATCGGCTCGCACCTCGCCGAGGCGCTCCTCGCGCGCGGTGACGAGGTCGCCGTCATCGACGACCTCTCGACGGGCGCGATCGAGAACATCGAGCACCTCAAGGGACGCCCCGGTTTTCACTACGCGATCGACTCGGTGACCAACGAGCCCCTGCTCGCCGAGTTGCTCGATCGCTCCGATGTCGTCTTCCACCTCGCGGCTGCCGTCGGCGTGCGCCTCATCATCGAGGCCCCGACGCGCACGATCGAGACGAACGTCGGCGGCACCGAGATCGTCCTCAAGCACGCGGCCAAGAAGCGCAAGACGGTGGTCATCGCCTCCACCTCGGAGGTCTACGGCAAGAGCGTGGCGGTGCCGTTCCGCGAGGACGCCGACCTCGTCCTCGGACCGACGACCAAGAACCGTTGGGCGTACGCGTGCAGCAAAATGCTCGACGAGTTCTTGGCGCTCGCGTATCACGCGGAGAAGAAGGTGCCGGTCGTCATCACGCGGCTGTTCAACACGATCGGCCCGCGCCAGACGGGGCGCTACGGGATGGTCGTACCGCGCCTCGTCGCGCAGGCGCTGGCGGGGGAGCCGATCACCGTCTACGGCGACGGCACGCAGTCGCGCAGCTTCACCTACGTCGGCGACGTCGTGCGCGCGCTGATCGCGCTGGCCGACGAGCCACGCGCGGTGGGCGAGGTGTTCAACATCGGCAACGGCGAAGAGATCACGATCATGGACCTCGCCGAGAGGATCCGCACGATGACGGCCAGCCGATCGCGGATCGTGACGGTTCCCTACGACGTGGCCTACGAGCACGGATTCGAGGACATGCCGCGGCGGGTGCCGGACATCGCCAAGATCCGCGCGCTCGTGGGATACGCACCCCGGGTCGGGCTGCACGACATGTTGACCGACATCATCGGCGCGGCGGAGGCGGCGGCGGCGGCGGCGCGCCGCAACGACGTGGCGCGCGCGTCACGCCTCGCCGTCACCGGGCGCGCTCTGCAGGTTTGATCGGGCGACTCGAGGCGCTGGTGACCCCCGCCGACCGGACGCAGGACGGTCTACACCACGTCGTCGAACGCGATCGAACCGGCTGTGACCGGGAAGCTGCCGCGGCGCAGTTTGATCGACCTCGGAGACGCCCGCGGGCGCGCGGTCTGACTCGACGACGAAGCGTGGGGGCCATCAGCGGCGAACCGTTCTCGTCCCGCGCGCGCCTCGTCCTCGTGATCGCGCTCTTCGCGACCATCCTCTCGCCGTCGACGAACCTCCTGTTGTTCCGTGGTCTTCCGCTGGACGAGCCCGTCCCTTTCTTGACCGGTCTATCGTTGCTGCCTGTTCTCTTCAGTACGGCGCTGCGCCGCGGCATCTTCCGGACTCTCGGATCGAGCCGCGTCGGCTTTCTCGCCGCCGGCATCGTCGTCGCGATGGGATTGAAGTCGATCCTCGCGGCTCACGCACCGACGGTGGGCTTCGAAGGCTGCTACGGGTCGCCAGGGCTGACTCCCGAAGGCGAGTGCGAGCTGACCTACTCCGGCATCCGCATCTTCCCGCGTGGCAGTCGGCTCGACCAGACGCTCGACTTTGGCGCCGTGCTCAGGACGTCCGGCGCCATGACTCCAAATCCTCACACGGCTGGCGCCCTCATCGCAGGAGTTGCCGAGACCAACTGGAACCTCTCGTACCTGAACTCGCTGCGATTCAACGTTTACGATGCTCCCGGTGATGCAAAGTCGGAGCATCTTCCCATGCGGGTCGTGTGGACCGGCCACATCGAGAATCCGGCGGCTCGTCGGCTCGAGGTGAACGTCATCGGCTCCATCGTCGTTGCGATCGACGATGAGGAATGGACGGTGAAGGGCATCGGCGCGACCGCGGCGCGGTCCATCATCACCGTCCCATCCGGATACCGCCGAGTCCGCGTCGACTACGGCTATCCGGCGGAAGGGGACGATCATCACCTGGTAGCCGCGGAGCGGCCCTTTGCCATGGTCAAGCTGCGCTACCTCTCGGATCCCACCGGGCATGCTCTGACCGTCTTCGCCCCGGCACAGGCGAGTCTCTCCTGGAGGCTTCTGGCGTTGGTGACGGATCTGCTGATCGGGGGCGCCGCGCTGGTACTCATCGCGGCGGCGGTGACGTGCCTGCATCCGTCGCCTTGGACGATGGCTTTCGCTCCACTCCTCGCCGGCCTGGTCTACTTGGCTCCGAGCTCCGTTCCGGAGCTCGGCCTGCTCCCGTTCGGCATCTTGTGCGCGATCGTCCCCCTGATCTACGCCGATCGGGCGCAATTCGGCGCAAGTGGAGCATTCCTCTTGCTTGCCGTCCTGGCCTTCGCCGCGACGGTTGCGGAAGCCCCCACGCTCTCGGCGGTGATCTATCGGCGCCCAGGGAGCGACTGGCAGACCTACGAGTCGTTCGCGCGCGACATCCTCGTGACCGGCTCGCTGCGCGCCGGCGAGGACGTCTTCCACTATCAACCAGGCTTCCGCTACCTGCTCTTCGCGCTTCGCATGGTGGTCGGGGACAACGACGTGCTGCTCGCGACGGCGGCGCGTCTCGCAACCGTGTGGCCCTTTGCTCTGCTCTACTTTGCGGGAAGGACGTCCGGCGAGGCCAACCGCAAGAGCTGGCTCTTCGCCTACGCCCTGGTCGGATGCGCGATCCTCCTGGTGACCTCGCGATGGCTGCAATCCGCGCTGTTGATCGGCGTGTCCGAGTGGCCGACGTGGGGTCTGCTGCCGATGGCGGCGAGCCTGTTGTTCTTCTCCCAGCACCCGGTCGCATGGGCGGCTGGCGCCTCGATGCTCGCATTCTCCGCGCTCGTTCGCGTCAACCAGCTCCCCGGCATCGCGCTGATCGTGCTCGCGGTACTGACCAAGAATCGGAGCGCCCCGAGGACGGCTCTCCTCGCGCTGGCCATGCCGTTCGTCGTGGCAGCGGTGTTGATTCCAGCGCACAATCTTCGCTTTGGGGGTCGAGCCGAGCTTCTGCCGACGGAGCGCGGCGACCCTGACGTTTTCGCGGTCGCGCCCGGAGAGCTGAGCCATGCCCTCGCTGACCCCACAGTGGGGGCTCGCCTGCTGCGACAAGTGCGAGCGATGGCCTTCGTCGAAGACCTTCCGCCGGCACCCATCGTCATCGCCCGGTGCGCTTGGCTCATCTACGCGAGCTGGGTGGTCTCGCTCGTCATCATGGCCCGCAACGCGAGGCGAGACCCTCGCCTCTGGCGATTGATCCTGGGATTGGCCCCGGTCGCGTACCTGGCGCCCTTCATCTTGATCAAGCACTACAACTTCTATCCGCGGCACCTGATCATCGGCGTGCTGGCGGCGTGTGTCTCGACCGTCGTCGTGATGCTGACGTCCAATGCACACGGACGCCGCGAGGGTCCCGTCACGTGAGCTCGGGACTCGCTGCAGTGATGGGGGCACTCGTGAGCCTGATGATCCTCTCCCCAGGCTTCATGAGCACCGATTCGGCCGTGGCACTCTCCGAGGGCCGCGCGTGGCGCTTCACGGATCTGCACCCTCCCGTGCTCGCGCTGATCTGGCGCTACGTCGACATGGTCGTGCCAGGCCCGTTCGGCATGCTCGCCTTGCAGCTCGCCGTCTTCTGGACGGGCCTTTGGCTGATCGCCCGACGCCTCGAGGTGCGCTCCGACACGCGACGCATTGTCTTCATGCTGATCGTCGGCTTCGTGCCACCGGTACTCTCGATTCTCGGCGCCATCTGGAAGGACGTGGTGATGGCCGTGCTGTTGGTCCTCGCCTTCGGGCTCGCCGGCCGCAGGTCCTTCTTCTGGCCCGTCGTGCTTCTCGCGACGGCCATGCGACACAACGCCGTCTTTGCGGTCTTCCCGGCGATCGTCTTCCACCTCGCGGAGGGCCGCGGCCCTCTGCGAGCGCTGCTGCTCGGCGTCGGGGTCACCGTGCTCGCGGTCGTGACGATCGCCGCCGCGACCAGAGCCCTGCCGGTGAGGCAGGAGCATGCGGTGCAGTTCTTCGTGCTGATGGACGTGGTCGGCGTCGCGCTCCGCGAGAACCGGCTCCCGAACGTCGATTCCTGCTTCCAGAAGGGAGCGCCGCTGACGCTGTCGGACGTACGGGCGAGCTACTCTCCGACCCACTCCCTGAGCCTCATTGCTAGCGACGCCCCCTTCAAGCAGTGCTTCAAAGGTGGCGCGGTCGCCGCGCTGATCCGGGAGTGGAGGCGGTCGATCATCAGGAGCCCGATCACCTACCTCGCACACCGCTCGACGGTGTTCGGCTACGTGATCGGCTGGTTCAAGACCCCGTCGGACTACGTCGTGACGCGGACGACGTTCCCCTCCGAGTGGTTTCCCGCGCTCGACGTCACCCGAGCTCCGACGAGGGTCCAGATGTGGCTCGATCGCTTGTTCCGGGCGATCGAAGGATTCGGCATCTTTCGCCCCTGGCTCTATCTCGTCCTGGCCTCCGCGTGTGTCGGCTGGGCGCTGCTCAGCGGGGGGCACCCGTCCCTGTTTCTCGCGACCTCGGGCCTTCTGTACGAGGGAGCGCTGTTCTTCATCGCCCCCGGCTCGGACTATCGATACTCGTACTGGCCGATGGTTTCGGCGGTCGCGGCGGCCGCATGGCTCGGTCTGTCCGATCGCGTCGCGACGCGCGACCCCGCCGCGCATTCCATGACGTGCCGCGGACGGTTCCCGTGAAAGTGCTGATTACGGGATCCAGCGGGCTCATCGGTTCCGAAGCCGTGCTCTGGTTCGACGGCGAAGGCCACGAAGTCTGCGGCGTGGACAACAACATGCGCCGCGACTTCTTCGGCGAGAAGGGCGACACCCGCTGGGTGCGCGACAGGTTGAAGACCGTCACCCGGTCCTTCACCCATGTGGACGCCGACATCCGTGACCGGGCGGCGATGATGGCCCTGTGGGAGCAGGAGAAGCCGGAGCTCGTCATTCACTGTGCGTCACAGCCCAGCCACGACCTGGCCGCAACCCGGCCCTTCGACGACTTCGACGTGAACGCCGTCGGCACCCTCAACCTTCTCGAAGCCACCCGCCGCCATGCGCCGGAAGCCGTCTTCCTCTTCATGAGCACCAACAAGGTGTATGGCGATGCGCCCAACCGGCTTCCGCTGGTCGAGAAGGAGACGCGCTACGACTACGCAGATCCCGCGGACTACCACGGCATCCGCGAGACGTTCTCGATCGACCAGAACCTGCACAGCCTGTTCGGGGCGAGCAAGGTCGCGGCCGACGTCCTCACCCAGGAGTACGGCCGATACTATGGGCTCCGCACGGGCACGTTCCGGGGCGGCTGTCTCACCGGTCCCAGCCACTCCGGGGTGGAGCTGCACGGGTTCCTCAACTACCTCGTCAGGGTGGCGGTGGACGCGGGCGCGTACACGATCATCGGCTACAAGGGCAAGCAGGTCCGCGACCAGATCCACAGTCACGACGTGATCCAGGCGCTGTGGGCGTTCGCGCAGGACCCGAGGCCGGGCGAGGTCTACAACCTCGGCGGTGGTCGCGACAACAGCGCGAGCGTACTCGAGAGCATCGCATTCATCGAGGCGCTGGCCGAGACCAGGCTCGAGACCCGCTACGTGGACGAGGCCCGCAAAGGCGACCACATCTGCTACATCTCCGACCTCGCCAAGTTCCGCTCCCACTACCCCGCGTGGAGCCTCACCCGTTCCCTCGAGCAGATCCTCGACGAGATGGTGGCGGCGGCCCGCCTGAAGTCGGGTGACCGATGAAGCTCTCGGTGGTCGTCCCGGCTTACAACGAGGAGCAGAACGTCTCGGAAACCCTCGCGTCGCTCGTCGCCGTGCTGACGGAAGAAGGACTCGCCTTCGAAGTCGTCGTCGTCAACGACAACAGCCGCGACCGCACTCCCGAGGTGGTGCGCGAGATGATGCGCGTCCATCCGGAGATCGTCCTGGTCGACACCACGCCGCCGGGCGGTTTCGGCAGGGCGATCCGCGCCGGCCTGGCGAGCTTCTCCGGGGATGCCGTCGCCCTCATGATGGCCGACCGCTCGGACGATCCCCGCGACGTGGTGCGCTGCTTCCGGGAGCTGGAAAAGGGGTACGACTGCGTATTCGGCTCGCGGTTCCGGCCTGGGAGCAGGGTCACGGCGTACCCGCCGGTGAAACTGCTCGTGAACCGCGTGGTCAACAAGGCCCTCCAGGTGATGTTCTGGACGCCCTTCAACGACCTGAGCAACGCCTGCAAGGTGTACCGGCGTTCGGCCATCGAGGGGCTCGGGATGCTCCACGCCTGCCACTTCAACATCACCATCGAGTTGTCGCTCGGCTGCGTGATCCGCGACTACCGCATTTCCGAGATCCCGATCAGCTGGTCGGGGCGAACCTGGGGCGTGTCCAAGCTGCGCCTGCGCGAGATGGGGCGGAAATACCTCGCCACCCTCCTGAAGATCTGGCTCGAGCGCCTGCTGATCGCGGACGACATCCGCGCGGAGACTTCTCGACACCGCAACAGCCCGGCCAACCAGCGCCTCGACGTTCGAGCCTCGAATTGAGTGGGACGCCGCGGGAGGTCGCCGTGAGGAGCGACGAGCAGGGCGCGGACGTTCGCGGCCTCTACCGCCTCCGATTCTCGGCCGAAGAGCAGCGCGCGAAGGCTCGCATCTGGCAGGAACTGTGCTCCGGTTTCTTCGACCGTTTCATCGCGGCCGACGCCACGGTTCTCGACCTCGCCTGCGGCTACGGCGAGTTCATCAACGCTGTCTCGTGCGCCAACCGGATCGCCGTGGACCTCAATCCCGATGCACGCGACTTCCTGAGGCCCGACGTCACCTTCCACCACCGCAGCTGCGCGGATCTGGACGACGTCGTCGAGGACGAATCGGTGGACGTCGCCTTCGAGTCCAATCTCTTCGAGCACCTCGCCAGCAAGGAGGAACTGCGGCGGGTGGTCCGCCAGGTCCATCGCAAGCTGAAGCCGGGCGGCCGCTTCATCCTGTTGCAGCCGAACATCCGCTACGTGGGCGGGGCCTACTGGGATTTCTTCGATCACATCCTGCCGCTGACCGAGCGCAGCTGCGCGGAGGTGCTGCAGACCAGCGGTTTCCGCCTGCACACGGTCTTCCCGCGCTTCCTCCCCTACACGACCAAGAGCCGCGTGCCCCAGCACCCGTTGCTGGTCCGCTGGTACCTGCGTGTCCCGCTGCTGTGGAAGGTGCTGGGCAAGCAGTTCGTGATCGTGGCGGAGAAAGCGGGAGACGGACCGCAGTGAAGCCCCGGAGCGTCCTCGTGACCGGCGGCGCCGGGTTCGTGGGTTCGAGCGTCGCCATCGACCTGAAGCGCCGCGATCCCGGCTGCCGCGTGGTGGCACTGGACAATCTGAGGAGGCGGGGTTCCGAGCTCAACCTTCCCCGCCTTCGCGAGGCCGGCGTCGACTTCATCCACGGCGACGTCCGCAGTCCCGAGGATCTCCGCTCGCTGGAGGCCGCGGAGCTCCTCGTCGAGTGTTCGGCGGAGCCCTCGGTGTTGGCCGGATTCGATTCGTCACCTTCTTACGTTCTCCAGACCAATCTGGTGGGGACCCTCCATCTTCTCGAGTACTGCCGAGCCCACGGCACCGGGATGCTGTTCTTGTCGACCAGTCGTGTGTACCCGATCCATGCGCTCTCGGCCCTGCGCTTCTTCGAAGCGGCGACGCGCTTCGAGTTGCGCGAGGACCAGGCGGTCGTGGGCGCGTCGGCGAACGGCATCGCGGAAGATTTCCCCCTCGGCGGGGCGCGCTCGATTTACGGCGCCACCAAGCTCGCCTCCGAGATGTTCATCGAGGAGTACGCCTATGCCCATGGGCTCCAGGCGGTGATCAACCGCTGTGGAATCCTGGCGGGCCCGTGGCAGATGGGGAAGGTGGACCAAGGGGTCGTGGTGCTGTGGGCGGCGCGGCACTTCTTCGGCGGCCCGCTGTCGTACGTCGGGTACGGGGGCAGCGGGAAGCAAGTGCGAGACGTTCTCCACGTGCACGATCTCTGCGACCTGCTGCGCCTGCAGATCTCCCTCTTCGAGACCTTGCGCGGACGGACGTTCACCGTCGGCGGGGGGCGCGACAACGCGGTATCGCTGCTGGAGCTGACCAGCCTGTGTCGCCGCTTTTCCGGGCGCGAGATCCCGATCACCGCCGTGACGGAACGGCGGCCCGCAGATATTCCCGTTTTCGTGACCGATCATGCGCGGGTGACGGCCGAGACCGGCTGGACGCCGAAGCGCAGCGTGGAAACGGTCGTCTCCGACGTGTTCGTCTGGATCCGCGCCAACGAACACGCGCTGGCCCCCGCGCTGGCCGGCTAGCGCGGCTCGTTGACGGTCACGACGACGTCGTCGAACGCAACCCAACCCGCCGGCGAGTGGAACGACAGCTGCACCTCGATCGCGTCGTACGGGATGGTCGCGACGAGCGAGCCGGCCCGCCCCTCGAACGGGAAGCTGTCGCTGCGGAGCTTCGTCGAGAAGCGATCGGTCACCGCACCGCCGTACGTGAGCCTCATCTCGAGCGCGATGTCGGCCGAGCTCGGCAGCGCGTATCCCCGCGCCCAGAAGCCGAGGGTGAGCCTGTCGCCCGGTTTCCCGTCGCTTCTGGCGACGGTCTGCTGCAGAGCAGCGGCCGAGCGCACCCAACGACCGCGGAAACGAACCCCGCATCGACCGTCGTGGCGCGCGTCCGGTGCGCATTCGTGGAGCACGCGCCCGGTTCCCGAGCGCTTCCAGCCGTCGGGAATGCCGTCGGCGTTCTCGTCCAGCTCCAGGGCACCGTTCGCGAGGAGGTTCGCAGGCGGCGGACCCCACGCGTTGCCGTCGAGTAGCACCCAGCCGTCGCGGCGCACCGTGACCTTCTTGGACCGAAGCGCGCGCGGCGTGATCGCGCCGAGGGCCGGATTGTCGGAGGGACCCACCGACACCGGCGCGTCTGCGGACGGAAACTGAACCTCCAACGCATGGACGGCGTCGGCAGCCACTCCGAAATGGGTGTCGTACTGGCCCTGGCTGAGATAGCCTGAGCCGCCGTCGACGACGCGCGTCTGGACACCGAGTCCGGACGGGACGACCTGCCGCAGTCGGACGGTCGCGCCATGCTGGTTCTGGAGTCCTCGTTCGTCGACGGCGGCCACGCGCAGGAAGGAGTCGGCAAACCCGGGCAAAGCTTCGAGCTCGTTGCGGTAGATGTCGTGGCAATGTGCGCCGGTGATCAGGTCGAGATCGCCGTCGCCGTCGTAGTCACCCCAGGCCGAGTTGTCGGATTTCAGGTCGAGTGCCGTGAAGGCGAGGTCCTCGGCGAAGGTCCCGTCGGCCTGGTTGAGCAACAGAAGTCCCGGCGCCGACTTTCGCATGACGAGGAGGTCGAGGAACCCGTTGTGATCCACGTCGGCCCAGCTGTCGCCCCACATGAACGGGAGGGCGGGGATGCCGGCGGCGGCCGTGACGTCAACCATCGCACCGCCGTCGTTCCGAAAAAGCATTCCGCCCTCGAGCGCGCGCAGCCACAGGTCGAGATCGCCGTCGTTGTCGTAGTCCACGAACATCGATCCTTCGTCGAAGAGCTGCGGCAGCCCGACGTCCGTGCGGACGTCGATGAAGCGACCTCCTCCGTGATTCACGAAGAGATGCCATGCGCAGTACAGGTCGAGTCGCCCGTCCCCATTCCAGTCGGCCCAGTGGGCTCCTTCGGGCCGCAGGAGCTCGGGAATGTTCCGGAGCGCGACGCCGGCGTTCTCGCCGACCTCGGTGAACGTGCCGTCGCCGTCGTTCTGGAAGAGGAAGGACCGGAACGGCGCAACGTGCGAGTAGAACGGAGCGAAGAGGTCGACGTCGCCGTCGCCATCGTAATCGCCCCATGCGGCCGTCTCGCCGTGGCCCGGGATGGCCATCCCGAGGGAGGGGGCGACGTCGACGAACCTGCCGTCACCCTGGTTCTGCAAGAGCAGGATCGACGCCGGTCCGTACGGCAGGATGGTCAGGTCGAGATCGCCGTCGTTGTCGTAATCCGCCCATGCGGCACCGTGGTAGTTTCCGCCTGCGAGCAGGTCGCGAAAGCCCGGTATCTCGGAGAACGTGCCGTCGCCCTCGTTGCGATACAGCGGGAGGTCGAGATCGCCGTCGCCGTCGTAGTCGCCCCACGCCGGGGGCAGAGTTCCGGCGCCGTAGCACGGAGCTCCTGGTCCCATGCCGACCCGCGTGAATCGCGGCAGCATCGGGCCCGGTGTGGCTTGGCTCGCGGCCCCGTTCGTCGCCACGGCGGCTTTGGCGCAGCCGGCGATCGCCATTGCGACGAGCGCGCACAGCGCGACCGCCGTGAGCCCGGTCGCCGCTCCGTCGCAACGTGACATCCGTCCGATTCTGTCGGAGCCTCGCACTCGTGCTACCACAGGCCTCCCCACCACCGTGGCATAGTCGCACGTGCGGCCGCTGAATGGCAGCACAGGCCGCCGATCCCGACGGCGAACGAAGCGTATCGGGGAGGAGTCGACCGTTGGCCAGCACTGATCCCGTCGCGCCTGCGCCGCTCGCGGTCGCCGCGTTCACCGGCGGGGCCGACGTCCCGAGCGCTCGCTTCCGCGTCCGCCAGTACGTGCCGGCGCTGCGCGCCGCAGGCATCGACGTCCTGGAACTGCCATCGCGGGCGGGGGCCTACCCGCCGCCGGAGCGTTCGCGACGCGCGCTCTGGGTGGTGCGAAATCTGTTGTCGCGCCTCGTCGATCTCGCGCGGGCACGCCGCGTCGCCGTGACCCTGCTCCAACGCGAGTTTCTCTCGACCACGGTCACGCTCGAGCCGCTCACCGCGCGACCGCGCATCCTCGACGTCGACGACGCGATCTGGGTCTACGGAGGTGAGAACTTCGCCCGTCGCCTCGCGCGGCGCTGCGATCTCGTGCTCTGCGGCAACGGCTTCCTCGCCGACCACTTCGCGCGCGTGCACGACCGCGTCGAGCTGGTGCCGACGGCGGTGGACACCGATCGCTTTCTGCCCGGTCCGGTCCGCCCCTGCGAAGACGCTCCAATCGTCGGCTGGAGCGGGACTGGCAGCACGCTTCCGTACCTCGAGTCCATCGAACGGCCGCTCGGTGAGGTTCTCCGTCTCCATCCCCGGGCGACCTTGCGCGTGGTGTGCGACCGGGCGCCCGACCTGCCTTCGCTCCGTGGTCGCGTCGAGTTCGTCCCGTGGTCGGCAAAGACCGAGGTCGGAGCGATCCAGGGGATGACGGTCGGCCTCATGCCGCTCGACGACTCGATCGCCGCGCGCGGCAAATGCAGCCTGAAGATGCTGCTCTCCATGGCGTGCGGTCGTCCGGTCGTGGTCTCACCGGTCGGAGCGAACCGCGACGTGCTGGCCTGCGGCGAGGTGGGCTTCGGCGCGCTGTCCGACGACGACTGGGTGGGCGCGCTCGACACGCTCCTCCGCCAACCGCGACGCGCCGATGAGCTCGGCGCCCGAGGCCGCGCCGTGGTCGAGTCGCGGTTCAGCGTGCACGCGCTGGCGCCGCGTCTCGCGGCGCTCCTGCGCGCCGTGGTGAGTTGATCCCGCGGGGCCGTCCCCGTAAGAGCGCAGGCTCGCATGTGCGGCATCGCCGGTCAGCTGTTCCACGACCCGTCGCGTCCGGTCGATCCCGCGCTGATCGGCCGGATGACCCATACGCTGCGCCACCGCGGCCCGGACGACGAGGGCGTCTGGAGCGAGGGAGCGGTCGGTCTCGGCTCGCGCCGGCTCGCCGTGCTCGACCTCTCGGACCGCGCCCACATGCCCATGACCAACGAGGACGGCTCGCTCCGGATCGTCTTCAACGGCGAGATCTACAACTTTCGCGAGCTGCGCGACGGGCTGCGCGCGCAGGGCCACGTCTTCCGCTCGGACGCCGACACCGAGACGATCCTCCACCTCTACGAGGAGAAGGGTCCGGCGCTGCTCGAGGATCTCCGCGGCATGTTCGCGTTCGCGCTGTGGGATGCACCGCGGCGTACGCTCTTCGCGGCGCGCGACCGGCTCGGCAAGAAGCCGCTCTTCTATCGCCACGACGCGCGGGCGTTCACGTTCGGCTCCGAGCCGAAGGCGATCCTGCAGGATCCCGCCGTCCGGGCCGAGGTCGACCCGATCGCGATCCATCACTACTTGACGTACGGCTACGTCCCGAGCCCGTTCGCCGCCTTCCGCGGCATGCGGAAGCTGCCGCCCGCCCATTACTTGACGGTGACGGACGGACGCCTCGACGTGCGACGATACTGGTCGCTGCGCTACGCGCCCAAGCACGCCGCGCGCGAGGACGACCTCGCCGACGAGCTGCTCGCCCTGCTGGAGGAGTCGGTACGCCTGCGCATGATCAGCGACGTGCCGGTCGGCGCCTTCCTTTCGGGAGGGCTCGACTCGAGCCTGATCGTCGCACTGATGCGGCGCGCGACGTCCGGCACGGTCCGGACCTTCTCCGTCGGTTTCGACCATCCGGACTACGACGAGCTCGCGTACGCGCGCCAGGTCGCCGAGCGCTTCGCGACCGAGCACCATGAGGTCGTCATCAAGCCGGACGCCGCCGCGTCCGTGCCGCGTCTCGTGTGGCACTACAACGAGCCCTATGCCGACTCCTCGGCGCTTCCGTCGTTCCATCTCTGCGCGATGGCGCGACGGTCGGTCACGGTGGCCCTCGGGGGCGACGGAGGCGACGAGCTGTTCGCGGGCTACGATCGCTACCTCGCGGCGGCCATCGCCGGACGCCTCGATGTCCTGCCGGCCGCGCTCCGCGCGGCCATGACCCGCGGCGTGCACGCGCTCGCGCCGCTCGGTTCGCCGAAGTCCGCGATCTACCGCCTCGGCCGCTTCCTCGACGGCCTGCCGCTGGCACCCGTGCCGCGCTACGCCCGCTGGCTCTTCGTCTTCGACCACGCCAGCAAGGCGGCGCTCTACACCGGCGAGTTCGCGGCACAGGTCGCGGCGGTCGACTCGCTGGGCGTCCTCGCGGAGGCCTACGCGCGATCGGATGCCCGCGACTTCGTCGAGGCGACCCTCGACGCGGATCTGCAGCTGTTCCTCCCCGACGACCTGCTGGTGAAGATGGACATCGCGAGCATGGCGTCCTCGCTCGAGGTGCGCTCGCCGCTGCTCGACCATCGCGTCGTCGAGTTCGCGGCGCGCCTGCCGCGCCGGATGAAGCTGCGCGGCCTCGTGCAGAAGCACCTCCTGAAGCGCATCATGGGGGGCGTCCTCCCTGAGACGGTCCTGCGCCGCAAGAAGATGGGATTCGGCGTACCGATCGACCACTGGCTGCGCGGCGAGCTGCGCGAGATGACATACGACGTCCTCCTCGACCGTCGCGCGCTCGCGCGCGGCTACTTCCGCCCCGAGGCCCTCCGAAAGCTCCTCGACGAGCACGCCAGCGGCCGGGCCTTCCGCCATCACCGGCTGTGGAGCCTGCTGATGCTCGAGCTCTGGCACCGCACCTTCATCGATCAACCCTGCCCGCTCGAGATGCCGGCCCCGCAGGGCGCCGTCGCGTCGGGTGTCGCCGCGCCATCGGTTGTCGCGGACGATGCTTCGTTGTAGCGAGGCCGCGTCGCGAGCAACGCGAAGGAGGAACCCTCCGAGATGACGGACGAAGCCCGCGCGGCCCGAACGCACGAACGAGGAGGATTTCCGCTCGCCGAACCGTACGATGCGGTGCCGCCGACCGTCGGCGACCTGCTCCGCTATCTCTGGCGCAGGCGCGTACGGCTGCTGCTGCTGTTCGTGCTGCTGAGCGGCGTCGGCGGCGTGGC